>CAYVMS010000130.1:0-9806 GCA_964452615.1 uncultured Occallatibacter sp.
CAAGCCCCATCCAGCAGCGAGTACTCCGTATGCAAATGCAGATGCGTAAATTCAGCCATGGCTACTCTAGATTCTAGTCGTCAACCGCTCCCCCCATCCTGTCCAAAGATCGGTTGAAATCCCGCCCGGCTGAGGAAAACACAGCGATCCTGATGACCTATTCCGTCAAAATTGCCCTACCTCACAGAACCAAAATTGCTTGTCGTCAACAACTATGCTAGGATCGTGCGCAAAATCAAACACCCTTGGGGGATGTGATGGACACCACCACGATCATTCGAATCGTAGCCGGAATACTCTTCATTGCAGTGTTCGTTGTAATGCTCGTTGTGTACATCTTGTACATCACGTCTCTCTCGCGTGCGTTAAGCAAATGTTCCGAGTCATCAAGAACGATGCAGCCGGGAATGGTTTGGCTATTGCTCGTCCCTCTTGTTGGTCTCGTTTGGCAGTTCTTTGTCGTGATTGGATTGGCAGACTCCCTGGGGAATGAGTTTCGGGCGAGAGAAGTTCCAAACGCTGATCCGAAACCGGGAAAGTCAGTTGGCATTGCGATGTGCGTATGTGCAGCGTGCGGAATCGTTCCCCTTGTGAACCTTTTAGCTTTCCCGGCGTACATAGTTCTCTGGATTATCTACTGGGTAAAGATAGGCGAGTTCTCGCGAAGGCTGGATCTGGTACCAGCCACGAATGGCATGACGCTCTACGCAACACAAGAGACTCAACCAGGTCTGCCGCCCTCACAATTCGGGACAGGCCAAATTCCGCCCCTCTCCCCACAATCCCCCATCAGCACATCGCGGTCCGTTCCCATCTTTGTTTGGATCCTCGTGGGGTTGGCAGCCTTCATCCCCATCATGCTTATTCTCGCGCTCATTGCGATTCCCACCTTGGGCAGCATGAAGAAGCACGCCAACGAGACCTCGGCGATCCAGTCGATGCGCGCCATCTCTATGGCCGAGATGCAATATGAAACCACCTACCCGGAAAACGGCTACGCCTGCACATTAGCAGCTTTGGGCGGCGATCCCAGTTCAGGCGGTCCCTCACCAACTGCCGCGCAGATGCTGGCGGGCGATCTAGCCTCGGGCTACAAGCCCGGTTACATCTTTACCATTGGCAACTGCACAAAGGTGTCGATCAATGGCACCGACCGCATCACAGGCTACACGATCTTCGCAGTTCCTCAGACCGTGGGGAAGACCGGCAATCGCGGCTTTTGCAGCGACCAGTTTGGCACCCTCAAGTACGATCCGACCGGCGGCACCAACTGCACCCAGGCCCTCGGTCAGTAAGTATCCTCCGGCTTTGCCGGAGGATACTTACTTCACGCTGCGCACGATCAGCACACGGCTCGCGGTATCGACAAACTCCTTGGCCTCGGGCCGCGCGGCATCCTTGCCGGAATGGAAGTCGAAGACAGTCGCAGAGCCCGGCTTGTCCTTGCGTTCATCCGAGGTCCAGACGCGGGTGCAGGTCAGGTGGATCAACTTCGACAGGTGGATTTCATCAGCGGAAGCGCCCAGTTCGTCAACGGCGGAGAGGCAATAGGCCTTGCGCGTGTTGTCCTTGTCGTAGAGCGCTGAAACTTCGGCCAGTGTCGGCAGCCGCCAGTCTGAGAAGCCCCCTCCGCGATAATCCGCCGCGTATTTCTTCGCATCGGGCCAGCTCAACCCCGATCCGTTGTCTCGATTCATCCACATGAGCTTTACCTTGGTATCGACGACCGTTCCGTCATCGTAAGAGACAAGTTGGCCATCCTTTCCATTCTCTTTTGGCGGCGCTTTTTCGGCCGGATTTGCGGCTGGAGCGGGCGTTGGCGGCTTCGGCGGTGCGGGCAGTTCCTTGCCACCCTTGGCAATCAACAGATCCGCAATCTCTTTTTGATGAAAGAGAACTGCGGAGTGTGTGGCAGACCAGCCTTCGTTGTCGAGGGCATTGATGTCGGCATTGTTGGCCAGCAGCAGTTCCACGATGTCCTTGTTGCCTTTGCCGGCCGCCAGGTGCAGCGGCGTCGATCCGTTGCTCGCTTTGGCATTGACGTCAGCCTTGTTGGCCAGCAGAAACTCCGCGACGTCTTTCTTGTCGTTGAAGGCTGCGATGTGCAAAGGCGTCTGCCCGAACTTCTCATCCTTGCTAGAGACAAGATCGGGACTCTGCTTGACCAGCGATTTGACCTTGTCAAGATCGCCGGCGCGGGCTGCATCGTGAATCGGACCGCAAAAAGCAGGCATGCCCGCGGCCAGCATGGCAAGACAAAGCACCAAAGCGGAAAAATAATGGTGAGCGTTGAAACAAGGTCGATGGCTTTGAAAGGTATTCATTCCAGAGGAATCTCCTTTTGGGTTGTTGATTCGGCACTATTTTATCAAGCCCATCGGCCCTGACAAAGGCCTGTGCCCGTCCTATTTCAACCACTGAAATCTCCCCTGTTTTCGCTGAGTGCCCAGGCCCGGAGCTTCGGATCGGTGAGTTCCACCATCAAATACCAGTACTGGCGACCACCGCCTCAATTCGGACTATAGGTGCACCCATGCAGCGCATTCGAATACTCCGGCTGAATTGTGAACATGTGACCGTTGAGTTCCACGTTGCCATAGTCCCAATAAGCCGCGCCGCTCGCGAGCACCTGGAAGCGTTCACATAGGTCCCCAATCTCGTTTCCGTTTGCGAAGGTGTAAGCCTGAACCCACCATGCATCCAGGTCCGGATCTGAGATTGCTTCAGAAGTCTCATGCGAGAGCACGTTATTGGTCGAATCGATCAGTTGGCTGTTCGCGGTTCCGTGTGGAGGCATCGAGCAGCCGTCCACATCCTGGTAGGGCTCGACACTGAAGATCACGTGGCCCACCGCGTCACTAAAGGTTACCGAGCCATGAAAGCCGCAAAAATAAAACGTGCTGGGGTTGTCTGGGGAATAACACTCCGGTGGGCTCGTAGGGGTACCCGGCGTCATGCACATATCTACCCCTTTGGGGAGAAATATGTGGTAGAGATGGCCATAGCCGTTTCCGTTGACCGCAGCCCCGGCATGAACCAGAGCCAGAATATCGTCCATCCCCAACGTGTGATTCTCCGGGATGGTATAGACAGCGGAGAAGGAGGCGCCAAGTTTATAGCGGTTGCTCGCGCTGGACCCAATATATTGATCCAGCACATGAATGAAGCTGCTCGCCCCCAAATCGGTTAGGAACTCGCCGACATTGCCCCAGTGAGATGGCTGGCGGTTAACGTAGATCGGATGGAACTTGGTGCTGACGATTACCGGTCCGTCTCCAGGGTTGCTGACATCGTCCGGATAGAAGCCGGGGCTCGGCACGGCTGGGATGCTCAAGTCGGAGACGGCAAGACCCTGAGCGTCTGTGGTTAACTTGGCCGGCCTTATTTCGGAAGCCGCCGATTTGGATCCAGCTAGCCTCAATGTCCTGAAGGAGAGGCTTCCGGGTACGATCGGTACAGAGTCCTGACCAGGGTTTACCTGAAGCGGCAAAATCGTTTGATCCTGTCCGTTTGCGGATTCCGCGATGAGTAGAGCCCCGGCAAACAGCAAAACTCGCAACAACGTAGAATTGAGATTCATAAGTCCCTCCAATTGTCGGTGATTTCGATTTTCGGCTGTCGAACGAAAGGGGAAGAACCGATCTCTGCCGCCAGTCCTACTGAAGGGGCTGTGAATCAGGCAGGTTGCGTGCAGGGTACAACAGCTTTCGATCCCCGCGCAAGGGGTTTGAAGCGGCGGGCTGCTCCGATCCCATCGTTTTCAGCGCAAGCAGTCAAAATGCCTTAGAGCCAGCTTTTGAGAGTTAAAAGGGTGAGGTGAATTTATATACTCAAACCGCACATCGAGTTCTGGATGCTTGGGTGCGAGCTTCCTCATTGGTATACTGGCAGTGTGACTACAACTCCGCTCGATTCCATCTCGAACGAGTTCCACTCAGAGGCTTCCCCCAGTCAGAAGAGGGTGTTGTTGCTCAAGCCGCGCGGTTTCTGCGCCGGAGTGGTGCGCGCGATCGATGTCGTGAAGATCGCACTGGAAACCTTCGGCGCTCCCATCTACGTGCGCCGGGAGATCGTACATAACCGCTACGTCGTCAACGAGTTGGCAGAGAAGGGTGCAATCTTTGTCCATGAGATCGATGATGTGCCCAACGGCCAGCGCGTCATCTACTCAGCCCATGGCGTTTCGCCTGCGGTCAGGGAGATCAGCAAAGTCCGCAATCTCAGGGTCATTGACGCCACCTGTCCACTGGTGACCAAGGTCCACATTGAGGCCGTTAAGTTTGCCAAACAGGGCTACTCGCTGGTGCTCATCGGCCACCGCGACCATGACGAGATCGAAGGGACTCTGGGCGAAGCGCCCGAGGCGACTCAGGTGGTTTCGAATGTCGCCGAGGTCGATGCGCTTCAGGTGCCCGACCCTAACCGCGTGGCTTATCTGACTCAGACAACCCTTTCGCTCGCCGAGGCGCGCGACATCATCCACGCGCTCAAGTCGAAGTTTCCCAACATCGTCGGCCCCCACTCCCAGGACATCTGCTACGCCACCGAGAACCGCCAGGTCGCGGTCCGCAACGTGGCGCACAAAGCCGGCCTGGTATTGGTGGTGGGCTCGACCAACAGTTCCAACTCCAACCGGCTGGTTGAGGTTTCGCGGAACCTCGGGACCATCGGCTATCTGATTGACAACTCTCAGGCCATCGACCCGAAGTGGCTAGACGGCGTGACGACGGTTGCGGTAACGGCGGGCGCATCGGCTCCCGAGGTGTTGGTAGAGGACGTGGTCAATTACCTGCGACTAAACGGCTTCAACAGCGTCGAAGAGGTTGAGGTGATGCCGGAGAATGTGAGGTTTGGCTTGCCCCCTGAGATCGTCCAGGCCATTGGCGGGGCGGGCGGCGCGGAGGCTGTGGCTGTAAGGTAAGCGACAATAGCTTTCGGCTTCCAGGAATTTTGAATAAGTTGATGTTTCGAAAGGGCACGGCTTAAGTCGTGCCGCAAACGCTTCGATTTCAGCGTGGGCTTTAGCCCCTGAGGGGATGATGGATTGCTATCGTAACTTGCTCAGAGTTTACCTAGCTGTTTCTCGCAGGAATCAGCTTTTGGCATCGCTCCGATGACTCGCTAACCGGTACAAACAACTAGCAGCTAGAGGCTTAACAAGAACTGAGGCATTTCAAATCGTATGAGTATTCAGCAAAGGAAGACGCAATCCGTGGCGCCCCGCTTCGGGCGGATCGACGCGGACTTGGCAGATGTCGAATCGGCCATCGTCCGGGCCCGGGACTTCCTGCTCTCCCTGCAGCATCCTGATGGCTATTGGTGCGGGGAACTCGAAGCCGACGCTATGCTTGAGGCTGACTATATTTTTCTGCACACGTTGCTCGAGAGTGGAGACCTCGGACGGCTCCGCCGCGCTCTCACTGAGATGATGCGCTACCAGAACGAGGACGGCAGTTGGAGCATCTATCCTGGCGGGCCAGGCAATATCTCGCTTTCCGTTAAGTGCTACTCCTCAGCCAAGCTGATGGGGGTTGGCGCCGATGATCCGCGGCTGGCCAAATGCCGTGAATGGGTGCTAGCGCACGGCGGCGTAGTCGCGTGCAACACCTTCACCAAAATGTATCTTTGCGCCCTCGGCGAGTATGACTACGATGCGGTGCCCGCGATTCCGCCCGAGATAGTTCTCTTTCCCAAGTGGTTTTACTTCAACATCTACGAAATCTCCTCATGGTCGCGCTCCATTTTAGTGCCGCTGGCGATCATGTTCGCCCGCAAGCCCTTCAAAAAAATACCGTCAGAGCAGGGAATCGACGAGTTATTTGTGGGCGGCCGCGCCAACTCTGTCCTTCGCCTGCGCAGAGATCGCAGTTCGATCCTCTCTTGGCGCAACTTCTTCATCGTTCTTGACCGCTTGATGCACTGGGCTGAGGCTGTTCACATTCGCCCGCTCCGCACACTTGCTCTCAAGCGCGCGGAAAAATGGATGCTCGAGCGCCTAGAGATGACCGACGGCCTCGGCGCGATCTATCCGGCCATGCTCAACGCCATTATTGCGCTGCGCTGCCTGGGCTACTCCGAAGACGATCCCCAGGTCATCCGCGCACGTGATGAGTTTGAAAAGCTCGGCATCGAGGAGCCTGCAAACGATACGATGCCCGAGCCAACCTTCCGCATGACTCCCTGCGTCTCGCCTGTATGGGACACCGCACAAGCCGTCTTTGCGCTCGGCGAAGCTGGCGTGCCCGCCAACGACTCTCGAATGATCAAAGCAGCCGACTGGATTCTCTCAAAGGAAGTCCGGCACAAGGGCGACTGGGCCATGAAGGTTCCAAAGACCGAGCCTGGCGGATGGTACTTCGAATTCAACAACGAATTCTATCCCGACACCGACGACACCGCACAGGTGCTGCTAGCGCTGGATAAAGTTGCTAATCCCCGCGAGAGATACCAGCATCAGGTTGTCGAGCGCGCCATTGCCTGGGAGTTTGCCATGCAGTGCAAGAACGGCGGTTGGGGCAGCTTTGACAAAGACAACACCAAGATGATCTTCCAGTACATTCCCTTTGCCGATCACAACGCCATGCTCGATCCGCCGACAGTCGACATTACGGGAAGAATGCTGGAGATGCTGGCCACTTACGGCTATACGAGCGAAGACAAACGCGTGCAAAAGGCCATCAAGTTCATCTTCAAAGAGCAGGAGCCCGACGGAAGCTGGTTTGGCCGTTGGGGCGTCAACTATATTTACGGCACCTTCCTGGTTCTGCGCGGACTCGACGCCATCGGCGTCGATCATCTTGAGCCTCAGGTTCAGCAGGCCGCCGAGTGGATTCGCATGGTGCAGAATCCCGATGGCGGCTGGGGCGAGACTTGCGGCAGCTACGACGATCCCAACATCAGGGGCGTCGGCCTCAGCACTCCCTCGCAGACGGCCTGGGCGCTGCTCGGCCTGCTGGCCGCCGGCGATGATCGCTCCGACTCGCTGGGTAAGGGCGTTCGCTGGCTGCTCACCCGCCAGCGCGCAGACGGTGGTTGGGATGAATCGATGGGCGAGGGCGCGGTCCGGCAGAGCATTATCACTGGCACCGGCTTTCCCAGAGTCTTTTATCTGGCTTACACGATGTATCGCCAATACTTCCCGCTGATGGCTCTCACCAGCTACCGGCGGACCATGGAACGCGCTGCCTAGATTGCGCCGGAGGAAAACCCGAAGATGGCTGTTCCGATCTCCCAGATGGCTACGGTTGCCACCTACGTATTGAAGAAGAAGCTAGTCGGCAACAAGCGCTATCCGCTGGTGCTGATGCTTGAGCCGCTCTTCCGCTGCAATCTGGCCTGCGCCGGCTGCGGCAAGGTGCAGTATCCGCCCCACATCCTCAAGAAGCAGCTCACCCCGGAAGAGTGCTTCGCTGCGGTCGAGGAATGCGGTGCGCCCATGGTCTCGCTGCCCGGCGGCGAGCCCCTGCTGCATCCCCAGATCGTCGAGATCGTCAACGGACTCGTCGCCCGCAAAAAGTACGTCTACCTTTGCACCAACGCACTCGAACTCAAGCGGCGGCTGCCCGAATTCAAGCCATCCAAGTACCTCACCTTCTCGGTGCATCTCGACGGCCAGCGCGAGCATCACGACTACGCGGTCTGCCGCGAAGGCACATACGACATTGCTGTCGAAGGCATCAAGGAGGCCGTCAGCCGAGGCTTCCGCGTCACCACGAACGCAACCTTCTTCGACGGCACCGACCCGAACGGCGTCCGCGCCTTCTTTGACGAAGTCATGGACATGGGCGTCGAGGGCGTCGTCCTTTCACCAGGCTACAGCTACGACAAGGCACCCGACCAGAATCGATTCATGGGCCGCGCCCGCGTGCGGCGTCTCTTCCGCGCCATCCTGTCGAATCGCAAGAAGTCGTGGAAGTTCAATATGTCGCCGCTCTTTCTTGAGTTTCTGATGGGCAGGCGCAACTACGATTGCACGCCCTGGGGATCGCCTGCCTACAACATCTTCGGTTGGCAGCGGCCTTGCTACCTGCTTCAGGATGGGTACGCCGACAGTTTCAAGGAACTAATGGAGACCACGAAGTGGGAAGAGTACGGCGCAGCCTCGGGCAACCCAAAGTGCGCCAACTGCATGGTCAGTTGCGGTTATGAGCCCACCGCCGTCATGGACGGCTTCGGTTCTCTCAAGGGTTTTTGGGCGATGGTGCGCGGCAACTTCAGCTTGTATAAAGACGATGCGGCTCTGAAGCTTCTCAACGAACCCGCACCCCATGGCCCCGCAACGTTGATTCAGATAGCGGAGCCCGCTGAGAGCCTAGAAGTAACGAATGCATAGTAGGTTCAATACAAGAAGCCCCGTGCCCCGTCCATTCGCCTTCTTTTTGGCGAATGGGCGGGAAACCACGAACCCAATCAAGCATTTTCATAAGGAAACTAGAGCATGACCGCAGAAGTTCTAAAGTACACGCGCGAACAGGTTGAAGCCCTTGAACTGGCTCCCGGCACAGACCACGAAAAGCTGGAGGGCTGGGTTCCCGAGTTAGCCGGCGAAGAAGAACTGCGTCAGGCTCTCGAAAAAGCATTCGACTATCGCGGCGATGTGACGCTCACGCTCAAATCAGGCGAGCGAATTGAAGCTTACATATTCAACCGCACCACCGGCCCCACGCTTGCCGACTCCTGGGTCCAGTACTTCACACCCACGGCGTCCGACAAGCGCAAGGTGAGCTATGCTGAGATCGCCCGGCTTGAGTTCAGCGGCAAAGACCGCGCCGCCGGCAAGCACTGGGAAGACTGGGTCAAAGCTTACAACGAAAAGAAAGCCGCTGGCGAAAAGAACATTGCACTTGTCCCGGAAGCGCTGGAGTAGTTCCACAGTGTACAGTGGTTAGTGATTGCTGGTCGGTCTTAGAGTCCGATTCAAATATTGGCCTTGTGTCAGGGCACGACTTTAGTCGTGCCGAAAGGGCTGCAAAAAAAGTGGGCTTTAGCCCCTGAGAGAACGCTGGCGGAGCAGAGCGTGCAATAGACAGCTTACGGAGATGCGAAATGGAAGACGGCATCGAGGATGAGCAGTTACCCGAACAACCCACACAATCAATTGAAGCCAATGCGGAGGGCGATGTGTCTGGATTGATGCCTGTGCCGGAGCACGGCCACGGCCATGAGCATAAAACCGGAATTCCTTGGCTCGACGGGATCATTGCGATCAGCGTCATCTTCATCTCAGTCTTGTCACTTGCCGTCTCCATCGAGCACGGCAGGACGATGGAGAAGATGGTAGAGCAGAATCAAAAGCTGCTTGCTGCCAGCACGATGCCTTTGCTGACGATGGGCAACAATATGGGCTCTCCAACAGGCCAGCCTCAAATGCGAGTGGTGATCACCAATGGCGGAGTTGGCCCGGCGGTGATCGACAGGTTTGAATTGGGCTATAAGGGCAAGATCTACCCCACGAAGGATGCCTTTCTCCGCGCCTGCTGCGCCGATGCCTATCTCAAGTCGATGAAGGACGGGCACACGCAGGCTTTCTATTCCAATGTTTCTAGCCGCATTCTTCCCGCCCGCGAGCAGATTGACGTCCTCACCATCGAGCCGGATAAGGCTGGGATGGACCTCTATAATTCTGTCTTTCGTGTAATGCACTCGGACGACACCACCGCACGTGCCTGTTACTGTTCGGTGCTCGATGAATGTTGGGAAACCAACTTCAACCAGAAGCGCCCGCAGCCGGTCAAGGAATGCAAGGTCTCGCCAGATGAGAAACTGTGGTAACGAAGAACTGACGGCTTACTCATGAAGATCTTTCT
>CAYVMS010000131.1:0-9740 GCA_964452615.1 uncultured Occallatibacter sp.
TGAATGGCTTTCGCATCAATGACAGCCAGACCGCGCATCACAATCTCGACCTGCCGATCTCCCTCGATGCCATGGATTCGATCGAGGTGCTGCACGGCGCTGGCTCAACGCTGCACGGCGCGGATGCACTCAGCGGCGTTGCAGACTTTCTCACAGCGGCTCCCTCAGCGACGTCGCTGCGCCTGCGCTCGGGATACGGCAACTTCGGCTCGAACGAAGAGTCGCTGCTGGGCGCTCTCGCACGGAAGCAATGGAGCAGCCGGTTGACCGCAAACCGAAATTTCTCAACCGGATTCATGGCTGACCGTGACTATCGCAACGAAGATGCCTCTTCAGAGAGTTGGCTTAGTTCGCGGCTCGGCATCTCCGACTTACTCTTTGCGGCCAGCGACCGCTCATTCGGCGCAAACCAGTTTTATGGTCCCTATAACTCATGGGAACGAACCAAGGGATGGTTTGCCTCAGGCCGCCAGGAGTTAGGCGACCGCACCGAGGCAGCCTTCGGTTACCGCCGCCACACAGACGAATTCATCTTGCTGCGCAGTGACCCGTCCGTCTATGAAAACAACCATATCGATGGCTCATGGCAGGCTTCCGTGCGACACACCCTTCCCATTGCAAGTTCGTCAGTTCTTCTCTTTGGATTGGAATCTGACGGCGATAGCATCCGTAGCTACAACCTGTCGAGCGGGATCGTCTCGTACGCTAACGGTCTCGGCATTCACGCCCGCAATCGCGGCGCAGGCTATGTGGATATGGACCTGCGCCCCGCCAAAAGCCGCTGGAATTTATCAGCAGGCCTGCGCGAGGAGTTATTCTCCGGCGGATTGCAGTCAGCTTTCGCTCCGCATCTGGCAGGCAGTTTGCGTCTGACCGGCCAAGTGAAGCTGAGGGCTAGCGGAGGATACGGATTCAGGCTTCCCACTTATACCGATCTTTATTATTCAGATCCAGCTACCGTTGGCAATCCGAATCTGAAGCCCGAGTCTGCGTGGTCCAGCGAAGGAGGAGCCGACTGGGTTGCCTCCACCCGCCTATCGCTTTCGGCCACGGGGTTTTATTCCCGCCAGCACGATGCAATCGACTATGTGCGCTATGTAACAGTCATGTCTACTTCTAACCCGCTTCTTCCATCATCGTGCCCGATCAATACATGGTGCGCGGTCAACCTCAACGGTTTGCGCTTTGCCGGTGTGGAGTCTTCCGCAACATGGCTTGCCGCAAAAGGGCAAAAAGTGCAGGTTGCATGGACTCAGCTTTTCGGCGCACAGCCTCTGCTGAACGGTTTGCAATCGGAATACGCCCTTAATTATCCGGTCGAAGATATTCATGCGACGTGGACCGCCGAGGTGTGGCATTCATTCACTGTCACCAGCTCGGTCGCCGTTGCAAAGCCCTATCAGCAACTCGGCAATCCGCCGTGGAATAGCAATGCATATCCGGTGTGGAGCGCCGCGCTTGCGCAGACCTCGTGGAAGCTGCGACCCTATCTCCGTTTGGGAAATCTAAGTAACACTGGTTATCAGGAGATTCGCGGTGTCGCGATGCCCGGGCGCTCAATTACCGGCGGTATATCTCTTTGGCTTGGAAAATGATTTGTCAAATGAGCCAAGCCGCAAACTCTGCTAAGGTGGATGCGTACCGCGTCACTTCCCTTTAGGAGATGAAGCCGTGAGCAACCCCGCGCAGCACCACAAGATCAACTACGTCGAATTCACAACCACCGACATCGAGCGGACCAAGAAGTTCTACTCAACAATCTTCGGCTGGAGCTTCAAGGATTGGGGTCCGGATTACATCGACTGCAATCCGGCCAGCTCCGGGGTCGCGATCGGCTTCGCCAAGGGAGCAGCACCGCAAGAGAACCCCAAGTTTGCGCCGCTGGTTGTACTTTACTCCGCGAACTTGAAGGCTACCGAGGCGGCCATCATAGCCAACGGCGGCAGCATCACTGTCCCTGTCTTCGAGTTTCCCGGCGGGAGGCGATTCCACTTTTCCGATGGCGCGGGCAACCAGCTTGGCGTTTGGTCGGAGTAGAAACAGCGAGTCGCCCATCCATGCACCGGAGGAATATGCATGGGTGGACGACCCGCCGTTCTGACTTGCCGAAGAATTGGCTAATTTACAGGAGGCGGCAGCCTGAGAGATTTGCGCATGCCCAATTCGTCGCGAACCAGCGTCAGGCCAAGGATGCACCGCTCGAACGAGTCAGAGAGACGGGCAAAGAGCGGCGCTTCGCTCTCATACTCGAAAAGATTGAACTGGCTAACGATGTAGTAGCTCTCTTTGCCGGCATGGATCAATTCATTCAGGCTAGGCTGGTGGCGTCGCCTCCGTTCCGGCTCGGTAGCCTCTGGGAACATGCCCGCGACAAAGAGCGCATAGTCGCCAATGTGCTTACGCAGAGCGCGTTCTGCATCGAAAGAGGGTGCGTCGCCATGGACCGGATCGGATGCCAGAATCATTGCATCCAGTTCTTTCACGGGATGGCCCTCGGCATCGCGAACGCTGAAGAGATTGTCAGCCTCTGAGAATTCACAGAGCAGGTGGGCCACATAGCCGGTTACGTCCGGATCGTTGAGTCCGAGCTTACCTTCATAGCTGTTGCGAACAGCCTGGCGGAAAAACGGTTCAAGCGGATGATCCTGAGTCTGCATACTTGCCTCCCGGCTTCCCAATCGATGCTCCCTTGCCATTTCCCAAACGGGCGATGGCATCTGAGTACAACAATTGAAGACCACAATGGACGGCAACACATTGACCAAAGACAAGGGCCGCCGGCCATTGCCTATATTGCTTGATTTGACACTGAAGCTATCGGAGAAGTTGCTCTATTTGTTCAACCGTAAGCAACTTTATTAGCAGAGGGGCTTTGCGATTGCAGGCAAGACAAGCGCACGCAATCGATTGCGACGTCGATCAGTTGCCTCGCTCGATGCGATTAAGTAATTGTTTAGACTGCTGCAGTAGCCCGCGATTCAAGCTCAGTCAGTCGCTTGCTCAGTAGCGATTCCAGCTTGACCAGCGCGGCCGAGAAGCCTTCAATGCCTTCCTTCAACTTATCGTTGGCCATGCGATTCTCCGCGTGCATACGGTCGAAGACAGTTTTATCCACGATGATTCTTTCCATGGGCAGCGCAACGGCGGCTTCCGGCGAGAGTTTGCGCGGCAGCTCGCCTTGGGTCGACTCGAGCTCTGCCAGCAGTTGCGGCGAGATGGTGAGCAGGTCGCAGCCTGCCAATTCGCAGATTTCGCCAATGTTGCGAAAGCTCGCGCCCATTACCTGTGTCTTGTAGCCGAAGTGCTTGTAGTAGTTATAGACATGAGTCACTGAGATGACACCGGGATCGTTGACGCCCTGGTAGTCCTTGCCTGTATCTTTCTTGAACCAATCGAGAATGCGGCCGACAAAGGGCGAGACCAGAGTGACGCCTGCCTCGGCTGCTGCGATGGCCTGGTGCAGACCGAAGAGCAGCGTCAGGTTGCAGTGGATGCCTTCCTTCTCCAGCACTTCGGCAGCGCGAATGCCCTCCCACGTGGAGGCAATCTTGACCAGCACGCGCTCGCGGCCAATGCCGTCGGCGTCATACTCCGCAATAATGCTGCGAGCCTGCGCGATGGTCGCCGATGTGTCGTACGAAAGTCGCGCGTCCACTTCAGTTGAGACACGGCCCGGAACGATGGCCAGAATTCTCTTGCCAAATGCGATGGCAAGCCTTTGAAAGGCAAGGTTGGCAATGGCCGCATCGGTTGCATTTCCGCCCAGTTCCTTGCGTGCTGAGAGCAGCACTCCGTCCACGATGGGCTGGTACTGCGGTAACTGCGCCGCGGCGGTGATCAGCGAAGGATTGGTGGTCGAGTCCTGCGGACGAAACTTGCCGATTGCTTCAATGTCGCCTGTGTCGGCGACGACCACGGTATACGAACGCAACTGTTCGAGCAGATTCTGCGGCATATGACCTCTCGGAGCGCCTCGGGGATTCAGGCGCGTTGGCCTTCAGTGTACAACTCTATAGATTCATCGATGCGGTCAAGGTTGCACGGGAGAGTTAAAGTTCATCTTACTTCCGGCTGGAAGGTGTTCGACAGCACGCCTAATCCGGGGATGCCGATCTCAACCCGATCACCGGCTTTGAGCGGGCCAACTCCGGAGGGTGTGCCAGTAAGCACCAGATCGCCGGGCTCGAGGGTCATCGCGGCGGTGATGTAGGCCAGCAGCCTTGGAATCGGAAAGATGAAGTCAAGGGTGGAAGCATGCTGGCGTAGCTCGCCATTGACGCGGGTTTCGATTGTGACTCCAGATTCAACATCCAACTCATCGCTGACGAAAGGGCCCACCGGGCAAAAAGTATCGAAGCTCTTTGCACGTGTCCACTGGCCGTCTTTGTTTTGCAGGTCGCGGGCGGTTACATCGTTGGCCAAAGTGAATCCACGCACCGCCGAGCGCCAGTCTTTTTCGTCGAGATGGCGAACGCGGCTAGCGATAACCAGCGCCAGTTCGCCTTCAAAGTCCACACGCTCCGAAGCTGCAGGCATTCGCACGACTCCGCCCGGAGGAAGAAGCGACGAAGGCGCTTTGAGGAAGAGCAGCGGCTCGGCCGGAAGCTCGTGGCCCAGCTCTTTGACGTGTTCGCGATAGTTGCGGCCAACGCAGACGATCTTCGAGGGCGTGACAGGCACGAGCAACTCAGCGGCGCTCAGCCGCATGGGACGGAAATCGAAGCGGTCTAAATCGAATGATGGGGACGTCGACCGTCTGTGCTCCAGGTGAAAGAAGAGGTCTTCTTCGGGGGCACGAGCGAGATCCACGATCCACGCCTCGCCGTCGCGCTCTTCGACTTTGCCGTAGCGGGTTTGGTTCTCGAAGACAAAACGGCAGTATCTCATGTGAAATCCTCAATGCGCGGCAGTTGCCGTCAGGGGTTGGGCACGGTCTCCTCGGTTTCGGCGGAGCGGGCGCTCTCGTGGCCACCCCGGTCAATGGAGCTTACGGCGTAATGGTAGGTGTGGCCAGCCTGGACCTGCGTGTCGTGAAATGCCGGTGGAACCAGTGGCTCGCCGGGCGAGATGCGCTGCCATGCGGCTTCGCCTTCCCGGCGATAGACGGCGTAACCGGCCAGGTCAGTGTCGGTGGCCGGCTGCCAGCTCAAGTCAATTGCTGGGCTGGCGTCGTTTTCTCCGGTTGTGGCCACGGCTGCCAGGCCGGTGGGAACCTCGGGCGGAAAAATATCCAGCGCTGCAATGCGCACCGGCGCAGAGAGTTCGCTGGCCAACTCAAAGGTCTTGCCGTCGACCGTAACGCGGGCCACACGCTGTGCGCGGTATTCATAGCTCTGGCCAAAGCGGATACCCTTGTCGAGCGCTCGGCATAGGCTCGCTACGGTCCCTTCCGGAGCGCAGGAGTCTACCAGCAGACTTTGTTCGAGCGGCTCGGGCTGGGGCGCCAGTATTCCTTCATGGGGCTTGGCGGCGGACGGTGTGAGCAGCTTGCGGTGTAGGCGGATGACGGGCTCCTGAGCGGCGGGGGCAGTGGCCGTCCAGCGCAGAATGACGCCCTGTTTGCGCACCTCGGCTGAGAGGCCGGTCACCGGCTCGGGTGCCTCGCCGGCCAGCAACTGCGCCGCATTCGAAAGGCCGGCTGAGCGGCCGTTGCTGTTATTGAGTTCAACAAAATAGCTGAGAGGGCGCGGCGCTCCGGCAGCCAGCGCGGCAGGCAGTGTGTCAGTGAACGAGGCGTTTATGCCCGGAGCGAGTGCTATTACAGGGCCAACCGGCGCGCAAACGCCTGAGCCTTCCTTTCGGCAGAACCGCACTGGAACGGGGACGTTTGCTCTCAGCAACAGCTTGTCTGTGTTTCTCTTCGGCATCGTCCAGGTCAGCGAAACCCGGTTGCCTGCGCGCGTGGCGGCCAGGTCAGTCACCCGCTCTGGCAGATTGAGCGAAGGCGGCTGTGGCGCGCCGGGCGTTCCACAGCCAGTCAGCATCGACCCGGCGGCCAGCAGGGCAAGCAGCAACATCTTGTGCATCGAACTCATTGCTTCAAGTCTATCGGAGCCGGGTAGTCGCCGGAGTTACCGCCTTCGCAGCCGTGTGCATGCTTCGTCCAGGTCGCGGTCCTTCTTGGCAAAGCAGAAGCGCAGCAGGTCTTCGCCGTGACCAGGACGAAAGAAGGCTGACCCTGCAACCGCGGCGACTCCAGTAGCGGCGAGTAGGAGGCGAGCCTTCTCTGCCGCAGTTTTGCCGGGGAGATGGCCTGCACCTGCCAGCACGTAGTAAGCGCCTGCGGGAACGCTAGGCTCAAGACCGGCATCGCGAAGGGCCGAGAGAATGCGCGCACGCTTGGACTGATAATCGGCGGCAAGTTGCGAGTAAAAGCTCGGCGGAAGTTCTTCGAGTCCGGCGGCTGCTCCATGCTGGAAGGCAGACGGAGCGCAGACATATGTGAGGTCGTGGAAGTAAGCCATGGCGCTGATCCAGCGCGCATCGGCCAGCACGTAACCCAGCCGCCAGCCGGTTACCGAGAAAGTCTTTGAGAAGCCGGAGATGGTGATCGTCCGTTCCCCCATCCCCGGCAGCGTGGCGATCGGGATGTGCCGCGCGCCGTCATACACAAAGTACTCATAAATCTCATCGGTGAAAACGAAGAGGTCGTGCTCCTGCGCAAAGCTGGCGAGCGTCTCTAACTCGGCGCGCGTGAAGACCTTGCCGCTCGGGTTGGCCGGAGTGTTGAGGATCAGCGCACGTGTGCGCGGCGTGACAGCGGCGCGGAGAGCTTCGAGATCAAGTGCCCAGTCAGGCTCGGCCAGCGGAACGAAGACCGGCGTCACACGCAGAGATTGCAATGTCGAGACGTGGTAGCCGTAAAACGGCTCAAAGAGCAGCACTTCGTCGCCGGGATTGAGCAGCGCCATGGCTGCGGCGTGCAGTCCGCCTGTGGCTCCAGAGGCAACCAGAATCTCGCTCTCTGGATCATAGTCAAGGCCGTAGTCGCGCCTTTGCTTGGCGGCGATGGCGTTGCGCAGGCGGGCGATGCCGTCGAGGCGCGTGTAGATGTTGTGTCCGTCATGAATGGCCCGAATTGCGCCCTCCTGCACCGGCGCTGGAACGGGCGTGTCGCAGACGCCCTGAGCCATGTTGATGCCGCCAATCCGGTCGCATTCGACGCTCATGGCGCGAATCTCCGATTGCACAGCGGCGGGCGCCAGATGGCTGAGGGCGAGGCGGGAGGCGGTTTGCGAAGCGGCTTGAGGCTCTTGGGCGGCTGAGTTGGGCATTGGCAAGTTCCTTGTGTTCTCATCTTACAAGGAGCGCAAATGCGGCGGTGAGACGCCGAAAGCGTAGAATTCAGTTTTTATGCATGAGCTTTCCATCGTTTCGAGTGTTGTTGAGACCGTAAGCGAGTCGCTCGCGGCTTATCCCGGTGCGCGAGTGCTTGAGGTGCGGTTGCGCGTGGGCGCGCTGGCGTCGGTGGTGACCGAGTCGCTCGAGTTCTGCTATGGGATCGCCAGTGAAGGAACACCGCTCGAAGGCTCGCGGCTGGTGGTCAGCGTGCTGCCGGTGGTGATGCACTGCGAGGCGTGCAAGGAAGACGTCGAGCTCGATGGCGTGCAGAGCTTCCGCTGCACGCGCTGCGGTGAGCCATGCAGTGAGATGCGGCAGGGGCGCGAGTTGGAGATTGAATCGATTGAGATTGACGAGATGAACGAAGTCGAGGTGAAGTCATGACAACCAGAATCGTCGAGCTGCGGCGAGGGATTCTCAAGAAGAACGACGAGCTGGCTGCGGGCCTTCGCGCTAATTACGCTGCGGCCGGCGTGCTGGTGCTCAATCTGGTTTCCAGCCCCGGCACAGGCAAGACGGCCTTTCTTGAGCGGACCCTACGCGAGTTAAGGGCAAAGGGCGCGCGTGTTGCCGCGCTGGTGGGTGATCTCGAAACCGACAACGATGCGCGGCGGCTGGCCTCGAGCGGCGCTCCTGTCCGGCAGATCAACACCCACGGAATCTGCCACCTCGACGCCGAGATGATCGGCAAGCACATCGACGGCTGGGAGGGCGTGACGCTGGGCGGCCTCGATTATCTCTTCATCGAAAATGTCGGCAACCTGGTTTGCCCGTCGAGCTACGACCTGGGCGAAAAGATTCGAGTGGCCCTGCTCAGCGTGACCGAGGGCGAGGACAAGCCGCTGAAGTATCCGACGCTCTTCAACTCGGCAGACGCCGCCGTGATCACCAAGATGGACATCGCCGAGCCCTGCGGCTTTGACCGCGAGACGGCGCTCAAGAACATTAACGAGATTCGCCCCGGCATCCGCATCTTCGAGACCTCGGCCAAGACCGGCGCTGGGATGGAGGAGTGGTTGGGTTATCTGGCCAATAAGCGGGCTGATAGTAGAGAAATCGCGTGATCCAGATCACTCTATACACCGCCCCCAACAACGGTATAACGTAAAACCATGTGTCTTGCGATTCCAGGAAAAGTTGAAGAAATCCTCACTGAAGGCGATCTTCGGATCGGCCGTGTGAACTTTGGCGGGGTGGTCAAGCGGGTCTGTCTGGACTACGTGCCTGAGGTTGTGGTCGGCGACTATACCATTGTCCATGTTGGCTTTGCGTTATCCAAGATCGACGAGGAGACAGCCCTGCAAACTCTCGATGACTTTCGCGCCATGGGCGTGCTGGATGCGGAGTTGGAGAGCGAGGAAGAGGCCTTTGCACGGGCGGCGGTGGCACCGCAGTCGCCTTGTCCGGATGGAAGCTGTTCGGTCGAAGTTCACAAAGCTGTCAATTAAGGGTTCGTGGTTTCCCACCCTAGCCGCAAAAAAAAGGACGCGGCGAGGGTGGGGCACCCAATGTTGTTGTCCTGATGGGAGTTGCAAAGGCAAATGAAGTACCTGACCGAGTTCCGGAATGGCGAGATTGCGCAGAGAATGGCGCAGGAGATCGCTGCCGTCGCTACGAAGCCGTGGAAGATCATGGAGGTTTGCGGCGGGCAGACGCACTCCATCATCAAGAACGGAATCGACCAGATGCTACCAGCGGGCATCGAAATGATCCATGGGCCGGGCTGCCCGGTCTGCGTTACACCTCTTGAGCTGATCGACAAAGCGCTGGCCATTGCAGCCCAACCGGGGGTCATCTTCTGCTCCTTTGGCGACATGCTTCGCGTACCCGGCACTGAGGGCGACCTCTTCCAGGTCAAAGGTGCGGGCGGAGATGTGCGCGTCGTCTATTCCCCCCTTGATGCTGTTGAAATCGCTCAAAGGAATCCAAATAACCAGGTTGTCTTCTTCGGCGTGGGCTTTGAAACTACAGCTCCAGCCAACGCGATGAGCGTCCACGTAGCCAAGCGGCGCGGCATCAAAAACTTTTCGCTGCTGGTTTCCCATGTCTTAGTTCCTCCGGCGATCTCGGCGATTTTGGAGTCGCCGGGCAATCAAGTTCAGGGCTTTCTGCTGGCCGGGCATGTTTGCAGCGTGATGGGCTACTGGGAGTACCCGCCGCTGGCCGAGAAATACAAGGTTCCGCTTGTGGTCACCGGCTTTGAGCCGCTCGACCTGCTCGATGGGATTCGCCGCGCCGTCATTCAACTGGAGGCCGGGCAGCACGAGGTCGAGAACGCCTACGAGCGCATCGTCAAGTTTGAGGGCAACCAAGCTGCGCAAAAACTGCTGGCTGAGGTCTTTGAAGTCACCGACCGGGCGTGGCGCGGCATCGGCGTGATTCCCAAGAGCGGCTGGCGG
>CAYVMS010000132.1:0-9670 GCA_964452615.1 uncultured Occallatibacter sp.
TTCTCTTCAACAAGTTCCAGGTTGTTACGGACGAAATTCAAGTCGAGCATCGCTCTATTAGTTTACTCGACGGCTTTGGAGAGGTTCATGGCTCCCGATTCCGAGAATCCGGACCTAGGGAAGCTCCTCTTGCAATCAAACATTCCCTCAAGGGCTAAAGCCCGGGCTGTTTTGCGACACTTGCGGCACGTCTAAAGTCGTGCCTTTCAAAACATCCACCTATTCAGAGGTTCCCCAGTGCGCGCATTCGTTGGCGAATGGTCAGACCTGCTCCGCCCGTCTGTGAAAAGTTCACAGTCTCACAGTTTCACAGTAAAGAGGGGGGGAGGGGGTATCCGGAAAAACAGGGACTAAAGGACCAGGGACTAAGGAATTGGCTGCGATTGGTTTCAGGTTTGACATTTTTCCACACACAAATGATTGTGCGCGCCGACGGGGAAATCATCTGCAAGAAGGATGGGGAACCTGCATGCGTATAGAAGATCGAAAGCTCGCCGTCTCGATATAATCGAGACGAATCAGCGCCAGCTAAGGAGACCATAGATGTTTAGTTTTTGGTCTTTGCAGGGACGAATCGGCCGTAGAATGTTCTGGATCGAATCGATATTGCTCGTTTTCCTGGGCTTGCTCGCTGAGTTTTTAACAAGTCACTTGAAACACGACTCGACAACTGTGACGCATGCTGCAATTCTGCAATTCGCCCCGATTATTGTCCTTCAGTGGTTCTTTATTGCTTCGACAGTTAAGCGGTGGCATGATCTTGACCATTCCGGCTGGTTTATTTTACTTAACTTTGCGGTTATCCCGTTCCCCTTTACATTCGTCTACACATATTTTTTTAAAGGAACAAAGGGGCCTAATCGCTTCGGCGCCGATCCAGTTTAGGCGCTTGAGGCTGTGAGAATGCGATAAGCTACAGCCATGCCTAGCCTTCGTCAGGGTTCTATTCATCTGTTTCGCGTCAAGGGGATCGATTTGTATCTCCATTGGTCGTGGTTTGTCGTTGCGGCCATTGAGATTCAGAGCCGTGCGGGCAGGTACTCGTCTGTCATCTGGAATGTGCTGGAGTATCTGGCGTTGTTTGCGATTGTGCTGATGCATGAGTTTGGGCACGCGCTGGCCTGCCGGCAGGTGGGTGGCACGGCGAACCGGATCATGCTTTGGCCACTGGGCGGTGTGGCGTATGTGAATCCACCTCAGCGGCCGGGGGCGACGCTATGGAGCATTGCTGCGGGACCGCTGGTGAATGTGGCGCTGGCTCCGCTGCTGGGCGTCGTGGTGCTATCGGGCTGGACGCTGGGATGGGCGCACACGATGCCCGATGCTTACAGGCTGGCAAAGTGGGTGCTGGGGATCGACTTGGGTCTGCTGGCCTTTAACATCCTGCCGGTCTATCCGCTGGACGGCGGGCAGATTCTCCGGTCGCTGCTTTGGTTTGTGATGGGACGCGCACGCAGCCTGATGGTGGCGACGGTGATTGGCCTGGTGGGGATTGTCGGATTCATCGGATTGGCTGTGGTGTACCACTCCGTCTGGACGGGGGCAATTTGCGTTTTTATGCTGATGAACTGCTGGGGCGGACTGCGTCATGCGCAGGAGTTGCTGCGGGTTGCCAAGCTGCCGCGACGGCAGGGGTTTGCCTGCCCGAGCTGCCGGACGGCGCCGCCGCTGGGTGCCTATTGGGGGTGCGGACAGTGCCGGCAGCCCTTTGACACATTCGAGACCGGGGGCGTTTGTCCGCATTGCGGGGCGCAGTACACAACGACGATGTGCCTGGACTGCCAGGAGCAGCGTCCAAAGGGCGAGTGGGTCGTTGGCGCAACGCCGGGGCTGGGCGTGGTCAACGGCGGCGTTCCTGCAAAGTAGGGCGTTGGCGCGACGTTCAGTGTGCCAGGATGGTCTCGTTGCCGAGAATGCGGTAGAGGGTAGATCGGCTGATGCCGAGTTGCCGAGCGGCGCGGAGCTTGTTGCCGCGATTCAAATCGAGAACGTACTGAACGTGATGCTGGATGACGGCGTCGAGGTTGAGGCTGCCGATCTGCGCCGCGGGGCGCATATCAGGCTGAAGCTCGATGCCCGTTGACAGAGCGAGGTCGTCTGGACGGATGACGCCGTTGACGGCTTCGAGGAGGGCTGTTTCGAGGACGGAGGCAAGTTCGCGGACGTTGCCCGGCCAGTTGTGCTGGAGGAGGCGGGCGAGTGTGCCTGCACCGAAGATAACGGGGCGCTGCTGATAGAGGGTGCAGATACGTTCGAGCAGCGACTGGGCCAGCACGGTGATGTCTTCGCGGCGCTGGCGCAGGGGCGGAATGGCGAAGCGAACAGCGGTGAGCCGGAAGGCAAGATCGGGTAGGAGCAGCCCTTGAGCAGCCATCTGGCGCAGCGAGGTTTGAGATGAGGCCAGCATCACGAAGCGGCCCGGAGGACGATCCTGAAGAGCCTTGAGCACGCCGAGGAGCAGACACTGGCCCGGAGGGGCGAGCAAGTCTACGCGATCCAGATAAGTGAAGCCGGCGAGGGTGGCGGGGTCGGCGTCGGTGACCAGCCATTCGCGGGCGTCGCGCCGCTGAAAGCTTGAGCCGGAGAGTGGGGAGCGGCGGAAGAGATAGCGCGCAAGCGTATGCTTGCCGGCGCCGTGTTCGCCCTCAATGGTGGCCACCTGCACATGCGGCGCGGCCATCTCAGCCTGCATGAGGAGCTTGCGCCAGGCGGCGCTAACGCCGACAGGCTGCGTTTCAGCAGGGGATTCCACCTCCACTAGAGTCAATCCTGAGGCGGAATGCGGAAGCAGGGGCTGGAACTGTGCGGCGCTGTGCATGGCTCTCAACGTGCCTCGCCTCCATGGCCCAGAACGACGATTCCAAGGCCGACAGAGGTTTCATCGGCGAAGGGGCAGAAAACATGAACCGGAAAGACTCGAGGTCTTTCCGGTTCGGGAGGGGGAGGGATTTGGGTTTTGAGAGGCCAGTTCATCAAGTCCCACCCTAGCCCAAAGACAAACACGCGGCGGCGATGGGGCACC
Organism: uncultured Occallatibacter sp.; assembly: GCA_964452615.1. GTDB lineage: Bacteria > Acidobacteriota > Terriglobia > Terriglobales > Acidobacteriaceae > Telmatobacter. The sequence continues at coordinate 3,023 of CAYVMS010000132.1, forward strand.
CATGCGCCTCTTAGCGGGCGCGCTTGGAAGGCTCGTCGGAGTAGATCTGCCCGTCGCGAATGTGCACGACGCGATGAGCGTATTCGGCGATATCGGGCTCGTGCGTGACGAGCACGATGGTATTGCCGCCGGCGTGAAGCGTGTCGAAGAGCGCCATGATCTCGACACCGGTCTTGGAGTCGAGGTTGCCGGTGGGCTCGTCAGCGAGGATGATGGACGGCCGGTTGACTAGGGCACGTGCAACGGCCACGCGCTGGCGCTGACCGCCGGAGAGTTCGTTGGGCTTGTGGTACATGCGCGATTCAAGGCCGACAGCAGTGAGCGATTCCTTGGCTCTCTCGATGCGCGCCGCTGCCGGGGTGCCGTTATAGATCAGCGGCAGTTCGACGTTGTGCAGCGCCGTGGCCCTCGCCAGCAGATTAAAGGTCTGGAAGACGAAGCCGATCTCCTTGTTGCGGATGCGGGCGAGCTGGTCGTCGTCGAGTTCGCTGACCAACTGGCCGTTGAGCCAGTAGCGGCCTCGGGAGGGCGTGTCGAGGCAACCGATCAGGTTCATCAGGGTGGACTTGCCGGAGCCGGAGGGACCCATGATGGCGACATATTCGTTCTGCTTGATGCGCAGGGAAACGCCGCTCAGCGCCTGCACCTGCTGCTCCGAGCCCATGTCGTAGGTGCGCCACAGGTCCTCGACGACGATCATGTCGCCGTTGGGCCCAATCGACTGTTTCACTTCGTCTTCGGTAGTCATGGTGTTTAGAGCCATCCGAATCTCATCCTTTGCCAGCGTCTAGATTTCTTCGCAGCGTGTGAGGCCTGACTTCGCGCAAGAATAGGCCGAAACACGATTCTTGCTCCGCAATCCCTCAGCGGCTAAAGCCCCCTGTTTTTTGGGCCCTTTTCGGCACGGCTGAAGTCGTGCCCTGATACAAAAACGTCGCTTATTCCCACTCTCTTCCGCAAGCGGTGAAGTTGTGCTCTTTCAAAACAACAGCTTGTCTAAAACAAGCATGTTAAAAACAGCAGCTCTGCAAGAATCGCGGTCCTTTCAGAACAACTGCTAAATCAGAGCGCTCCTATGAACTACTGCCGTTGGACGATGAAACCGGCTTGGCGGTATCCCGCTTGACCAGCGCGTTGCTTTTGAGGTCGCGCAGCGTCTTGTAGGGACCGATGATAATCTCATCGCCATCCTTTAGACCGCTGAGCACCTCGATGTCCGTCGCTCCGGTGATGCCGGTGGTGACGGGTACGAATTTGGCCCGCAGCTTGCCGCCCTTATCCTTGTCCACCAAGTAAACACCCTGGACCGGGGTGGTCTTGGCCGTTCCTGAGCTTGTTGCTGCCTGAACTCCGTCCTTTGGCTTGTCGTCTTCCGGGTTGTGCATCGTCAGGGCCTGGATGGGCAACGAGAGCACGCTAGGCTTGTGCGCCGTGGTGATCTTGGCGGTGGTACTTAGACCGGGGCGCAGTTCGCTCGATGGTGCGTCCAGAGTAACGACGACTTTGAAGTCCTTGGCCTCTTCGGTGCCGGAGGTAGACTGCGAGGTGGCCACGCCAGTGGAGCGAAGCAATGCCTGATCGCCTGCGAGAGTGACGTGACCCTTGAAGACCCTTCCTGGCAGGGCATCTACGGTGACGTCGGCTTCCTGGCCGATTCGAATGTTGACGATGTCGGTCTCATCCACCTTGACCTCGGCGGTGATGATACTCATATCGGCGAGCGTCATGAAGGTGGAACCCTCGGTGTTCTGGATGCCTTCGACTACGGTTTCACCCTCACGGACTGGCTCGTTGGTCACGATTCCGTCAAAGGGCGCTACTGCCATGGTGAGATCCAGCGCATTCTGGCCGGCACGCAGACTCGCAACCTGCATCTGCAAATGCCCGCGCAATGAATCGGTCTGCGCCTTGGCCTGATTCACGGCGGCCACGGCCTGGTCCACGGCAGCTACGTCGGTGTCGTAGGCTGCCTTTTTGGCATCGAAGTCCTGCTTGGCGAGGATGCCATCTTTGTAAAGGCTCTGCGCGCGCTCCCAGTCCAGCCGCTTCTGCTCGAGATCGGCCTTGGCCTTTTCGACATTAGCCTGTGCGGTCTTTTCCGCCGCAATGTCGGCGGCAATGTCAGTCTTGGCCGCGTCGATGGAGGCCTGCTGGCCCGCCACGTTGGCTTCCTGCTGCACATTCTCAATGCTTGCCACTGTCTGGCCCTTTTTGACCATGTCCCCCTCCTTGACATAGAGGTGGGTAATGCGGCCCATGGCAGTAGCGCCCAGATTCACATAGGTTTTGGGCTTGATCTGACCGGTGCCGCTGACGACCGTAGCCAGATCCTGCTTCGCGATCTTCGCGGTGAGAACCTTGGTGTAGCCGGACTGCTGCCTCCAAATGAAGACAGTCACGAGTACAGCAACGGCTACGACGGCAAGACTGATAAGAATGATCTTTTTCATGCGGTATACGTGCTCCGGTTCTCTCCAGATTCAGTGTACGCAATTATGGCTGGTACGGTTCCCTGGGCTTAAAGCTCAGCCGGTGACGCTTGGAAGGCTCCGGCCCTCTGGCCCGTAGCGGGCGACTGAATCTTTCGCAGGCAGGAATTCAGCCGAAGTTCGCATACAATGAGGCGACATAAACACGACAAGTGCGCTCGTGGATTGGACGGGAGAGTGGTCTGGGCGGTCTCAGAATTGCTTCTTTTCCTGCTATTTCGGCGTTTTCTGATGTGGTTCATCTGCTCACCGTGGGCGCGTTTGGCCGTCCAATAGAAGGTCAACTCCCTATGGGTTCTTGCCCGGCCCTTTTCTGACCCGTAGAATAAAGGATCGCAGGAGTTTTTAAGGCAAATGACGCTCAATCGCTATCGTCTTCTCTTCGCCGCACTGGGTTGCGGCCTGGCACTCACCCCTTCCGCAGGCCTCAATGCTCAGCAGACTGCCAATCCGCCCGCACAAGCACAACCGGCCACCAGCCAGAGCCAAGGGGGGCAGGAACCGGACCCTCTGAAGCGCGAACGCTCCGATAAGGAGAAGATCAAGGCTCAGAAGAACTTAAGAATTGAGTTGAAGGGCGCCTACAAGTCCTGGCTGGAGCAGGACGTACCCTACATAATCACAGACGAAGAGCGCGGCTCCTTCAAGAACCTGAGCAACGACGAGGAGCGCGACGCCTTCATCGAGAACTTCTGGTTGCGGCGCAACCCCAACCCGGATTCGCCGGAAAACGAGTTTCGCGAAGAGCACTACCGGCGCATCGCCTACGCCAACGAGCATTTTGCTGCAGGCAAGCCCGGCTGGAAGACCGACCGCGGCCACATCTACATCGCCTTTGGCAAACCCGATTCAATCGATTCCCACCCGTCTGGCGGCAACTATAACAGGACCACGGAAGAAGGCGGAGGCAACACATCCACCTTCCCCTTTGAGGTCTGGCATTATCGAGACATCGAGGGCGTCGGCGACAATATCGATATCGAATTTGTCGATTCCTGCATGTGCGGCGATTACCACTTCACCATCGACCGCAACGAGAAAGACGCCTTGCAACACGTCCCTGGCATGGGTTTGACAGAGGCGGAATCGATGGGCAAGGGCAGTAAAGGCGATCGCGACGAGGCCGGCAACGTGATGACAGCCGGACAAAATACCAAGCAGTTTGATCGCATCGAGATGGCTGCCAAGCTGTTCGCGCCGCCACCGATCAAGTTTACGGACCTTGATGCCTTCATGTCCGAGCACAAACTGCTTTCGGGCCCAGTCTTCCCCTTCGATGTACGCACAGACTACGTTAAGGTGACCGAAAGCACGGTGCTGGTTCCGATCACAGTGCAAATAAAGAACAGCGATATCACTTTTATTACCAAGGACGGCGTGGCCAAGGGCGTAGTGAACATTTTGGGCAAGGTGACTACGCTTACCCATAAGACGGTGCAGACCTTCGAGGATACAGTCCAGGTGGAAGAACCGGCTGAGTTGCTGGAAAAGAGCCGCGACCGCCAGTCTATCTACTGGAAGGCACTGCCTTTGCTGCCCGGACTCTACCGCCTGGATGTGGCTATCAAGGACGTGAACAACCCCGACCACATGGGCTACTATGGCAGCAGCCTCGAAGTGCCCACCTACCACGACGAGAAACTGGGCACCTCATCGTTGATCCTGGCCGATCAGATGAACACGGTCAGTTCGCGCGAGATTGGCAGCGGCAACTTCATCATCGGCAATACTTTCATCCGGCCCCGCGTGACCAGCGCCATCCCAGGTAATCTGCACCCGCCGGCCAAATTCAGGCGCAACCAGCAGCTCAGCTTCTGGATGCAGGTTTATAACCTGAGCATCGACGAAGCGACCAAGAGCAATCAGGCGATAGTGACTTACCAGATTACCGACACGGCCACGAATACGGTGGATCTTGAGAAACAACTGGAGTCGAAGGATCTGGGAGCGCACAGCGACCAGTTAACTGTGGCGAAAACAGTACCGCTTGCGGGCCTCCAGCCAGGAAAATACAAGGTGACGATCAAAATAAATGACGGAATCTCAAAACAAGAGATTGCGCAGTCGGCGCCTTTTGTCGTGGAATAGTATGTATCTCGCGCGGGATACCAACCGGACTCAAGATTCGGAGGGCAGCGCGAGTTTGATTCGCAGGAGATTTGCCAGGGACGCTGCCAGGTCACCAGTAACAGTGATAATGCGCAGGCTCCAATTCGTTCTCTTCGCCGTGCTGATTGCCGTGAGCGCTGAACCGCTCCACGGAGCCGCCTCTGGGTCGGTTTCAGGCTCGGTGTGCGACTCGTCCGGAGTGCCGCAAATTGGCGCCCAGGTGCAGTTGCTGCACCCCAATTTGACGGTCATCGCCAGCGTTTACACCGACTCGAACGGGCACTTTGTCATCCCTTCGGTCCTGCCCGGCCGCTATGCGGTCAAGGCGATGGGCGCCTGGTTTCTGCCCTCGCTGCGCGAAGACGTTCGCGTCCGCACCAACACCATTGTTAACCTTACTTTGAACACGCTCTACGAGGCGATGCAGTGGCTTCCGGCTGAGGCGCGGTCTGGCAATGCGCAAAAGGACGACTGGGCCTGGACGCTGCGTTCAGCCGCCAACCGCCCGCTGCTGCGCTGGCTTGAGGACGGTCCGCTGGTGGTCGTCTCAGACGACTCAGGCAAGCATCACCGGTTGAAGGCACGCCTGCTGGCAACCGGGCAAGAGGGTGTCTTCGGTGAGAGTGGCGAGCGCATCTCCGCCGCAATCGAAGAGACTCCCTCTGACAGCCGGGAGTTGTTGGCCCACGTTGAATTTGAGCCCGACTCCAACGCCGGCATGGAGTCCATGCTCGGCTTCCGCCAGGATCTTGGGTTTGCGGGCTCCGTGCAGTCTGTGGCTGCCGTCGCTCTCCATCCTGAAGTCTCCGCCGGTGGCGCCGATGGGCTGGACGCGGCGACGGTTCGCACCTGGGAGACGATTCATCTCGGCGACGAGTTCGATGCCGAGGTGGGCTCCAATGAGGTGTTGGCCCGGCTCTCCTCGCCGCCTTCGGAGACCTTGACCGCGATGCTGCCATTTGCCTCGGCGGGATGGCTGGATGGCAACTCCGCGATTCGATATCGCATGACCTCCATGCTCTCCAGCGCTCACAATGTTGAAGGAGCGGAGGAAACTCAGGCCCAGACTTGGCTGCCCGCGCTCTCGGCCCGCGATGGAGCGCTGACCATCCAAAAAGGCAGGCACCAGGAGCTTGGCTGGGAGCGGCGCACCGACCGCTCGGGCGTCTCTGTGATGGTCTATGACGACAAGACTGAAAACCCGGTCGTTGAGGCGGCGGGCCGTTTTGTAACTGGCAACCCGGAAGCCGCGGCGGTGCTGCTGGACTCGGCGAGCGGACTGCTCCACGCGGCCGGCCCGGAGTTCTCAACAGCCGGAGTGACGGGCACATTTGAGCACCGGTTGCCCGGCGGCAATTACTTCAGGCTCGGCTACGCCAATGGAGGCTCTCTCGCTTTGACTTCCATCCCGGCCACTTCAAAGTACTCGCCGCAGTCGCCTACACTGGTTCAGTTGCTTGGGGGTGCTCGGCCTCGCCGCGCCCAGGCGTATGCGCTATCCCTCTCAGGCACTCTCGAAGGAACCGGAACGCGTTGGCAGGCCAGCTACCGCTGGCAACCGGAGGAGACTGTCACCCAAGTCGCTCCCTATGCACAGAACGCCGCCGAGCCCTACCTCAACCTCTATCTGCGCCAGCCCATTCATCTACGCAGCGATGGTTCGGGAGGCTTTGAGGTGGTACTCGATTTGAACAACCTGTTCGCTCAGGGCTACAATCCCTATCTTTTGAATGATGGCTCCCTGTTGATCTTCGCCGAGCAACAGCGCTCGATCTGCGCAGGACTTGCTTTCAGTTTCTAGTTTTCAAACGATCTGACATCATCGCTCTTCTGCGTTTTGAATAGACCCCACAATTGTGCTATATTTTTCAAGTGGCAGGGGGTTCCCTGCTAACAGGAGCCGTGTGCTAATTCAGCCGTTGCACGGTTTTTTGAGTGGCATGGACGCGTAGCTCAACTGGCAGAGCATTCGGCTCTTAACCGACAGGTTGTAGGTTCGATTCCTACCGCGTCCACCAAAGAATCAATAACTTAGGTCGCTCCCTTCCAA
>CAYVMS010000133.1:0-9614 GCA_964452615.1 uncultured Occallatibacter sp.
ACTGAGCGCAGGATTTCAGAATTGACCTGGGTAGCGAATTTCTCGCGGGTCTGAACCGTCATGGCACACCTCCATCGTTCCCATGAAGCTATCATGACAAATCATGATATGTCAAGATTTAACGAAATGGCTCTTGCATTCTCGGATGCCGGGCGGATCGTTCGCCGATACTCCCCCGAACCCCGGAAGCACCGGCTCGCTTGGCCTTGTCCAGTTTGCACGTTGGCTTTCTGCGACCTTCTCCAATCTTGGTCGCAGATGCCGGTTGCACCGGAAAGGCCCGAAAATGACGTTGGAGTTGAGTTGCCGGTGAGAACGATAGGAATGTCGATCACGGTAAATTGTTGTACAGTTTCTAATAATGCCAGAGTTTAAGTACATTCATGCAGTTGTCGTCCTTTTCATAGGCGCGCTCGCGCTCTATTGGGGTATCACAGGTAAAGACATCTCCCCACGCGCGCCATTTCGGACCGTTCCTTTGCCGAAGCTTATAGGCCGGATCCTATGTTTTTCTGTCGCTGGAGTGGCAATTTACTTTCTGGTCGGCGACCTGCTCTAAATTGTCTATTTCCTGCGAACAAGCAAACTCCTGGATGACGGATTTCACTTCATTCGAAGGATTTCTGCTGTGTTGTCGCCAATCCGGAGATTGCTGTCTGTTTAAGGTAGACCCATGACTCTCAAAGGAAAACTCGTCTTTGTCACCGGAGCCTCCTCCGGCATTGGCGCGGCAACCGCGTTGGCCTTTGCCGCCGAGGGAGCGCGTCTGCTGCTGGCCGCTCGCCGGGCGGACAAGCTCGCCGAGGTCGTCGCCGCGGCCCTCGAACGCGGCGCTGAAGCGGTCCACTCGATCACCATGGACGTGCGCAACCGGAAAGCCGTCGAGCGGGCCATCGAAACGCTGCCAGCCGAGTGGGCGTCTATCGACATTCTGGTCAACAACGCCGGCCTTAGTCGCGGCCTGGAAAAGCTCTACCTAGGCAAGGTTGAAGATTGGGAAGAGATGATTGACACCAACGTCAAAGGTCTGCTCTATGTGACCCGCGCTGTGGTGCCTGGAATGGTGGAGCGCGGCAGCGGCCATGTCGTGAATCTCGGCTCGACTGCCGGCGAGATGACCTACCCCGGCGGAGCCGTTTATTGCGGCACCAAAGCCGCCGAGCGCGCGATCAACGACGGCCTGCGCCAGGACGTGCTGGGCACGCCTATCCGCGTCACGACAGTCGACCCCGGCATGGTGGAGACCGAGTTCAGCATCGTGCGCTTCCATGGCGACACGGAGCGGGCGGCCAACTTTTATACGGGCCTCGAGCCGCTCACACCGGAAGACGTGGCCGATGCGATTCTGTGGGCCGCCAGCCGCCCGGCGAATGTGAATATCGCGCGCATCATGCTCACGCCGGTCCAGCAAGCCAACTCCCTGCTCAACTATCGCAAGGGCTAGGCATCGCAAGGCTCAAGCGCCGTAAGTCACCGGAATAGTGCGGCCCAACTGCGGTCAACAAAAAAGCCCGCTTTCGCGGGCCTGACCAACCTACTTCATTGCTTCAAGCTGCCCTTCGATTTGCGCAAGGGCTGCCTCGAGAGCGGCGCGTCGTGCCGGATGAGAGGTCCTTTGCGAAAGGATATTCTCTCGTTGCAAATTCAGCGCCTGTCTCTGGCGCGCTCGTTCAGTGCGCGCCTGTTCGGCCCGGCGCTTAGCATCCTCGCTTACAAAACCATGGCCGGGGACGACCTCCGGTTGCTGCAAGGCAGTTGCCATTATTCCTCCATGCACATCTTTCTCACGAATTTGATTTTCCGATCCGCGAGAGCTTATCTACCATTGTACGAGGCTTTGGTTACGCTCCGTCCCGCAGAATGATAACGGTCACTCTCGATGCACAGGAGGTCTTCTCATGCACGCATGGCAGATATCGTCGTTTGGCATTGAATCTTTGGAGTTTGTCGAGCGCACAACCCGCCAGCCTAGCCCCGGCGAAGTTCTGGTAAGAGTGCGTGCGGTTTCCCTCAATTATCGTGATCTGCTAACGGTGAAGGGGCTCTACAACCCCAAAATGAAGCTGCCGCGCATCCCCTGCTCGGACGGAACAGGAGAGGTGATCGCCGTTGGCGATGGCGTGACCGCGTGGCAGCCCGGCGACCGCGTGGCCGGCATCTTCATGCAAAACTGGCTCGATGGACCGCCGACTCGGGCGAAATCGATGTGCGCTCTGGGCGGCGACATCGACGGCATGTTGGCCGAATCCGTGCTGCTGAAAGAGACTGGCCTGGTCCGGCTGCCATCGCACTTGAGCTTTGAAGAGGCCGCCACTCTGCCCTGCGCCGCCGTCACAGCCTGGAACGCACTGGCCGCTGGCAATGTGAGGCCAGGGTCTACCGTTTTGATCCAGGGAACCGGCGGGGTGTCGATCTTCGCTCTTCAATTTGCGCGGATGATGGGCGCAAGGGTGCTGGGGATCTCCAGTTCCGATGAGAAACTGGCCCGGGCCCGTTCGCTGGGCCTTGCGGCGGGTCTGAGCTACCGCGAAAACCCCGACTGGGAGCGCTGGGCGCTCGACCAGACCGGCGGCGAGGGGGTGGACCTTGTGGTTGAAGTTGGCGGTATGGGCACGCTGCCCCGTTCGCTGCGAGCGATTCGTGTGGGCGGCGTCATCGCCCAGATCGGCGTGCTGGCCAACACGCCAGAACCTCTACCTCTGCCCCTCATCCTCCAAAAGCAGGCCCGTATTCAGGGCATCTACGTAGGCTCGCGCTATGACTTCGAGGAGATGACCAAGGCCATCACGCTGGCCGGTCTGCGCCCCGTTTACGAGAGCTTCTCCTGGACCCAGGCCCGCGAAGTGCTGGCCCGCATGGAAGAGGCCAGTCACTTCGGCAAACTTGTGCTCAAAGTAGAGTGAGTTGCCACTCTAGCTGAAGCCGAGCACCGGATGCGGAATGTAAAGCTCCTCGATGAATGCAATCTCTTCCGGAGTTAGTCGCACTGAGAGGGCCGCAACGGCATCCTGCAAATGGTGCGGCTTGGTAGCTCCCACGATGGGCGCGGTAATCACCGGTTTGGCAAGCAGCCAGGCCAGAGCAAGCTGAGCACGCGGTATGCCGCGCCGCTCACTCAGTTCGCCCAGGCGATCGACGACTTTGCGATCTGCCTCTTCGGTCTTTGTGTACATGAATTTTCCGAATTGATCGGTCTCTGTGCGTTTGGTAGTCTCACTCTGCCACGGGCGTGTGAGGCGGCCACGCGCCAGCGGGCTCCAGGGAATGACGCCAATGCCTTCGGACTGGCATAGGCCAAGCATCTCGCGCTCCTCCTCGCGATAGAGCAGGTTCAGGTGATTCTGCATAGAAACGAAACGCGTCCATCCATGCAGGTCGGCGAGATAAAGCGCCTTGGCAAACTGCCATGAGTACATTGACGAAGCACCGATGTAGCGCACCTTGCCGGACTTGACCAGATCGTGCAGCGCCTCAAGCGTCTCCTCGATGGGCGTTTCGTAGTCCCAGCGATGAGTCTGGTAGAGGTCGACATAGTCTGTTTGCAGGCGGCGAAGGCTCTCGTCCAACTCATGAAAGATGGCCTTACGCGAGAGGCCTCGGCCGTTGGGCTCGTCGCGCATGAGGCCTTGCACCTTGGTGGCGATCACGACCGATTCCCGGCGCGTGTTGGCCCGAAGGAAGCGGCCAACCACAACCTCGCTCTCGCCACTGGAGTAGACATTAGCAGTATCGAAAAAGTTGATGCCCAGATCGAGAGCCTGCCTCAGAAATGGCTGGCTCTCCTCTTCGTTCAGAGCCCAGCGCTGCCTGCCAGGCAGGTCGTTTGCCACCGGAGATCCATAGGTCATGCAGCCAAGACAGATGCGCGAAACCTTGAGTCCGGTCTTGCCGAAATTGACGTAATCCATCGCTTCTCCTTTTTACATGTTAGGATGCCTGGGCAATTGCGCTGGTGGAAGAACTTTGCTTTTCCTTCAACCCTTTATATTAGTGCGCCACCCAGGTAGGTTAATCTGGAGAGCGTAAGCGCTTCCCTTTCCGCGCCGGGTGAAAGCTTTGATCGTCGAAATTCAGAACCTGACGAAGATTTACGAATCGAAACTCCGCGTGGTGGCCGTGGATGGGATCGACCTGGAGTTGAAACAAGGCGAGATCTTCGGCCTTCTGGGACCGAACGGAGCCGGCAAGACTACCACGATCTCGATTGCCACCACACGCTCGTTGCCCACCAGCGGCACAGTTCGCATCGCCGGCATCGATGTTGTCCAGCATCCCGCTCATGCGCGGCAGCTTATCGGCGTTGTCCCGCAGTTCAACACGCTCGATCGCTCGCTGACCGTCTACGAAAATATTTATTTTCATTGCCGCTACTTCGGCTTCAGCCACTCGCACGCCAGAGCGCGGACTCTGGAGCTGCTGACGCAGTTCATGCTGGCAGAGCGCAAGGATGTCTACCCGGCGCAACTCTCCGGAGGCTTGGCGCAGCGCGTACAGATCGCACGGGCCATCGCCCACCGGCCGACAGTCTTGTTTTTGGACGAGCCGAGCGCCGGCCTTGACCCGCAGAGCCGCATGGCAATGTGGTCGGCCGTCGAAGGGCTGCACAAGGAAGGCATCACCGTGCTGCTCACGACACACTACATGGAAGAGGCCGACTCGCTATCTGACCAGTTGGCAATCATCGACCATGGCCGCGTTCTGGCCCTTGGATCGCCGGGCACACTGAAGCAGACTTTCGGCGCGCACACAGTCTTCAATCTCAAACTGAAGTCGCATGAGGGGCTGGAGCGGCTCGTTGCAACCCTAAAAGAGCGTCAGGATGTGACCAGCGCCGAGGCGACCCCCGAAGGGCTGCGGGTGATTGCGGCCCTCTCCGACGGTCTGCTGCCAGAGCTGGTGCAGGCCGCTGCCAGCCACGGCTTGCGCGACCTGACCATCACCGAGCCGAGTCTGGAGACCGTCTTCATTCAACTGACGGGGAGGGATCTGCGTGAATAGCTTGGAGCCGGAGAATCGGGAACAGGAAACCAGGAGTGGGTTGGCGAACACTCTCCGCGCTGGACAGGGCAGCCTCAAGAAGGTCGTGCAGGATATCCGGTGGCTTATTCTGCGCGATCTTGAGCTGTTAACGAAGGATCTGCGTCGTCACGGCATCGGCACTCCAGCCCCACGCAAACCCGCGCCAGGCGAATTAGGCTCTGAAAGCGAACCCGGCCGCGAACCCAGGGTGCCCCAGGTTCCGATTTTGGGACCTGGCAATCCAGGAACCTCAATTAACGCCACCTCGCCACACCATCTCGACCCCAAAATCTTCTTCAAAGCCTTCCTCGGGCTTATTCTGCGCGATCTGCGCGTGTTGACGCGGGAGTTTGTGCCTTTTCTGCTGCGAGTAGGCATGCAGCCGCTCCTGTTTCTCTTTGTGTTTACCTTCATCCTGCCGCGCATGGGCGGAGGCAATCCCATGGCGGTCGGTGGTGCGGTCGGAGCCAATGTAGACTTCGGCACCATCCTGCTGCCGGGCTTGATGGCCGTGGCCATCATGTTCTCAGGAATCGCAGCCGTGGCGCTGCCGCTGTCGAGCGAATTCGGCATCACGCGCGAGATCGACGACCGCGTGATGTGCCCGTTGCCGCTTTGGGCCGTGGCTCTGGAAAAGGTCTGCTTCAGCGCCATGCAGAGCATCATCGCCGCGCTGCTGGTGATTCCCATGGCCTACTACGTTCCTGCCAAACCGGTGGTGGCGCATGTGGAGAACTGGTTACTCTTCCCACTGGTTCTGGTGCTGGCAAGCTTGCTGGCCGGTTCGCTCGGCCTCGTTATTGGCTCGACAGTGAACCCGAAGCAAATCGGCCTGGTCTTCTCGATCATCGTTGTGCCGATCACTTTTCTCGGATGCGTCTACTATCCGTGGGCATGGCTCGACAAGATTCCCTGGGTCAAATATGGTGTCCTCTTCAATCCCATCGTCTACATGAGCGAAGGATTGCGCGCCGCAGTTACTCCCGGCGTCGGCCATATGCCATGGCCGGCAATACTGGTGGCACTGGTCTTTTTCACCGCCGCGCTAGGCCGCTGGGGGCTCAAGGGATTTTTGGGCAGAGTGCTGTCCTAGAGCCTTCGAGGACACGGCGCCACTTACGCAGAGGGCTCCCTAGCCTTCGATTTCACTCATTCTTGCAGTTACGGCGAATCGCAACTCGTCGCATGTAACCGGTAGGTTCCTCCGCTCTCGTCCTGGCATGAGACAGATAAGGTCATCATAGGCAGTTGTTTCACAACCTGGAAATGCTGGGAATCCGGTCGTATCGGCCAGCCGGCAGGCAATTTTGACGAGTTCTCCGATGGTCCACCGTCCGTCAGAGTTCCGTGCGGAATGGTGGTCACTAACGGCCTCTAAATAGAGCGATGGAAGTTCCCACTCCGAAACAATACTCTCACCAATTTCGCAGTGGTCCACTCCGAAGTCCGCGACCTCGCGGTCCAGCATCGTGGATGGATCCCCCTTGTGTGAGAACAGGAGTTGGCCGTATTCCTTTGGATAGATAACGCCAAGGCCGATGCGACCAACGTCGTGCAGAATTCCGGCCGTATACGCGACGCCCGCATTTATGATTCCGCCCTTTGCCATTTGTTCGCCGATCAACGCCGTTGCGAGGTTGTGTTGCCACAAGGAGCGCATCGCAGGATCATTGAGCGTTTTTCCTAGATAAGTTCGAACACCAACTGTCAAGCAAACGCCGTTGAGTGCCTGCATTCCCAGGGTGGCGCATGCTTGCTTCAAATCCTTCACTGGGTAGCGGCTCGCATAAAGGTAAGAATTGGCAATCTTCAGGACTTCGCTGGCAAAGGCTGCATCCGTCAAAATCAATTTCTCCAACTGAGCCAGTTGCACATCGTCGGACTGCGTAAGTTTCAACACTTTGAGCGCGACTTGCGGAAACGGCGGGATGTTCAGCTTGGCTACCGGAAACGGCACGGTGTTTCTCTTATCCAAAATCAAGGCAAATCCTCCCAAATCTGGTGGGTGACCATGGGTCGATACACACGTATCGGCAACGATGCCCCTATTTGACAGTTAGAGATTACGGCACTGGCTGCCATGCTTGACGGATCTTGGGCGCAAGAATGACCACATCCCTTTCAGTTCATTCCTTCCATCACCATAGCTGCACCATCGCCTGCTGCTCCCCCGCAAGCCAGAAGCCCGTCATCGGCCTATACTGGATCAGTGACCATGCAGGGCCATTTTCTGCGGAATTTGCCGATGCTGCTGGCTCCGGCACTGCTGCTGGCGGCTGGTTGCGGCAGCGGACTGGTCACCGCCAAATCCGCCACCTCGGCCTTTTCCGTCACTCCCGGCTTCGGCTCCATTGACACCAACTGCACAGGCTGCAATGCGACCAACGTGCATGGCGCGTCCGTTCACCAATTTACGGCCACATTCCCTAACGAAAGTCCGGCGGAGGTCACCTGGTCGGTTTCCGGCGGGGACGCGACAAGCGGGCCGGGAACGATCAATGAGAACGGCCAGTACACGCCCCCCAGCTACCTGACAGCAGACCACGCCGAGGTGGTGATCACCGCGACGCTGAACGCGGACCCCAGCCTAAGGGCCAACTCCGCTGTGACAGTGACGCCGGGATTCCTGCAACCGCTCACGCCGGAAAATGCAGCTTTGGGCGCAAATGGATCGCTCACCATCACCGGCTTCCTGGCCGAGGCGGGCGGCTCGACAGGCATCACCTTCAAGCTGGCAAACTCACCCACCGGCTCTGAGGGAATCCCGCCCACCGGCCTGGGCTCGCTGAGCCCCGTCAGTTGCCAGCGCGGCGGGCAGAACTTCACCACCTGCACAGTGATTTACACGGCTCCGGCCTCCGTACAGTCCACCGCTCCGACGTATGTGGTAGCCACGGTGAGCGGGGCTTCAGTTAGTTCCCATACCGCCTCAGTCGTTCTTGTCAACGCTTTCGGGGTCACGAGCAATCCGGCCGCGCATCAGTCGCAGCTTCCGGCCTCCGTCGCACTGGGCAGCTCGGGCGGCAACAATGTGGACTATGACACGCGCGGCGAGCAGATCGTTGACTGCTGCAGCGGCACACTGGGCGCGCTCGTAGAGGATGCCTCCAAACGACAATATCTGCTGAGCAATAACCACGTGCTGGCGAGAAGCGATCACGCCAGCGTGGGCGACACCATCGTCCAACCCGGCCTGATCGATAACAACTGCTCGCCCTTGGAAGACAATACCGGGACAACTCAGGTGGCTCCGGTGGCCCAATTGACCGGCTGGCTGCCACTCGCATCTAAGCTGACCAACGCGGATGCGGCGATCGCTCAGTTGACTTCGCGCGCTGTAGACCCCGCCGGCAAGATTCTGGAGCTGGGCGGCAAACAGGCGGACGGCACGCTCTCTGCCGCGCCTCCAGGCATCAGTTCGACAGGCGGTAAAGGTGAGGGCGGCACACTGGATCTGAAGGTGGTCAAGAGCGGCAGGACCACCGGTCTGACTTGTGGAGGCATCTCGTCCATCGACCTCGATGTGCGGGTCGACTACTACCTCGACTGCGCCGAGACCCGGCCCTATCTGACCAAGACCTTTACCCATCAACTGGGACTCAGCGGGAATCAGTTCAGCGATGCGGGCGACTCGGGCGCGTTGGTGGTGGATGCAGCAAACGCTGAGCCGGTCGGCCTCTACTTTGCCGGTGGCACCGATGTTTCCGGCGTAAGCCAGGGCGTGGCCAACCCGGCCCCCGAGGTTCTAAGTGAACTCGGCGCGCAACTGGGCGGCGGAAGTTATACCTTTGTGGGCACGGCCGATCACGCGGTCAGTTGCCTGAGCTACGGAGATCGAACCATCCCGGCAGCGCAGGCTCTTCCGCTGAACGATTCTGAGTATGCTCGTGGCCAGCAAGCGCTGGCGCAGGCTCGCATGTTGATCAACTCCTCAGCCGGCATCCTGGGCGTGGCTTCCGGCAAGAGCAGCGACCATCCCGGCGAGGCTGCCGTTATTGTCTACACAGACGAGAAGATGTCGGTGAACCTGCCGCCCACGCTGGACGGCGTGCGCATTTTGCCGATTCCCACCACTGCGCGCGCTGTGGCCTACGGTTCTGCGCCACAGACGCCGCTCGATGCAGCCGCGGTTTCACCGTCTTCCTCGATGCTGGCGCAGGCCGTGGCCATCAAGCATCAGGTAGCCGAAAACCTGATGCGGCAGAATCCAGTCTTCTTTGGTGTTGGTGTCGGTCAGAGTCTGGATAACCCGCGCGAGGCAGCGCTCGTCATCTACGTTGACCGCAATCGCCTTCCAGCAAAGCTGCCAACAACGATAGATGGCCTCCGCACTCGCTATATTGTCATGGATCGGCTGCACGTGACACGCTCGTATGCGACCCCAGAGCCATCGAGGCTCCACTGCATGCCCCACACGCCAGCCAATTAGCCCGCTCATCGCGATTCTTTGGCGTTAATCAGCGGACCATTTGCCGTGTCGCATGTTGTCAAAATAATTACCTACAAGGTTTTGAAAATAAATAAGGGTGGGGTGGGGGTAGGTAGCCCTGGTGGAAAGTGAACGGCGGCTCGGTTGAGCCGCCATTTCCTCAATG
>CAYVMS010000134.1:0-9593 GCA_964452615.1 uncultured Occallatibacter sp.
TTATAGGGCAGCATGTTGCGCACCAGGCGGCTGCCGTCGAGCGGCGGGATGGGGAGCAGGTTGAAGATGCAGAGCATCAGGTTGATCAGAATGGTGAGCGCGCAGAGCAGAACTACTGGCTGAGGTGTGAAGCCTTCGACTGGTTCGAGGGCCGCAATGAAGGAGTTGAAGACGACGGCGTTTCCGTTGGGAGTCACCTTCGCGTCGACCACGAGAACAATGAAGGCGACTAGCACCAGCATCAGATTTGACGCCGGGCCAGCCAGGGTCGTCA
This sequence comes from uncultured Occallatibacter sp., assembly GCA_964452615.1. Taxonomy (GTDB): domain Bacteria; phylum Acidobacteriota; class Terriglobia; order Terriglobales; family Acidobacteriaceae; genus Telmatobacter. Next base: position 275 of record CAYVMS010000134.1, read on the forward strand.
GGTTGTCGTCGCGCACGATCTTCTTGAAGTTGCGGGTAATGACCGGGGTCGGCTTGGCCCAACCGACCAGCATTCCGCCAAACATGTTGAACCCGATGAGTGGTCCGAAGATCACAATCGCAGGAAAAAGCAGCGTGCCGAGGGGGTCCACATGGTACATCGGATTCAGCGTAACTCGGCCCTCCATGCGAGCGGTCTGATCGCCGAGACGAGAGGCCATCCAGGCGTGCGAACACTCATGCACGCAGAGCGAGAAGATCAGAATCGCGAATTCGAAGACGGCGACAATCAACGCAGTTTGTTGCAAATCAAGGCTCCATAAGCTGAAAGCTCAGGTTAGCATGGAGGGTCGCGGTGATTCTTGCCGGGAACGGGAACAAAGCGAGGGCTGGTACTGTCTAAGCTGTCAGACGATTCGGAAATTTCGCGCGAAAGGGGAGGGGCCATGGTGAGATGGATTGCGGGAGTTTGCCTGTGCCTGGCTGTAACGGCTGGGCTGGCTCAGGAGGATGAGGCAACCAAGGCGAATGCGCTCTACAAAGCGGGCAAGAGGCCTGAGGCCCTGCCGCTTTATGAGGATCTAGCCAAAGCGCACCCCAACGAGCAGATGTATGCCGAACGGTTGGCCGATTGCCTGGGCGCCGAGGCTGCCCAATTGAGCGACCCTACAGCGATCAAGGCGGTGCGGATTCGGGAGCGGGAGGCTGCCAAACGTGCCGTCGAGTTGGGCGATACGGCCGAATACGTGAAGATGATGGCCAATATTGACCCTGACCAGCCGCTCTTTGCGGGCATTAGCGGTGCGGGCAAGGCTCTGCTCGCCGAGGCGGAGAAGGCCTATACGGCGGGAGATTTTCCCACAGCGCTGGCCAAGTATTCGGCTGCCGCGGAGGCCGATCCAAAGCTCTACGAGGCTCCGCTTTACGCGGGCGACACGGCCTACGTGCAAGGAGATCTGAAGACTGCGGCCATCTGGTTCGCGCGAGCGATTGGGGTAGATCCGGATCGCGAAACGGCCTACCGTTATTGGGGCGATGCGATTCTCAAGTATGGAGATAACCCTGCAGCAGCCAGGGAGAAATTCATCGATGCCATCGTGTCCGAGCCGTATAACAAGCTGGCTTGGCAGGGGATCAAGCAATGGGCGCAGATTGAAAAAGCTGTGGTGCAGGCACCGAAGATCGACCGGCCTGCGACTCCGGTGGTCGACCCGAAGAATCCCAAGGGCATCACTGTCAACATCGATCCGGATTCCATTGACGAGAAGAAGCATCCCGGTGGAGCGGCGTGGATGGGGTACTCCTTAGACCGCGCCAATTATCGGAACGATCAATTCAAGAAGGATTTCCCTGACGCAAAAGAGTACAGGCACACGCTGAAAGAGGAAAGCCACGCTTTGGCCATGGTCGCTACGATCAGCAAAGAACGGGATACGAAACCCGACAATCTGGATGAGAGCCTGCGGAACCTGGTCGAACTCAACGATGCCGGAATGCTGGACTGCTGGATCCTGATCAGCGGCTCCGACGACGGCATCGCGCAGGACTATGACGCCTATCGCAAAGAGCACCGGCAGCTCCTGCATGACTACCTTGAGCGGTTTGTGGTGCACGGCGGGATGAATCCAGCCCAATAAACGGGGTGGAATGCGGTCGCCTGCGTTAACCTAAGGAGCTATGGGCCGCATCCGCGTACTATCCGATCAGGTTGCCAACCAGATCGCCGCTGGCGAGGTGGTGGACCGGCCTGCCTCGGTAGTTAAAGAGCTGCTGGAAAACGCCTTGGACGCCGGGGCGAGCCGCATTCGTGTCGAGGTTGAGGCGGGCGGGCGCAAGCTGATCCGCGTGAGCGACGACGGACACGGCATGAATCGCGACGACGCGCTGCTGGCCTTTGAGCGCCACGCCACCTCGAAGCTGCGGAGCGCCGACGACCTGCTCTCGATCGCAACGCTGGGCTTTCGCGGCGAGGCGCTGCCCTCGATTGCTTCCGTGGCTCGCGTGACGCTGGAGACGGCGACTGGCGAGGAATCGGCCGGTACTAGAGTCGAGATCGCCGGCGGCAAGATCTTGCATGTGGACGACGCCGCTCTGCCTCGTGGGACTACGCTGGCGGTTGCCGATCTCTTCTTCAATACACCAGCGAGGCGCAAGTTCCTCCGCGCCGAATCGACCGAGCTGGCGCATGTGACGGCGCTGGTGACTCACTACGCCCTGGTCCACCCGGATAAGCACTTCGAGTTGCTCTCGGCCACGCACACCGTTGTCTCCGCCCCGCCGGTTGCGCGAACCGCCGAGCGAATCTATCAGATCTTTGGGAAAGATACGCTGGCCGATCTGCTTCCTATGGCCGCCGAGATCCCCCTGGAACGCGCTGGCTTGCCCGAGCCGCCACCGTGGAAGAAGGATCCAAACGAGCCTGTCCGCAATCCCGGCGCGCTCCGGCTCTCAGGCTTCTATTCCAAGCCTGAACTGCAAAAGCTCAACCGAAACTCTATCTATATATTTGTTAACAAGAGGCTTATACGCGACCGGCTGCTGCTGCACGCCATCACCGAGGCCTATCGCAACGTGATTCCGCCGACCAGCTTTCCGGTGGTGCTGCTTTTCATGGAGATGCCGCCGGAGGAGGTTGACGTGAACGTCCATCCGGCGAAGACGGAGGTACGATTCCGCCAGCAGAGCCTGGTCCACGACTTTGTTCGCGACAGCTTAAGGACTGCATTGATCAAAGCCAGGCCCACCGCCGGGTTCCTGGCCGCCTTGGACTCCGCTCCAGCCGCCAGCTCCTCGCTGATGCCTCCGGCCATATCCCCGCTACCCGGCGCGCCGGATTCCGATGCTCCGGCAACTCATGCCGAGGTCGAACCCTTTGAGCTGACGCCGCTTCTACCCTCACCCATTCCAGGAAGTTTTCCCTTTGTTTCTAATGGGTTGCACGGTGCTGCCTGGGATGACAGGAAGACGTGGGGTGAAGCTGCGGCAGCGCTATTTCAACCGGCCATCCTGCCGACGGCGGGCGACTGTTCGGATAGCTATGGCATTGCAATCTCAGGCTCTGGCGATGCAACCGGCCTGAATCCAGCAGCAGAGACTGCCCAGGTAGAGGCAGAACAGGCAGCGGAAAACCTCAACCAACTTGGCTCACTTCGGCCGCTGGGACAGTTGCGCGAGTCATTCATTTTGGCTACCGGCAACGACGGATTGTGGATTATTGACCAGCATGTGGCGCACGAAAGAGTTCTTTTTGAAAAAATTCTTAGGGACCGTCAGGTGGAAAAGGTGCAGCGTCAGAGGTTACTAATGCCCCTTCTTGTGGAACTAAAGGCATCTCAGATGGTGACCTTCGCGAGCATCGCCGAGGAGCTGGAGCGCAACGGGTTCGATGTTGAACCCTTTGGACCTCAAACACTTGCAGTGAAATCATCGCCGGTTGGGCTGGAGGGAGCTGCTTTGGAGCGGATGTTAGCCGAAGTCATTGATCAATCCAGCACAGATTCGGACGAACAATCGCAGAATCATAACCTTACAGCGCTTCGCACGCGCATTGCGGCTTCCATCGCCTGTCACTCGGCCATCAAGGTTAACACGCATCTTGACCCGGCTCGTATGGAGTGGTTACTGTTGGAGTTGGCAAGAACAAGCCACCCAACCAACTGTCCCCATGGACGTCCAATAGCTTTGATGTATTCTTGGAAGGAGATCCAGCGGGCCTTCCAGCGAATCTGAACCATTTGGAAGGTGGCAGTCCTCCTCTTAGGGGACAGGGCAGCCCGGCGTGAGCGCCAGCCTGGAAGCGAGGTTTTTCTTTGACATTAGAGCAATTGGAAGCGTCGCGCATCGAACGTATGCGCCTGAACGGAAACGGAGCCCTCACTCTGGAGGATGCACGGACGTGGATTGAGGAGACCGGATTGTGTCTCTTCCTGCCCAAGCGGCAGTTTTCCTCCTCGATTGCGCCGTCGTTCATAGAAGCTGTAATCGGGAAGCGCGAGACCGCGCCAAACCCAGAACAAATCGCCTTGGCTGAAGAATTACTGGTCCGTCTGGAGACAGACGGCGTGGCGGTGCGCCTGAATCTGCTGGGCCTGCCCGGCGAAAAGCCCGACTTTGTTGTGGCTAGCTGGGTTTTGCCATACGTCTACGCCCTGCGCGGCGACCGTGATTGGCGCCGCATTCCGCAACTGACAGGCTCACGCCAGGTTTCGCAACTGGCCGTCGAGGCTTACAAACTGCTGGAGCTGGGCGACACGACGATTCCCAAGCTCACTCATGCCCTGGGCCGGGAGGTTACCGAGACCGCCGTTCTGCGCGCCATCACCGAACTCTGGCAACAGCTCCGGATCATTCCGGTCGTCTCCGCGCCCGGCGCTGTTGCCCAGTGGCAACTGCTCCGGCTGCGTTTCCAAAAAGCCATCGCAGAGGGCGCCTCCACTTCTCAGGTAACGGCCATCTCGGTGCTTGCTTCCATATACCTGCAAGCGGTAATCGCCGCCAGCATGGAAGAGGTTGAGCTTTTCCTGGCACCTCTCACCGCCCGCAGTAAGGTGCGCGAGGTTCTCCGCGGTCTGGTCGCTACGCGACAGGTACACACCATCTCGCTGGGTCACGCGCCCCTTTATTATGTGGCCGGAACATTGCCGGAGTTCGTCACTCCGACAACGATCTATGCCAGCGCATCCATTCCGGCCTCCGCATACTTCCTCCGCGACCAAGACCACGAGGAAGAGCTGCCGGAGCCAGTGGTAGAGAAGCAGATCCGTCCATCTGAACCAGCCCCGGCATCACTGCGCGAGGCTGCCGAAGCCCACCCGCTCCGCCCCGCTGCTGCCCGCAAACCGGTCGCGAGCGGGAAATCCGCCGCAGCTCGGCCCCACTTTAGCCGTCCCGCTGCGCATTCCCGTGATCGCAAGCCGGCCCAATCATCCTCCAGTAGCCGTCCGGTTCGGCGAGCTGGACCTGAGTCACGGCCAAGCAGCCCCCGCGCAGCCAACGGAGCACGGCCTGCCTCAGCCGCCCGCTGGAGTTCCAAGACATCCGCGAGCACAAACGGAAAGCGCAACGGCGCTCATTCAGGAACTGCTTCGGGCACAGGAACAAGCTCGAACCGAAACGGCCGCCCGGTGGCCCGCCCATCCAATGGCGCCTCCGGCACCCGCTCCAACAACTCAGCCAAGCCAGGCGCGACATCGCGCACTAGCGGCAGCACAACTCGTGGCGTTAGCGGAACCCGCACAGGCAGCAACCACAAGCCCGCTCTCACCGCCGGCGCCAAGGCGGGAAACAGTAAGCGGTTCGGCTTTACGGCCCGGCCCAAGCAGGCAACGAAGAAACGCGGATGAGCCCGGACGAAAACTCTCTCAGCCCGATCAATCCCGCACGGAAGATCATCGTCGCCATTGACGGTCCTGCCGGGGCGGGAAAGAGCACCATCGCCCGGCATCTTGCGCAGCACTTCGGCCTGCTCAACCTTGAAACCGGTGCCATGTACCGCGCCTTTGCCCTCAAGGCGCTGCGGGCTGGACTGCCTTTGGACGAGAGCGCTGTTCTGGAGCGTCTCTCCGCCGAGACAGCGATTCGTCTCGAACCCGGCGATGGTGACAATCGCGTCCTGCTCGACGGCGAAGATGTGACCGGCCTGATCCGCAACCCAACGGTTACCGACGCCGCCTCCCGCGTCAGCGTCTTTCCCGCGATTCGTGCCTGGATGGTGCGTCTGCAGCAGCAGATGGGCGCCGAGGGCGGAGTGGTAATGGAAGGCCGCGACATCGGCACCGTCGTATTTCCCCAAGCCCAGGTGAAGATCTTTTTAGACGCTGCGCCGGAGGTGCGGGGCATGAGACGCTACGAGCAGCTCGGTACGGAGCCCGCCCAGCAGCCGGAAGAGGTAATCCGCGACCTGCGAGCCCGCGATGAGCGTGATCGTAATCGCGCCGATTCGCCGCTCAGGCCTGCCCCCGACGCTGTTCTGCTGGATTCAACCCGCCTTACGCTGAATGAGGTTGTCGCCGCCGCCGAGGAGATCGTAGCCAAAGAATTGCGCACTCTTACGGAAAAGGAATCTCCACGCGATCGATCCGCGCTCGCCACGTTCTGAGCGATGCCTGCGGCGGGAGCCTGTTGCTGATCCGGTTCATGGCAGGAGTGTCAACCATAGGCACCTGCTCGATAGGCACATCGCCGGTGTACACTTTTCCTTCGCGCTGGTTCTGTTGCTCTCCCCGCGCGAACCAGGAAGACACCATGCGCAGACTGATGATCGTTCTCTCTCTCGCTTTCATCTCCGTCCTCGCTTTGCCGAGCCCTGCCCAGACTGGATTCTCCGCTCCCGCATCTGACAAACGTCCCATGACCTTTGAGGACATGATGCAGATGAAGCGGCTGGGCGAGACAGCCGTTTCGCCTGACAGTCGGTGGCTGGCCTACTCGGTCACCACGGTCGACCTGGAACAGAACACCAAGACGGCGGAGTTGTTCATCCAGTTCATCGCGGGCGGAGAGCCAAAGTCTCTCTCTGTGGCCGGACCCGGCGATCACGGACTACAGTTTTCTCCTGACGGCAAGCATGTCCTGTTCATCAGCAGCCGCTCGGGCTCCGAGCAGGTTTGGGTGGCCGAGTTCAACAGTTCAGACGGCTCGACCAGCAACCCGAAGGAGCTGACCGCGATCCCAACCGAGGCCGGGAACGCCATCTGGTCCCCCGACAGCAGCTCAGTGGTTTTCACATCCTCTGTCTATCCCGACTGCCCCGCAATCACGACCACCGGTGACATCGGTGCTCATACGGACGGGTTCTTGTCCGCTGGGTCGAAATGCAATGCCAGCCGCGATGCAGCGAAGGCATCGAGCAAGGTCAAGGCGCAGATCTTCACCCACCTGCTCTATCGCCACTGGGACCACTACACCGGCGACAAGCGGAGCCATCTGTTTCTCGTCTCGGTTGACAGCGGCGCAATGCGCGATCTCACGCCGAACGACCCTCACGATGTTCCTCCGTTTTCGCTTGATGGCGGCGGCTGCGGTTGCGCATTTTCACCCGACTCGAAAGAGTTGGCCTTTACCGAGAACCTTGACGAAGAGCCGGCCACGAGCGTCAATGCCGACATCTTTACCCTTGACTTGACCAATCCGGCTGCAAAACGGGAGAAGATGAGCACATCGCCCGGCGGCGACTTCAATCCCGCCTACTCGCCCGATGGCAGTTATCTGGCATGGCGCTCTCAGGCCCGTGCAGGCTACGAGAGCGACCGATTCCGGCTGGTTCTCTACGAGAGAAAGACGAAGAAGATTAGGGATTTGCTGCCTTCCACTCTGGATAACTGGGTGGAGGAGTTCGCCTGGACGCCTGACTCGAAGAACTTGCTCTTCACTGAAGGGAAAAAAGGCGAGACGCCGATCTTCATTTCCAACTTGAACGGCGTCTTTCATGAGTTTGCCTATAAGGGAGACTTCAGCGACCTGCACCCGGTCGATGGCGGCAAGGCTCTCCTCGCTTCTGTTGCGCTGGTTCAACAGCCCGCCGAGATCACCCGGATTGAATACACCTGGTATTCAAAGCCCGTACCCGGATACGACATCGTTTCCAACGATCTGAGCGTCAAGCAGTTCCCCATCACCCACTTGAACGATACCCTCCTCGCCCAGCTCGACTTACCCGCGATGGAGTCATTCTGGTTCACCGCGACGGATCACACCGACGTGAAGGGATTCCTCATTAAGCCGCCGGGCTTCGATCCGGCAAAGAGGTACCCCGTGAAATTCCTGATTCACGGCGGCCCTCAAGGCGCGTGGGGAGACTCCTGGAGCTATCGCTGGAACGCCGAACTTTTTGCTGCCAATGGTTATGTCGTGGTGATGATCGATCCACGCGGCTCGACAGGCTTTGGTCAGGCGTTCGTCGATGGTGTCAACGGCGACTGGGGCGGCAAGCCCTACACCGACCTGATGACCGGGCTGGACTACGTCGAGCAGCACTATCCTTTCATCGACAAGACGCGCGAATGCGCCCTGGGCGCGAGCTATGGCGGCTACATGGCCAACTGGATCTTGGGCCATACGAACCGCTTCAAGTGCATCGTGAGCCACGACGGGATGTTCAATCCAGAATCCGCTTACGGCAGCACCGAGGAACTGTGGTTTAACGAGTGGGAGTTCAAGGGCAAACCTTGGGACTACTACGGCAAGCCCGACGCCGAGAATCCCTTCCGCAAGTGGTCTCCGGCTCTCTCGGCCAAAAATTTCAAGACGCCGACGCTCGTCATCCATGGCCAGCTCGACTACCGGCTGGATGTGAGTGAGGGCTTGCAGCTCTTCACTACTCTTCAGCGGCTTAAGGTGCCGAGCAAGATGCTCTATTTTCCCGATGAAGGCCACTGGGTGCTGAAGCCGCAGAACTCACAGCTTTGGTACAAGACGGTGAACGACTGGGTCGATCAATGGACGAAAGAGAGCGGTCAGTAAACAGTGATTGAGATTCGCGTCTAAAGGAGATTTCGCATCGTCCCTACGGGACGGGGATTTCAGTTCAACTCTGACCCAGGACTGCGCTGCGCTTGTCCTGGGCTATTATCCATTCTCCCTCCGGGAGAAAATGCGCCGACTTTATTTCATTTACCAAGGGTCGGCTAAAACCGGTGGGGAAGAGGCCATGAAGCTGCCTTTCAAATCCAAATCCGCCAAGCCGCGCGCGTTTCTCAGCGAAACGGGGCTCTATGACTATGCCGTGAAGACCCTCGGCCAGGCCATGCGCTCGGAGGCCGATCTGCGACGGCTGATGCAGAAGCGCGTCGAACCCGGCGAACGGGGCGATGCGGCGATCGCGGCGACAGTTCTCCGCCTCCGTGAGCATGGCTACCTCGACGACGCGGCATTTGCCGAGACCTATGCCCGCCTGCGCCAGGAAAATGAAAAACACGGAGTACGGCGTGTTCGCCAGGACTTGCAGCAAAAGGGCATTAACTCCGAGTTAATTGCAGAGACTCTCGAAGCCCGCTACGGCCAGACCAACGAAGAGGCGCTGGCCCGCGAGCACCTCGAACGGAAGCGACTACGCAAACCGGAGAACGAAAAAGAGACGGCCCGGATCATGCGGCGGCTCGTCGCTGCGGGCTTCTCCACCGGCGTGATTTACAAGATCCTTCGTCAGTGGGATGTGGCCGAGGAAGAGTTGGCCGCGTTGGACAATCTCGAAGACGAAGTGGGCGCAGAGTAGCCTGGGAGTAGGCTGGGCAGATGAGCATCTTCGATGAAAAGCGGGCGGAGCTGGAGCGGTACGAGTTCATGATGGGCGTGGAGCGGGGCAGGCTGGCGGTGGCGCTGGA
>CAYVMS010000135.1:0-9547 GCA_964452615.1 uncultured Occallatibacter sp.
GCGCCCCGGCTCATTACCTTCGATCTAGCTGACAACGCTCTGCCAATCCTGCTCAGTCATCCTATCTCGCGCTTCAGTTATGTGCTGGGCAAGTTGATCGCGCTCTTTGTATCGCTTTCGTATGTAACTTGGCTTCCATGCCTTCTGCTTTTTGCTTATCAGAGTTACACCTCTCCGTTGCCATGGTTCGGCGCAAATCTTCAAATTGCCGCCGGCCTTCTTGCGGGAGAACTCATCTGGATCGTCTTCCTCTCCATCCTCGGACTTGCCGTTTCTTCATGGGTCAAGTGGAGAGTGATGGCAACCGGCGCAATCTTTGCGGCTACGTTTGTGCCCGCAGGCATTGGCGGCATCGTGACCGGAGTGTTGCGGACAAGATGGGGCTTTCTGCTCAACCTTCCCTCCATGATGACCACGCTTTGGCGACGATTGCTCGGAGCTCCTGAGACCATAGGGAATCACACGCTGCCGACGGCAGCGATTGCAAGCATGCTGGTGCTGGCCTGTCTGATCTGCGCGTCCATGCTTAACGCACGCATTCGTGCCCGTGAGGTGGTGCGCGGATGAACGATCAAATCATCTTCGAAAATGTCTCCAAGTTCTACGGCGAGGTTCTCGGCGTCAATCGCATTTCTCTCTCTATTCCGCCGGGAATCACGACGCTGGTCGGTCCCAACGGATCGGGCAAAACCACGCTCATGAATCTCATGACGGGGCTTGTGCAACCCTCCAACGGACGCATCTCTGTCTTGGGATTCTCTCCGGTCAACGCGCCGGATCTCTTTCGCATCCTCGGCTATTGCGCGCAGTTCGATTCTTTTCCTCGCGGAATTACCGGATGGGATTTTATCTTCGACAGCCTGATGCTCCACGGGATGAGCGAGGCCCAGGCCTTTGAAATGACTGCCGAGTCTCTCGATCGGGTGCAGCTTGGCGATGCGGCGGGGCGAAAGATTGCTGGCTACAGCAAAGGCATGCGTCAGAAGGTCCGGCTTGCACAGGCGATTGCGCACCACCCCAGGGTGCTGGTTCTCGATGAGCCACTCAACGGCCTCGACCCCATGGCCCGCGCTGAATCGATTGCGCTCTTTCAGGAGCTTGGCCGGCAAGGAATGCACCTGTTGATCTCCAGCCACATTCTCGACGAGGTAGACCGCATCTCCGATCGCGTTGTCCTCATCACCGGCGGATACCTGGTCGCGGAAGGAAGCATCCGCCAGGTCCGGCAGGAAGTGCGCGAAAAGCCCCTGCAGGTGCTTATACGCTGCGATCAGCCAGCATTGCTGGCGGCGAAGATGTTCTCCGTCAACCATTGCGTTGAGGCCAGACTGCATGTGGACGGAAAGGGTGTCTTCCTGCGCACCGGCGACATCGATCAGTTCTATTCCATGCTCAACGGAATCGCGGCGGAGGGGCTGGTCAAGGTCGAGTCGGTGGATCCGGCCGACGATGACGCCAGCGCCATCTATCAATATCTAATAGGTTCGGATGGAGGCGCGTCTTGATGATGGATGCTTTTGGTAATTTCCTCAAACATCTGGCGCAACAGCCATGGGGCTTGTGGTGGATTCAAGCGCGGCGGCTGGTTCGCATCGAAGTGAAAAGGAACCTCTTCTCGTTCAAGGCGGGTTGGGTCTACTTCCTGGCCTTCATTCCCACAGTCATCATCCTGATCCATTTTGTCTTCGAATCCCACCATCCATCATGGATGAGCGATGACACCGGCGTGCTGGCAAGTGTTGTCCAGCTTTACTACATTCGGCTCGGCGTCTTCTTCGGCTGCCTGGGCATCTTCTCCCGTCTCATCCGCGGAGAGATGATTGAGCGCAGCCTGCACTTTTATCTACTGTCTCCCGTGCCGCGCGAACTGCTCTTGTTATGCAAGTTCGTGGCCGGATCATTCAGCGCCGTACTCCTGTTCGGGAGTGCAACCGTCGCCAATTTTGCGCTGATCTATGCGGGTTTCGGCGCCGCCGGAAGAGACTACGTCTTCAATGGCCCCGGCCTCGGCCAGTTGGAGGCCTATCTTGCAATCATCGTTCTTGCCTGCATGGGCTACGGAGCGGTCTTCCTCCTGCTGAGCATGATCTTCAGAAATCCGATGCCGGCCGCCTTGATCCTCCTTGGCTGGGAGGCGATCAACCCGGTCCTGCCTTCGCTGCTGCAGAGACTCAGCGTTGCGTCTTACCTGCGCCACCTGATGCCGGTCAGTGTTTCGGCACAAGGCATCCTTGCTCTTCTTGCGGTTGAGACCGAACCGGTATCCGCCTGGGCTGCGACTCTGGGCTTGTTGCTGCTGATTGCCGCCGTGCTCTCCTACTCTTGCTATCGGATTCGCACGCTTGAGATCAGGTACACAACTGAATAATGGAAGGCCGTCCTATATGACTTGCCGAAGCGGCAAGAATGTACGTGCTGGGGAGGGCTGGGTTGACCGCGTTCGTGAGCAGTAATCTTCTGGTTGGCTTGAAAAGCCATCGGCCAGGAGAGTTGCCTTCCCTCGAGGCCGATAACAACCACAAAGAGGGAAACGAGAGGACACCATAGCTCTCATTTCGTTGTGTGATCAGGGTCGCCTGCCCCGGATTGCCGCTTCGGCCGTCTGGTGGGGAACACCCGTCGGGCGATGCAACATCCTTCCGGTCGTCCACGCGACCGAAAGGTTCACGCCAAGAAGAATACATCTTCCCTTGATCTTGTCAACTGCAAAATATCAATGTCGATCTGGAAATCTCGATCCTAATTGTGAAGCCGTATCCACACCTCACTCCAGGCCAACCCAGGGACCTGAAGAGCATTCAGATGGGTCGCCGGTCTGAAGCGTATAAGCCTTGCTGCGGTATTGTCTTACACGTGCAGCTCAGCCGTCTCCCTTGTCGTGAGCTCAATCGCGATCTCGGGCGGCGAGAGCAGTGTGTTATGGATCAGGCAATGATGCACTGAGCGCATCAGGCCTTCCGTCTGCTCCGTCGTGAGAGAAACAGGACAAACAACTTGAATCCGGAAGTTGCCAAGCCGGGCGGGCTGCTTCAGCTTCTCGGCGGTCACGGTGACTTCCACGCCGGTCTGTGCCAAATTGCGCGTCTTCAGGTATTGCACAGCATAAAAGGCCGCGCACGAGCCCAGGGACGCGAGCATGAACTCCGGCGGCGTCATCCCGCTGTCTTCTCCGCCATTTTCCGCCGGTTGGTCGCAAATAACAGAGTGCGACCGCGCCTGCACGCTGAATCTAACCTGATCGAGATGTGTAACCTTCACTTCCATTGTTTCTATTTCCTCACCCCTTAGATGAAAGACACAACGGCGGCGATTCGATAGATACATCGTTCCAGCAGAATCCCAATGAATTCTCCGTGCCCCACCCATTCGCCTTGTTCCTGGCGAATGGGTGGGAAACTTCGAACCAGGCGGGTGCCCCACACGCGCCGCGTCTTTGTTCTTGCGGCTTGGGTGGGAGACCTTGAACCTCGGCCGCAGCCACACCCGCCTTCCGATAAACTGCCAATGAGGCCCCAATTCTTGAGCAGCACGGACCCTGCAGAGACCATGGAACCGGCGACCACCCCAGGCGAGGCGCAACAGCCCCAGTCCGTCGGCCTCTCTCATGCCTGGCGCGCCTTGCGCCATCGCAACTTCCGCTTGTTCTTCGGCGGGCAGACTATCTCGTTAATCGGCACATGGATGACCCGCGTCGCCACCGGCTGGCTGGTCTATCGGCTCACCGGTTCGGCACTGCTGCTTGGCACGGTCAGCTTTGCCGGGCAGATTCCCACTTTTATCGTCGCGCCCTTTGCCGGTGTCTGGGTTGACCGGCTCGACCGCCGGCAGGTGCTGGTCTGGACGCAGACTCTCTCCATGGTTCAGTCGCTCTTGCTGGCCGCGCTCACCCTCACAGGCCACATCACAATCCCCCGCCTGCTCGCGCTCAGCGTCATGCAGGGCATCGTCAACGCCTTCGACATGCCCGGCCGCCAGTCGTTCATGGTCAAGATGGTCGACGATAAGCGCGACCTGCAAAATGCCATCGCCATCAACTCGTCCATGGTGAATCTTGCGCGCCTCATTGGCCCGTCGCTGGCCGGCATGTTGATCGCGGTCTCCAGCGAAGGCTGGTGCTTTCTCATCGACGGCATCAGCTATATCGCCGTCATCATCTCCCTGTTAGCGATGCGCCTGCATGATGATATGGTCGAGCGCAAGACTACATCGATGGTCTCCGAATTGAAGGCCGGTTGGACCTATGTTGCGGAGTTCCTGCCCATCCGGACCATTCTCCTACTCTTTGCCGTGGTCAGCCTTATGGGTATGCCGTTCGTGGTGCTCATGCCCATCTTCGCCAAGGATGTCCTGCGCGGCGGTCCCCATACTCTGGGTTTCCTGATGGGCTCCATGGGCCTGGGCGCTCTAGTCTCGGCACTCTCGCTGGCGGCGCGCAAAAATGTCCGCGGCCTGGTGAGAATGATTCCCATCGCCGCCGCTGTCTTCGGCGCGGGTCTGATCGGCTTCGGTCTTTCGCAATTCTTCTGGCTCTCGATGATCATGGTCTTTGTTGCTGGCATGGGAATGATGCAGGGCATGGCTGCCAGCAACACCGTCATCCAGACCATCGTGACCGACGACAAGCGAGGCCGCGTGATGAGTTACTACACGATGGCCTTCATGGGCATGGCGCCCTTTGGCAGCCTGCTCGCCGGATCGATGGCGCACAAGGTCGGCGCGCCTTGGACGGTAATCGTGAACGGCGCGGTAGTTCTGTTGGGCGCGGCTTGGTTCACTACGCGACTGCCGGCGCTACGCCGCCAGATTCGCCCCATCTACCAGGAGATGGGTATCATCCCGTCCGAGGAGACTCTTGCAAAATTCAATTGAGACCGCAAGAAGCGTCAGGGCACGACTTCAGTCGTGCCGAAGGAGCAACAAAATTATGCTGGGCTTCAGCCCCTGCGGTTTTTTGTTTTCATCTATTTACAATTCCGCAGTGGCTAAAGCCGGAATCGGAGATTGACCATTTGCGGCACGACAGAAGTCGTGCCCTGACACTTCAAATCTTCCCGAAGATTAGTTTTGCAAGATGCTTTAAGGAAGGAGCTCAGCAATGAACGACGAAAAGACGTTACGTGATGCGGTAGAGGAAGCCGGAATCGATGTACATGACTGCATTTCAGAAAAGGTACGTGAACGTCTGGGATTAAAGTCAGCAACAAAGGAACAAAAGCTCGATCCCAAACCTGCTTCGGCCACAGCGATCATGTTCGATCCGCGCCACACAGCCATCGTCGTCATCGACCTGCAAAAAGGCATTGCGGCCATCCCCGGCGGTGCTCCGTACCCGAAATCTGCCGTCGTAGCCAACTGCGCAAGCTTGCTCTCCGCTGCCCGCGCCGCCGGAGCGCAGCCCGTGCTGGTTCATGTTGGCGGCGCGCCCGACGGTGCCGACCGGTTGCATACTCCAACCGACCAGACGATGCGCTCAACGGGCTCGCTGCCGCCAGACTGGACTGAGTTGATTCCCGAGCTCGATCGGCAGCCGAGCGACGTTGTGATCTTCAAGCGCCAGTGGGGAGCATTTTACGGCACCGATCTCGATCTGCAACTGCGCCGCCGCGGCCTGACGACCATCGTCCTCTGCGGCGTCGCCACGGAGGCTGGTGTCGAGAGCACTGCGCGCGATGCCTACGAGCGCGGCTACGAACTTATCTTCGCCGAGGACGCCATGACCGGCATCAGCACTGAAAGCCACGTCAATAGCGTCGAGCGAATCTTTCCCCGCCTGGGCCGGGTGCGTTCGACAGCCGAGATACTCGCTGCCTTCCCTGCCTGAGTGCCTCCGCTCCGCTCCGTCGAAAAGAAATGCTGCATTCCTGTGTTGCATCCGGCACCAGAGACCTATAAGATGCGTCAGACGATACATGCCAGTCTTCGAGCCAACTTCGCCCAATCCCGCGTCCGCACCTCCGACCCGTCTCCGCCTGGGCGACGTCGGCAAGCTCTGCGTGGCCATTCAGGCCGACTCGCCGGCGGATTTGATCGAGCGAGCGGAGAAGGCGCTTCTCGAATCTCAGCCAGAGGCCAGATTCATCGAACTCCGCCTCGATTCGCTGCCCAAACCAGCTTCGGTTCTGCCCAACATTAAGGAGCTTCTTGCCAGCCATCGCGAAGTTACAGCCATCGCAACCTGCCGCCGCAAGGAGCATGGCGGCAGCTTCGAGGGGCGGCTTGCCGCCGAGTTGGACCTGCTGGCTAAGGCTGCTCAAGCCGGATGCAAGATCGTCGATCTTGAGGTCGAGTCGGCCGAAGAAGCTTCGGCCCGGCAACTCGGCCAGTTTCGCGAGCATCTCAAAGCCGCAGGTACGGCACTGCTCATCAGCTTTCACGACTTCACCCGTACCAGGAACCTGGAACAGGCCACGCAGCGCATTGAGGCCTTCCGTCCGGATTTCGTCAAAGTCGTCTCGACGGCCCGCTCTCTGACCGACAACCTTGCCGTTCTGAATCTCATCGCCAACCGTTCCCGTTCATCCGAGATCGTCGGCATCGCCATGGGTGAGGAGGGGCTAGTCAGCCGCATCCTCGGCTTGCGCTTTGGCGCGGCCTTCACCTTCGCATCCTTCTCTAACGGATCTGAAGCCGACTCTAAACTCGCAACCGCTCCCGGCCAGTTGAACCTGCGCACCCTGCGCGACCTCTATCGTGTCGAACAGCTTGATCAGGCCACACGCCTCTTCGGCGTCGCCGGCAACCCCATCGCCCACTCACTCTCGCCGCTCATGCAAAACACCGCCTTCCGCCGCGAAAATGTAAACGCAATTCTCGTCCCGCTCAAGACCCGCACGCTCGACGACCTGCTCACCGTCGTCCGCGAACTGCCGCTGGCTGGCGTTGCCGTCACCATGCCCCTGAAGCAGGAGATCCTGCCCCATCTCGCCAACCCCGTCGCCGCGAAGCCCGCCCCGCTCACCCACCGCATCGGCGCCTGCAACACTCTGCGTACCGGCGCCGACGGCAAGCTCTACGGCTTCAACACCGATGTGGATGGAGTCATCCGCCCCCTCGAACGGCGTCTCAAGCTCAAGGGCGCGCGCATCGCCGTCCTCGGCGCAGGAGGCGCAGCGCGTGCCGCCGTCTTCGGCCTCGTCGATCAGGGCGCTGAGGTCTTCATCGTCAACCGCACCCACGAAAACGCCGTCGCCCTCGCCAAAGAATCGAAGGCCAAAGCGCTCAAGCGCGAACACTTCGCCGATAGCCACTTCGACGTGCTCATCAACTCCACCCCCTGCGGCATGGCCGGGTCCAAGTCGGCTCTGCCCCCGCCCTTTGACAACGGCGAGAAGGAACTGAACGCCAGCCTCGTCTTCGACATGGTCTATAACCCAATGGAGACGCCGCTCCTCAAGCTGGCCAAAGAGCGTGGCATCCCGGTCGTCACCGGCCTGGAGATGTTCGTTCAGCAGGGCGCACGCCAGTTCGAAATCTGGACCGGCAAACCCGCCCCCGAAGCCGAAATGATGCGCGTGGTCGAGCTAGAACTCCGCAGGCGAGGGTGACACTTACCCCTCCGTTAGGCTTGATTTCTGCTAAATAGTATATACAATAAACCAGTGGAATCTCGTACGATCCCGCAAGAACGAGCGCAATATCCGGGAGCGTGGACTTTCCTTCGATCAGGCAGCGGATTTCGACTTCGAGACAGCTTGGTTCGCAGACTACATCCGAAACGGAGAATTACGTCGCATTGCCGTGGGTTATCTGGACCAGCGATTGCACCTGCTCTGTTACATCCCAAAGCCCGACGGAATCCGCGTCATCAGTTTTCGCAAGACCAACAGAAGGGAGGCAAAACTCTATGGCAAACCGCAAACCATTGACTGACGACGATGGCGAGGTCAGAGAGATCACAGCCGGAGATGTTGCCGCCTTTAAGCCCTTCTCCGCTCTCCCGGAGACGGAGCAGAGGATGCTTCTGAAGCTCCGCAGGCGCGGGCCACAGAAGACTCCGAAGAAGGTTCCTATCTCGATTCGACTCTCACCAGAAGTTGCTGCGGGCCTGCGCGCAACCGGCAGTGGCTGGCAAGGCCGCGCGGATGAGGTCCTTAGATCATGGCTGCAGGAGACGAGCCAACAAAGCGCGAATCGAGCCGTTTCGAATCGCTAAACTCTGCCATCCGTCAGGCGTGTAGAGCCTACTTGCCCTTCTTCTTCGCCGCTTTGGCGGCCTTTTCCTTATCGCTTTCCAGGTGCCCTACGGGAATCGGCCCCATATCTGGGCCCGTTCGCCGGACCTGCGTGTCGACCATCATATAGGTAATCGTCCGCAGGGAGGCAGGCCGCGTGATGCCCGTTTGCGGATCGGTGGCCACATTGTCGCCGTTGGCAATCTGGAAGTTGAAGACCGGCGCGCCCGTGCTGGTCGGCGGCAACAGCCTGACCGGCAGATACCCCTTGATCGGATGCAGCCGGAAGGCCGTTTCGTAGCGATGCCGCTTCGTGCTCCAGGTATAGACGCGCACCTGGTCGAAGTCGACTGGCAGTCCTGCCTTGGGCGGCGCAAGCACGGTCAGGTATTGTGGAACCAGGTGATCCGGTGTTGTCGCCTCAGCATCGAAGACCTTGTTGAGCACATAGACGCCAACATACCGCTGCCCCTCGGCATAGGTGCCGATCTCGTCGGGCACATCCACATCCATGCGGCCCGCCAGCAGCCAACCCGCGTGTCCTTGGCCATCGCGCACCAGCCACCAGTCTTCCAAAGGCGGAGGCTCGGCTGCGGTCTGCCCAGTTGCCGGTGCAGCAGGCTTCGCAGCCGTCTTGGGCAAAGAGCCCGCGC
Organism: uncultured Occallatibacter sp.; assembly: GCA_964452615.1. GTDB lineage: Bacteria > Acidobacteriota > Terriglobia > Terriglobales > Acidobacteriaceae > Telmatobacter. The sequence continues at coordinate 8,825 of CAYVMS010000135.1, forward strand.
CGGTTGCCTTCGCCGCCGGAGTTGTTGTCGTCGCGGCAGCAGCCGAAGCAACCTTCGGTGGCTTCGGAGCCTGCGAAGAGCCAGGGGCTGCCTTGGCAACGGAGGCTCGCGCGAGAAGTTGAATCTTGGCATTTGCGGCCAACATGTAGAATCGCTCCGTCTCCCGCCCTGGCGTCAGGTGCAGATAGACATCGTCCCGCACAACCCCGGTAGCTATCACCGGATCGTCCTTGTGTAGAACCCCTAGTTGTTCAAAAGTCTGGTAGGTCTTGGCGTCGATCACCGCCCGCTCTTCAATCCAGCCGATCTCATTCTTCGCGGTCTTCACCCTGAGGAAGCGGCGGCCATGCTCAAGCACTTCCAACTGCTGGCCGTTGACCACCTCGCCGACTCGATTGGAGACGGGAGCCACGCGGTCATGCATATAGACCTGCTGTGCGGAGACATACACCGTGTCGTGGTGTTCCTGCCGGAAGCGGCTGCAAGCGGAAATGAGGACAACAAGGCTTAGCAGAAGCAGCGAGCGGACGGCGGCCTTCGAGTGCCGATCGGGAGAGACGAATGGGATGGATGATTGCGTGAGCACAGCCTGTGGCGATCACCTAGAGGATAGCACTGTACGGGTAGGGAGCTGAGGAAAGAGAGAGGCCATGAACATGGAAAGGAAATCAAACCAACGACGAATCTCCGTGCCCCATCCTTTCGCCTTTTCTCTGGCGAAAG
>CAYVMS010000136.1:0-9544 GCA_964452615.1 uncultured Occallatibacter sp.
TGATCTGCTTGGTGCGGATGTAGTCGGTGACTTCGGCGCGGGCATCTTCGCCGAGTACGCCGCTCTTGTCCACGTGCTGATCGAGGACTTGCCCCGCCTGCTCTGAGGCGGCGATAAAGGCCTGCGTCTCGCGCCCTGTGACAGCATGGTTGAGCGCGTAGGCGGTTGGCACGGTGCCGATGAGAATGAGCATGATCAGTCCCATGCCCTTTTGGCCGTCATTGGAGCCGTGCGCAAAGCTGACGCCGGAGCAGGTGAAGACCAACAAGGCGCGAATGGGCCACGGCGGAGGAGTATTGCCCTTGGGCGCAGTGAAGAGCACATCGGCATTCTCGATCACGATTCTGGCGCACAAGGAAAGGAAGAAGAGACCGATGATGCCCACCAGAGCCATGACGGCAATCAGGCCGATAGGGGAACTCCAGGACTCGGCATAGGCGACAGGATGCCAGATGGGAGCGCCCAACGGACCGAAGAGACCGAGAATCAAGGGCGCGACGAAGTTCATGACGTAGGTTCCGGCGACTCCGGTGACCATGATGGTGGGAAGCGCCCAGAGCGCCTTTTTGTGGTTGGCGTCGTAGTTGACGGCAAGAGCCTTGGCCCACTTCGTCAGGATCAACAATTTGGAGAGCAGCAGCAACAAGAAAGCGGCGCCGAAGCCGATGAGCGGAGAGATGAGCAATACCTTGAAGACTTTGGTGGCCTGTTCCCAGTCGACGCCGGAGGTGCCGGTATGAACGCTCATCAGTTGGTTGGCGATGCCAACGCCGATGATGGAGCCGACCATGGTGTGCGAACTGGACGCTGGAAGTCCAAACCACCATGTGCTGAGGTTCCAGATGATGGCGGCAATGAGGAGCGCAAAAACCATGGCGAAGCCAGCGCCGGAACTGACCTGGAGAATCAACTCAACGGGCAGCAGCGTGATGATCGCGAAGGCCACTGCTCCGGAAGAAAGCAGAACGCCGGTCAGGTTGCATAGCCCGGACCAGACTACCGCGATGTTGGGATCGAGCGAGTGGGTATAGATGACCGTGGCGACTGCATTGGCTGTGTCGTGAAAGCCGTTGACGAATTCGAAACCGAGAGCGATCAGCAATGCAACGATCAGCAGAAGATAAGGCCAGATGCTGGTGATGGCCACGCCGTTGAAGTCTTGCGCGATGTTTACGCCGATGAAGCCCAGGCCGATGGCGAGCGCAGCAAACACAATGCCGCCGCTGATCATGGCGTGAGACTTCTTCATTTTTTTGTCGAGTAGCGCCGCAGCGGCGGGCCGGGCTGGTATTGCTGTCGCCAAATCGGACATGGTGAGGCTCCAGAGTGTGGGATGGATTTCGAGTCCAGTTGCGCTGGGGAAGCAAAACTCAGACACACCATGGATATACGAGCAATATTAAAATGAGATTAATCTTATCCAAAAGCCCGTGGATTGAAGTAGAGTTGTCGCATGAATTTACACAAGCTTCGCGTTGGTTTCGCCATTTGCATAGCGGTCGCTGGCGCAGGGTTTATCTCGTTTGCGTTTGCCATGACGCTGTCGGCCCAGCAGTTAGCCGCGCCGCAGAAGGCAGACTCAATTTTGATTTTGAAGAAGGATCATGTGATGGAGTTGCTGGTCGGTGGCAAGGTGATTCGCGTCTATAAGGTTGCATTGGGGCGAGGTGGACTTTCGCCCAAGGAGCGCGAAGGTGACGGGTGCACGCCGGAGGGTCACTACATGATCGACTCACGCAACGCGGTCAGCCATTATCACAAGGCTTTACATGTCTCGTACCCCGGCGCCGAGGACCGCAAACGGGCGGCGAAGCTGGGAGTTTCGCCGGGTGGGGCGATCATGATTCACGGTCTGCCCAATGGCATGGGTTGGCTGGGTGCGGGGCACAGGCTCTATGACTGGACGCTGGGGTGCATCGCCGTGACCGATGAAGAGATTGACGAAATCTGGGAATTGGTTCCAGTGGGGACGCCGGTGGAGATTCGGCCATGATAGGCGTCCAGCGAAGGCTCTTCCGAGTGTTCAGCGTGCGAAAAAATACATATCCCAGGGGTTAAAGCCCGGCTGATTTTGCCGCCTTTTCGGCACGACTGAAGTCGTGCCCTGATACAAAGCGGATCGATTTGGCATTCATCGGACACAGCTAGAACCGGTCTGCGGGTCCCGCCTGAGAAAATAGAGAGTAGATGCTCTCCCTGCAAAATGCCGGCAAGCGGTTTGGACCGCGAATTCTCTTCCTGGAGGCCAATTGGCTGATCCGGGCGCGGGAGAAGACTGCGCTCGTGGGTGCGAATGGCACGGGCAAGTCCACGCTGATGAAGGTGCTTGCCGGGCTGGAGACACTGGACTACGGCCAGGTGCAGCAGACGCGCGGGATGAGCATCGGCTACCTGCCGCAGGAGGGACTGGCGCTGGCTGGGCGCAGCGTCTTCGAAGAGTGCCTGACGGTCTTCGACGAGTTGCGCGATATGGAGCGGGAGGTCGAACGACTCGGCGGGCAATTGGCTGTGCTGGACCACGAGGGGCCGGAGTATGAGACCGCGGCAGAGCGGTACTCGATGCTGCAAGAGCGCTTTCACTCGCTGGACGGCTATGCGCTGGATGCGCAGGTTGGCGGCGTGCTCACGGGGCTGGGCTTTGGCAAGGAAGACTGGTCGCGGCAGACGGATGAGTTCAGTGGTGGCTGGCAGATGCGGATTGCGCTGGCCAAGCTGCTGCTGGCCAAGCCGAATCTGCTGCTGCTCGACGAGCCTACGAACCATCTGGATCTCGAGACGCGCAACTGGCTTGAGGATTACCTCAAGGCTTATCCTTTCGGCTACATCCTGATCTCGCACGACAGGTATTTTCTCGATGTGACCATAGATCGCACAGTTGAGATCTGGAATAAGCGGCTGAGCACCTATCAGGGAAATTACACAAAATACCTGAGTCAAAAAGATGAGCGGCGGACGCAGTTGCAGTCCGCTTATCGCAACCAGCGCTTGCAGATCGAGCACCTGGAGGCCTTCATCAATCGCTTTCGCGCCCAGGCCACCAAAGCAAAGCAAGTGCAGAGCCGTATCAAAGAACTGGAAAAGATCGAGCGTATCGAGATACCAGAAGAAGAGCCGGTGATTCACTTCAAGTTTCCTCAGCCGCCTCCGTCGGGACGAATGGTTGTGGAGGCCGAAGGACTCTCGAAAAGCTATGGCCCTAAGCAGGTGCTGAATGGCGTCCGCTTTGGAATCGAACGCGGCGATCGTGTGGCGCTGGTTGGTGTGAATGGCGCGGGAAAATCCACGCTGATCAAGCTGCTCACCGGCGATGAAGCGCCGACGGCAGGCCAGGTGAAGCTGGGGCACAATGTCGTGAGCGAGTACTTTGCGCAAGACCAGTACAAGGTGCTAAACGGCGACTCGCGCATGCTGGACGACATCAGTGGGGCCGCGCTCAAGGTGCCAGAGAGCGAACTGCGGTCGCTGCTGGGGTGTTTTCTCTTTCGCGGGGACGATGTATTCAAGCCGCTCGGCGTGCTGAGCGGCGGCGAACGCAACCGCTATGCGCTGGCGCGGATTCTGGTTTCGCCCTCCAATTTTCTACTTCTGGACGAGCCGACGAATCACCTGGATATGCGCGCCAAGGATGTGCTGCTCGATGCGCTCGCGGCTTTCTCCGGGACTGTCGTATTTGTGTCGCATGATCGCTACTTCATTGATCGGCTTGCTACGCGCGTGCTGGAGGTCGAGAACGGCACGGTGGCCAGCCATGAAGGTAATTACGAGGACTATCTGCGCTGGAAAGAGGCGCAGGCGACTGGTGGCGGCAACAATGACGGCCCTGTCGAGCGTTCCTCTGGAAGTGCCTCACGTCAAGGCGCAACTTCAGTTCCGTCGAAGAACGGATCGGCCTTGTATCAGGGCACGACTTCAGTCGTGCCGAACGATGGCAATAAAGAAGATGGGGCTTTAGCCCCAGACGGCCAGCAGGCTACCGGCAATCGTATTCGCCGGCTGAATCCGATCAAGCAGAAACAGATGGAAGAGCGATGCGCATTTCTCGAAGAGGAAGTGCCGCGCATCGAAGCTGCCATTGCGCACACCGAGGAACAGTTGGGCGTGTATGTCTCTGCTTTGGAGACGCAGCGGCTGACTGATCTTGCAGAGGAATTGCGCTCGCAACTCACTGCCTTCACGGCTGAGTGGGAAGAGCTGATGATGCAGCTCGAAGGCGCTTGACTCGAAGACGGTCACGCGCAGGTTCGTTGTATCCCATGTCCGAAAATCCAGACATGGGGCACCCGGATTAAATGCAGTGGACAGTCTGGCCATGCTTTTGAACTCGGCGCGGAAACAAGCGTAATACAAGTCACCGCACGAACCAGCCCAGATGCAGCATTCTAGTTATGGATGTTCATGAGTTACGAATTGCACCGATGCGCTTGAGAGCTAACAAGACGAGGTCTCAGCGTGAGCTTGCGATCAAGCTGCGCGTGGAACCGGAGGCGAACCCTGGGCTGCTGACATGGGAGCGCAGGCGGTTGCTGATTCACGCCGCAAAGACTGCGGTGGCGGCCGGGCTCTGCTGGTGGATTGCCAAGCTCTTTGGTCTGAACGATGGCTATTGGGCGGCAATCAGCGCCATCATCGTGCTGCAATCGAACTTTGGCGCGACGGTCTCCGCCTCGCGCGATCGCATTCTCGGGACGCTGATCGGTGCGTTGCTCGGCTTTGCATTCACCCAGGTTGGCACGCTGCCGTGGAACTTCATACTTGCTGTGCTTGCTGCGGTGATTGTTTGCGGATTGCTTGGCCTGCGTAGCAGTTCGCGGCTGGCCGGGGTGACCATCAGCATTGTGATGCTTGTGAAGACAGGCTCGCATTGGACGCTGGCGCTGGACCGAGTGCTTGAGGTCTTCGTCGGAATCGGAGTGGCAGTTGCCATCTCGACGCTGGTCTTTCCTGACCGCGCGCGGTTGCGGTTGCGCGATGGGCTGGCGCAGGAGTTTCTGGTGCTGGGCGAGTTTTTTGAGGCAATTCTAAAGGGCTTTCGCGGCACGCCACATGAGAATTTGCACGCGCTACGCGAAGATGTGTTGGCTGCATTGCGCAAGAATAGTCAGCTATTGGATGCCGCGCGCAACGAACCTTCGGGCGGCCCGGGATGGCGCGAGGGCCTTGAGATGCTGGCCCAGTTTGGCCGTTCACTCTTTGACGCGCTGATCGCGCTTGAGTTCTCGGTGAAGGATAGCCATGAGGATGGATATGCGCAGCAACTGGAGCCGGCGATAGGACGTTTGGCCGTGGACATTCGCACTGGCTTCCACCACGTAGCCGAATGCATTCACGAGTGGCGCTTTCACATTCCCCCTCCTGGGATGAGTTTGGAGGAAGACATCGCTCAATTGGAAGCGCGCATGGCAGAGGTGCGGCACACGGGCTTCCAATTTACGCAGGCCGAGATCTTGCGCGCCTATGCGGTGCAGCTTCATCTCAAGCAGCTTGCCCGCATGCTCCGCGCATCGCGCGTCGAGACCAGCCACACAGTTGGCGAGGCGCAGAAGTAAGTTAGACCGCCAACAGCTCTGTATAGACCGCCATGCCGACGACGGCATCGGCCCCGAGTGCGTCGAGGGCATCGACCTCTTGCTGGCTGCGAATGCCGCCCGCAACAATGAGTTGGCGCTGGGTGAGTTTGCGCAGGCGAGCGGCCGCGTCGATGGGAAATCCTTGCATCAGCCCTTCACCATCGACATGCGTGTAAAGAAACGCGGCGGCGTAGGAATCAAGCTGCGGAATCGCATCATCGGGGGTGAGCGCGACCTGCGCCTTCCATCCCTTCACGGCGATCTTTCCATTCTTGGTGTCAATGCCTGCGACAACATGCTCCGCACCAACGGCGGCTGCGAGACTAGCAGCAAACTCTGTGTTGACTGCGCCCTCAGCGGAAAAGAGCGCCGAGCCAATGATGACGCGCCTAGCGCCTGCATCGAGTACTTGCTGCGCGCGCTCGATGGAGTGAATACCTCCGCCTGCTTGAACGGGTAACCGCTTGGCGATTTGGGCGACGAGTTTTGAGTTATCGCCCTGACGCATCGCCGCGTCGAGGTCGATGAGCTGGACTAACGGAAACTTGGAGAACTTGTCGATCCAATATTCAAAGTCGTCAAAAGCAAGGCGCAGTTTTTCGCCCTGCACAAGCTGAACAATCTGGCCGCCCAGCAAATCAATCGATGGAATTAGCATGGAAGCCTCACGGAGACGCCGGCCTTGGCCAGCTCTTGTTTGAGAGAGCGCGCGCTCGATACGCCGAAGTGAAAGATGCTCGCCGCTAACGCAGCGTCAGCTTTGCCGCGACCGAAGACATCGACAAAATGCTCGACGGTGCCCGCGCCACCAGAAGCGATGACGGGAATGCCAACGGCCTCGCTGACGGCGGCGGTCAGCTCGCAGTCGAAGCCAGTGCGCATGCCATCGGAGTTCATCGACGTGAGCAGGATCTCGCCCGCTCCGCGCCGCTCGGCCTCGCGCGCCCATTCGACGACGCGGCGGCCTGCGAGTTTGCGTCCGCCCTGCACAAAGACCTGCGCGTCACGAACGGGATCGGCCGCGTCTGGATCGCGGCGCGCATCGATGGCAACGACGACGGCTTGCGCTCCGAAGCTGCGGCCGATGTCGTCGATAAGCGTTGGGTTGGCAAGCGCTGCGGAGTTCACGCTGACCTTGTCCGCGCCAGCCTCGAAGACCTGTGCCGCATCGTCGGCGGAGCGGATGCCGCCGCCTACGCAAAAGGGAACGAACAATTCAAGAGCCGTGCGGCGAACTGTGTCGAGTAGCGTCTGGCGGCCCTCATGCGTTGCGGTGATGTCGAGGAGAACGATTTCGTCGGCGCCTTCGCGTGCGTGGCGGGCGGCTTGAGTAGCCGGGTCGCCTGCGTCGATGAGATCGACAAACTGCACGCCTTTGACGACGCGGCCGTCATGGCAGTCCAGGCATGCGATGATGCGCTTGGTAATCATTCGGTTCCTTTCCACTTGAGAAAGTTGCCAAGAATCTTGAGGCCGGTGGCGCTGGACTTTTCGGGGTGAAACTGTACGCCCATGACATTGTCGCGCTCGACGGCAGCGGCGAAGGGCTCGATGTAGAACGTGGTAGCGGCGGTGTCAACTGTTACGGGAGCCTTGAAAGAGTGAGTGAAGTAGACATGCTCACCTGGCTCGACTCCAACGAGTAGCCGCGAACCTGCGCGAATTTCGAGCGAGTTCCAGCCGACGTGCGGGACTTTTTCTGTGCTCTCGGAAAAGCGCGCGCAGGATTCGGCAAAGTGTCCGAGGCCGGGCTGTTCGGGGGCTTCGCTCGATCCGGCATAGAGCCATTGCATTCCAACGCAAATTCCGAGGAAGGGAACTCCACGCGCAATCGCCGCGCGAATCGCGGATGTGAGGCCCGTCGAGTCTAGCCGTTCAGTTGCCGCGAAGTGGCCAACGCCGGGAAGCACGATACGCTCGGCAGCCTCAACGAGTGCCAGGTCGCCGTCCGTGACGATCGGCTCGGCGCCGAGATGGCGCAGGGTTTTGAGTACCGACGTGAGATTGCCCGCCTTGTAGTCGATCACCGTTACGCGCATTCATTTGTCTCCGACTTTGCAATACGATTCATCCCAAATTCCCCCAGGGGCTAAAGCCCACCCTCTTTTTGGCCATTTGCGGCACGACTGAAGTCGTGCCCTGATACAAAGCCTAGGCCGGTCTGCAACATGTGAAGTCGTGCCCCTACAAAACATCGAACTGTATCAATGTCTCCAAATACTTTTCAGAGCAGTCCCTTCGTTGAGGGCAGCATCTCGCCGAGTTGTTTGTCGCGCGAGCACGCTACGCGCAGCGCGCGCGCGAAGGCTTTGAAGATGCCCTCGATCTTGTGGTGATTGGAGCGGCCATACATCGTCTTCACGTGGACGTTAGCGCGTGCGCCTCGTGCGAAGCCTTCAAAGAAATCTGTCACCAACTCGGATTGCAGGTCGCCGACAAGGCGCGTGCGGACTTTGGTATCGACGGCGAAGGCGGCGCGGCCACTGAGGTCGATGGCCGCGATTGCCAGTGTCTCGTCCATGGGCATAAGGAAGTAGCCGGCGCGCAGGATGCCGCGCTTGTCGCCGAGGGCGCGGTCAAAGACTTCACCGAGCGCTATGCCGACATCTTCGACGGTGTGGTGCTGATCTACGTCGAGGTCGCCGTCGCATTTGAGTTCGAGATCGAAGGCGCCATGGCGCGTGAAGAGCTCAAGCATGTGATCGAAGAAGCGAATGCCGGTGGAGATTTTGTATTGACCGGTGCCTTCGATCGTCAGCTTGATGGCGATGTGCGTCTCGGTAGTGTTGCGTTCAAAAGCCGCAGCGCGTGGGGCTTTTGAGGTGCCCCAGGTTCCAAAATCGGGACCTGGGGCACCCTTGGTCTGAGCCTTTTTGGGGGTCACAGTGCGCCTCCTTTAATCTTGAGTGTGGCTAGGGCTTCATTGAACGCAACGACGGCCTGGCGCATCTGCTCTCGGGTCCCGATGGTGATGCGGACGCGGCCATCGCAGCCGGGATCGCTGGAGCGGTCGCGAACGAGCACTCCTGCGGCGCTCATCAGGCGCGTGAACTCCTTGTGCTGCGCGCCGATTTCGATCAGCACAAAATTTGCACGGCTAGGCCAGTGACGGACCCCGGCCTGATCAAGCGCGCCCTCAAACTCCGTGCGTGCTGCCAGCACTTCGGCGACATACCAGTCGAGATAGGCTGCATCTTCGAGTGCGGGCGGCAGGCAGGCTAACGCGAGCGAGTTGACGCTATAGGGCGAGAGCACTCGGCGAACCCAGCACACTAGTTCAACCGGACCGGCAAGCAGGCCGAGACGCAAACCCGCAAGGCCGTAGGCTTTGGAAAACGTGCGCGCCACCATGAGGTTTGGAATTATGCCGACGAGATCGATTGTGGTCTCGCCAAAAAAGTGGAAGTAGGCTTCGTCGACTAACAGGACTGCGTGCGGCGCACGCGTGGCAATCTCAAGCAACTGCGCGCGTGTTGCCGCGGAGCCGGAGGGGCTGTTGGGGTTGGCGATAGCGATGATCTTGGTGCGCGGCGTGATGGCGGCGAGCAAAGGCCCGAAGGGAAACTTCAAGTCGTCCCCAGCTTGAACTGCGACCGTGCGCGCATCGGTGGCTGACGCATAGATCTCATACATCGTATAGGTGGGCACAGGCAGGAGGAGTTCGTCGCCCTCTTCGAGAAAGGCCTCGAAAAGCACGTGAATGGCTTCGTCCACGCCGTTGGTGAGTGCGAGTTGCGCGGGTTCAAGGCCAAGATGCGCGGCGACTATGGCCTCGACTGGCGTGCGCTCGGGATAGCGCGTGAGGCTGCCAGCTGAGATGCGGCCGAGGACATCGCGCACTTTGGGCGAGCAGGCAACCGTGTTCTCGTTGAAGTCCAGGCGCAGCGTGTCGCGACAGCCGAGCGGAGGGTGATACTCCGGCATGGCCTGCACGCGGGCGCGCGGGATTGGGACGATTGTCTTTGTGGCTTCAGAGG
>CAYVMS010000137.1:0-9421 GCA_964452615.1 uncultured Occallatibacter sp.
GGAACCGAGCGACTCACCCATACTCTTGACGAATCTGGTTTCGACCAGATCGCTCTCGTCACTGGAGACGCCGTCCACAATCTGAATTGCGCCCTCGATTACACTTGGCTCCAAACGATTCGAAAGCTCGCTCCCGCCAATGTCAGCAATAGGGCCAAATTCCCGGTCCACAGAACCATCGAAGAACTTAAGGGCGCACTGAGAAAGGGAAACGTAGACACTACCTGCCCGCACCTCTTCACATTTATCGTTGACAAGATACAGCCGTGCGACGGAGGGAATCCCGCCATCTGGCCCATTCACTGCTTCGCAAACCGAGACAAACACAGGCTCCTTATCCCTGTTCTGGCAGAGGGCCATATTAACGGAATTGAGGTGCAGGATAAAACGGGCGAACGATGGCCAGGATCCGGCTTCAGCGCTCCCCAAAGACCGCCTTATTGCATCGACTTCGCAGATGGACTGCACGTCACAAAGAAGGGCAGGCTTACCGCGAACGTAATTGTCGAGGATGGGAAGTTTGGATGCCGCATGGACATACCGCAAGCACTCGTTATGTACTCTGGTGCGATCGCTGGCGTGGTGGAGGCATTCGAGAGCTTCCTGGAGTCGGAGGGATGTTGAAGATTGGGCGGCAGGTGGCCCGCTCATCAGTCCTGAAGAGTCACTATGAGTCATAAGAAGTTGTGCCCCGTTCATCGCAGTTCTATCGCGATGAGCGGCGGGTGCCCCATCCTTCCGCTGTCTCTTCGCGGAAAAGTGGGCGGGGAAACCCCTTTGATTCGCGATCAGTCCCGGTAACGCCCATGGCTTGAGCCATATCAGATCGACAGCCTGGCTATCAAGTTTCAGTCGCACCAAGACTTCTCAGTATCTCTCAGTACGCGACACCTTTGTCAGAAGCTTTCTGCTGTCGGTTGACCCTAGGAGTCCGCGGAGAGGTCATCCTCCTCTTCCTCTTCGTTCGTCTCATGAACGCCAAGTCCGGGATGCGGAAGTACGGGCAGTCGAGCCCGCGCCAGCTCCGAGAAGAATTCGTGCGCCATGCTGCCTTCAGCCCATTGCCTGCTCAAGAGATCCGCAGGTGAGACGTGGCTACTGTCTGGTGGTGGGGAGATCGAGCCCGCGTAGACCTGCATGCCGGGACCGCGCATGGCATTGGAGAACAGAACACTTCGCAGACCGGATCGTGCCTGTTCGCTGAGTTCGGCGCCCACACTTAGGACGTGCATCGCGAAAATGGGGTGGGACAGTGCGAGTCCCTTACTCGCCTCGCAGAGCAAGTAAATCAGCAGACGGATATCGGCATCACTTCCGCTGTGTAACAGCATGTCCAATCCCGAGAGTGTTGGCGTGTCCAGGGCGGCCATGTGCCAGAAAATGGGTGCGAGTCGATGATCAAGGTCTGGATACCGTCGCATCAGCGCTATGAAGGCCGCGATGGCTTCTGGATAATCACTCGCATCACGCGCTGCGGCGAAGGTCGACCAGGAGAAAGAGGATGGAATCGGCTCATAGTCAGATTCAGCCCCGCTGGCGTCCAAAGTTTGACGGCGCTCGATGCGCGTCTCGAAGAACCGGACAAGAGCAGTAGGGGCAACACCGCATAGACGAGCGAGCATTCCCCCGATAGCGTCCCTTTCCAACTCCTCGACATCGATCAGGTTCGCCAGAATTCGCTCGGCACGGCTCCTATTCAATAGCTGCTGCGGAATGGGGTGAAATCCAACCGTTTGGCAATAGTGGTTTGCAAGATTCTTGTCACTGCCAATGCGAAGATTCGCATAAAGTTCAGCGGCAACAGCACCGTAACTGGAAGTCTGCATTAGCCGTCGCAGCCCCACGACGACGTCACCGAGAACATACCCCTCCGTACGTTGCGCAAGCACAGTGAGCAGCGCCACATCCTCGGGGATCGGATGTTGTAGCGGCGGCCCGTAGGAGACCGACAGCGCCGCCGCGCGCGCCAGGCGCAAGTTTTCCGATCGCGCAAAGGCAACTCCATAATGGAGGTACTTCTCTGGATCTACGTCGCGCCATGCGTTCAGCGCGAAGTTGGCCTGAGATGCTAACAACGTGCCTGACTCTTCCAGCACGTAGTCCGAAAATCCAGCAAGAAACGCTCTGTCCTGGCACAAGCGCGTCAAGACGTTCTGCAGACTTTCCGGCTCGATCCCGGCGTCAACCGCGCTGCGGACAAGGCGGTCGATCTCATCGATTTTTGCGGACACCTCCGGGTACGAACGGCCCAATTCCTCAAACGCTCGATTCTCTATCTCTTGACGCCAAGCAGGAACGGCAATGGAGTCGTAATCGATAGCGCCGTCTTCATACTCGTTGGTACACGTCACATAGAAGAGATCGATGAAAGGAGGAGTCGGCATCTTCGCCAGCAGCACGGCGGCTCTCGACTTGATTGCCGCTGATTGATTAGCGCGGCGCATGACTCGCCCGAGCAGCAGCCGCAATGCAAATACCAAGGGCAGGGGCAGGCCGCCGGTTTCGATTCGTTGCTCGATGCACGCGAGTGCGCTCAGCCGCTCGTCATCCTGCCACGCTTGTTCTTCTTCGCTGGGGCCGGAGCGCATCTTGGGATGGAACTCCGCGACCACGCGCGCCAAAGACTCGGCAGCAAGGACGGCGACTCTCGGCTCGCTCGACTGCATCCTGTCACAGAGGGTTCGGAGTGCGCGCGCGCGCAGCGGGGCAATAACCGCGTAGTTGACCGGCAATGCGGTGAAGGAGAACGTTTTGCCTCGAAAGCTGTGATCGTCGACCTCCCTCTCAAGGATCTCGTCAATCAGCGTTAGCGGGGTGAAATTTCCGTGGTAGGCCACGCTATCCGTCGACTTCTCTTCGACAAGGGAAAGGATCCGTTCGTTGAAGTCGACGCTCTTGTATTTGCGATAGGAGATCGCGTCTTTGAGCGCCTTGCGCGCGGCGTTATGAACATCCGCGTCGCTGTGTTGCGCCAATCGCCACAGCCGTTCAAAGGCATCGCGCGACGTCGGCTCATGAAAGATCGTGACGCCAAGGAGAGGAGACACGTGGCGAAAGACGTCATCCTGCGTCACGCGCCGGATGCTCCAGAACCGGACTGATTCGACCGGTTCATCCATAGCGATTTGCGCTATCCGCTCCACTCTTTCCGGCTGGAACACGGCGATGGCGGCGATATCACCAAGGAAGCGCTCGCGTTCAATTGCGTTTTGGCTGCGGAACAGGGTGTAGAGCGAGTCCCAGATTCGGTCGAGCATTCTCGACTCCGGATCGCGTTGCGTGATCCGCCAATCGAGCTCTGCGAAGTTCTTCAAAAGATTGGACAGATGCGTTTCACCGAATGAACGGAAGACGGAATCCGCAAACCCCGTGGATATCCCATAGCGCGTCACCGATGCCGATTCGAGGAGGTAATCCCCAAATAAGTCAGGCGCAATTCGCAACCCGCCCCTCCCGCGCACCAGCACGCCGCGTTGCTCCAGATCATCCAACCCCTGCCAGACCTGGTCGGGACGGATTGATAGGAATACTGCTGCACGATCGGCAAAACGGTCGTCCTGTTCTAGTACGGGCTGGACCGCGGAGACAAGTTGGAGCAATTCCTGTCGTGTTCCCCCACCTGCAGGAAGATCGCCCTCGCAGTCCGCTGCGAACTTGGCGAACACGATGTTGCGGAAGTCGGTATCATTCGCCAGCAATTCCGGGCCGATCTGGCCGCGAGCAATGAGACGCCCGCCCACAACAGTGATCAACGGGGTGTCAGCCGAAACCCTCGCTAGTGCTTCAGCGAAGTGCGCGAACGCTGCTCCCAACACCTCTTCGGCAATCTCGAAGGTAGCAGTGGGACCGGGCTCCCGTAGCGGGTCGAATCGCTGGACGAAACTTTCGTCGGCTTCCCGCGCGATCGCCTCGGCGACGTAGGATTGGCCACTGGGCCGGGTTGCGATGACAAGTTTGCGCCTCGAACCAGCCGGCGCGTTCGCTACGTAATCTATGATGTGTCCGAGGTCGCTGTACTGGTGGGCATCATCGACGATCAGCACCGTATCGTGAGGCGGGATTTCAGTTGCTGACTCGTCCGACCACTTGCCATGGGGGTTTACCCAGAGTTGCCGCCAGCCTTCGAGCCCTTGTGCCCAGTCGAGCAGAAGCTTGGTCTTACCGACACCACCGCGTCCAGAAAGAACTGCGATCCGGGCCTCGCGATCGGCCACGAACGCGGTCAACTCTTCCAGACGGCGTCTTCGGCCGCGGAGCGTCTGGTTGAAGTCAAAGAGAATGCCGCGGCCGCCGCGACGCTGCGGAACGAAAAACGTGGTGACCCTGAAGCTCTCAGTCCTCCGCTCGAGCTCTTCGATGCGGCTCTCGTGATCTTCGAGCTTTGCGTCCACATACGCGATCCAGCTGCGCAGAGTCGAGGCTGCAAGATGGTCAGAGAGGACCATCGACGTCTCCGCAATCTCGCGGTTCAGCAGGTCTCGGGTAAGCTGCTTTTGCCCCTTTCGGCTCAGGAGATTGATGACGAAGCTAAAAAGGTTCCGGTAAAGAATCTTTGCCCGGGGTTCGAAATGATCCGGATCGCGAGCCTGGAGTTCTTCTCGGATTACCTGCTCGACCACTTCGTGATTACCCGATTCGGTCGCCCATTCAAAGGTATCGACGATCCGGCCGAACGTCTCGATGTCGGCGTCTGCGAGGACCCGTTCCAGTGCGGCCCAGATATCCGCAGAAAGCTCGGCCGGCTTCGGGCAAACGTTCAGGAAGTCGCGAAGCGCAACAAGGGCTGCCGGGCGTTCGGTTTTCGGCAAACGGCCCAGCCGAATGCCTTCCCACAGTTCAATCGCGGGCTGCGGCCTCCTCCACGGAGATCGCTCCTTGGTGACCGCAGCGGTAGTGAGGAAACGGAAGCGGAGCGAGGCGCCCGGATTGGCCTCCAGATGGCGGCAGTAGTTGGCGATCGCTTCAAGACTATCTGGATTACGCAGTGTGACGGTGCAGCCCTTCTGCTTGAGCTGCTCCATGACTCGTTGCTTCTCTTTGTCGCCCTGTCCCGAAGCCCCCTGAACCAGATCGATGTCCTCGCCGGTTTCCAGCTCTAGGTGGTCCTGTGGGGCTAATTCCAGCCAGCGCAGGATCGTCACGTTTACCTGGAAGACATAACCGGCAAACGTCGCAAATGCATCGCGCCGCGGAATTGTTTTGATCGCCATCCGTAACTTAAAGTCTACTCTCGGCGTTCCGCGCATTTTGCGGCAGAAAACAGCGAAACTGTGTACCGTGCGGCCGCAGAATCGGGCAGCACGCTGACGGCTCATCCTCGCCGCAGTTTGGGCAATCTAGCCTTGTTCCGCAATAAAATGGATTAGGCGAAGAGCAAGGATGGCGTGCAATGGATCCCGATAATTTTCAACGAAAGCGAGCGGAGTACCTCGACAGGTTGATCCTGAAGAATCCCGACCTCAATTTGCTTCAAAACCACCCCAAGGACCAATACGCATACTTCATCCTGCTTCTCGAGTCTCTGTTGCAGCAGATGGACGAGCGAGGCAAGCTCATTTTGCCAAACCTGAGTGCATTTACTAATAACTCCCTCGGAATTTTTTCAGACTACTCCGGAGAAGGCGCGGGCTCGAGTAACTACCTCACCTATTCTGTCCTCGTGTGTGGCTACGGTTATACCAGCGTGTTCCAAGACAAGGTGGCCCTAATTCGCAAAAAGTATCAGCTTGGGAAAACGGAAATCGCGTTCAAGAAGTTCCGCAGAGGAAAGCTTCGGGCAGCGCTTCCCGACTATCTCGCAGCTGCCAACGAACTTCCAGGATTTCTATGTACGGTTGCTGTCGACCGCAGAATCGCCACACTCTTCGGCCCACACAACGATCGAGCCGTGTTTCGCCGTTTGAAGGAGGCGCTACTTTTGGAGGGACTGGGAGATTGGGACCTGGCGGTAGTGGAAAAGCTTATGCGCGTCGTCCACATGGCCGCGTACCTCGCCGCTCTGCTGGCCGCTGACGGCCAAAGGATCTTCTGGATTAGCGACCATGATTCGATCTGCGCCAACGAGGAAAAGCATGGCTCGATGATGGCGATCTTTGATCGAGTTCTCAGGATATATACCCGCCCTGGTGTTGATCATCCGCTGATTGGTGGTGCGCGTCCGTTTGATCCGCCAAGCGTTGAGATGAATGATCTGCTTAGCCTTGCGGACGTCGTTGCCGGATCGGTTGCCCAATACCTTACGTTTAGTGATACTCAAAGTCCAGAAGAGGTTGTCGTGAAGGAGGGCGCCGAGAAGGTCTTCCTTTTCCTCGGGACTGAAGGTATCGGACTTCGAAAGGCCACATTCGTCATCCGTCTAAATAACAAAAGCGAAGTTGTCGTGGCCCCTATGGAGATTTCAGCCCGAATACCACGAGCCATCGATAGTCCGAGGGGTAACTAATGAAGCCAATGCCGCCACCAACCGCCAAGTGACCAAATGTCAACAAGGGCAACCTTAGTCGATCAGTAACGAAAAACGCCCTGTGTTTATCATTCTTCAGCCCCTACTCGGTCATGAAGATCGCGGAACATTGGCCGACATCAGGACTGACCAGCCCGGCCTAGCAGCGACAGTGCTTTGCAGAAAGGCTCTTGTAATAGCGTCTCTGTGAGGGGCTGGAGGTGCGAATTCTCCGGCCTACTCGACAGATCGGAGCCTCTTCGGCGCTCAACTGGACCAAATTCTGGACCACGTTTTTCAACCCATCCCGGTTCTCACTACCTGATCGTGGAGGAATCGGTAATTTTTGGAGAGGCCTGGTCGCCACGCATCTGTGCCCTCCGGTTGGGTCCCGTCAGTTGGCCGCCAGCGATTGGCGTGCGCAATCAATCAATGTTGCGACCCTTCCTGCACGGCAGAGTGTATCTCTAAACCAGCTAGGACGAGAATCCAAATACTGCCGGAATTCGACAATCGTCTCACGCGGAATGCCAGCAAGCCTGCCTCCGAAATTGTCTCCGTGTACGACACCTTTGATGCTCCTGCGCCACTCTCTACCATTCTCGTCGCTGACGATCACCTTCGAGTTCTCGTAAGCCATAAAGTCGGCAACCTGTAGTAGGACTGATTCCTCCCACGTCGAACGCTGCAAGGACATCACTCGTTTGTCGTACAAGGCAGGATCATTCTTCCGGAAAGCGTCATCAGCTTGTTCGAATACTGAATCGTATGAGCCTCGATCATGAATTAAGCCGACCACCCCACCGATTCCCGGCATCTCTTCCGCGCATGTCGTTAGGAGATAGCAGAGCAAAATGACATGAGCCATTGCACGGGCTCCCGATGTCGCTTTTGGGAAAACTTCAGCCACATCCGCAATCTTTACGGAGTACCCCACAGAGTTGATCCTGTATTTCTGCATTAGAGCTTGCAGCGACCGAATGAAGGGGATTTGATCCTTCTCCTTATCCCAATCCCGGAATTCTCCCTTGCAGGCATTGCAATCAGCCCCGTGGAAACGAGAGATTGGAGAGCGTCCGGATTTGACAAGTTCTGCATTTTTCTTTTGAATGACGGGCCTCCACTCGAGTTCAAGCCAGAACCCAGCAGAACTCTCGATAATGACGCACAAAAGAACAAGCGAGTCCCCTTTTGCACTGTCGTCAATGTATCCCCACGAAACCATAGCTTTTGTCCCATTGACCGGCTCTCGATGGCATCGGCGAGACTACGCCGATGGTCCGATCACGAGTTGGGCCCTCGTCGAGCCTTAGATTTTCTCGAACGTCGCCTCTGGGTAGTATCGTTGTCTTTCGATGATCTCTTGCGCGCTACTTTCAGGATATCTCTGAATACGTGCGGGGTACCACGGCGATTCAGCGGGTACAGATGCTCAACATATTCTGAGGCTACGATCGCCCAATTCTCCAGCATCTTGCGAAGGAATGAGTTTTCGAAGGGATTGGGGATCGTATCCGGGCCGAAAGTCAAGCCACAAAAATTCACCGGACCATCGATCGTAAGCACTTGAAGCCTAAAGTTCCCGCCAGAATTTCTGATCGATCCTCTAACAAACCACCCAGGACGGAGCCTCCGCGCTTTTGGCGTTGTCAGCTCGATCGTAGTCTGCTGCTCTTGCCGAAAATGACTCAGTAGGCGGGCGCCAATCTTCCCGGCCTCCCCGACATAGCAAGGGGTATGCGCGCTGTTCCCGTCGCGAGCCTCGGCATATATAAACCGATATACACCCGGATACCCGAGTTCCGTTGATACTCGCTTCGGAACCTGCTGACGGCTTACCCAATTCCGGATTTCGTCTGAAGAAAGCAACTCCCGCCAATGCAGATTATAAGCAACTCGAAATTGGCTCACGATTCTCTCCGCTCTCCGTGCACGATTCCATTGACCATCTTCGATGAGCTACAAAACATATTCGACCAACGCCACTTCAAATTTCAACCGACAAAACAACATCCGAGCACGGTGGGGAGATTCATCCCCCGATCACCGGCTTCAGGATCATGCGTGCCAAGCTCACACTGTCCAATACCGCAGCGTAGACCGCTTTGCTGGGCCTTGGGGATTCGACCGGCCTCGAAGCTGAAGGTCAACTCGTCAAATAGAACCTCGCGACTTTTCGATTGTCGGTTCGTTCCACCAAAACAATCTTTGACTCGTTCGTCGCAGTCTCCACAAATGTGAGGTGTGTCGGTTTCCACGCGATCTCGTTGAGCTCGCCGAGAGGAATGCCCTCGATCAGTAAGCTTCTTGGTTCTTTCTCGCTCCTCATCACATCGGCATCGGCTCGGACACTTGCTTGGTAATATGTCGCCGGAAGCTGCACGATCCCGCTGCAGGGAAGGGTCAAGGAATCCGCCGGCGCATTCATGTAGCGGGCTTCCACGGTGACTTGGCTGGTTGGCCAGCGAGTGAAGTCCTCAAGCAAGTCAGCAGCTTCATAGCCGGATGCCGTGAGCCGATAGAATTCTCCCTTCTGACCAACGATTTCGAACAGGCCGAACGAGACAAGGTTTTCGAGTGCACCAGTCCATTCGGCTCGATTCCGAGAGTTGTTGTCATCCAAGAATGAATGGCTCCCGATGGAAAGGCGCTCCCGATTGGCCATTCGTACGCGGAAAAGCTGTCCAGCCGGGTCTCTCGCTGCCAACACCAGAAGTTCGATTTCCTTGGGATTCAGCTCCGGCAAGAAGTCCAGGGATCTCCGATGCTTCAAAACATCGATGGTTGGCTGTGCCGTTGCACCGGGATTCTCGGGCTCATCCGGCTCAGAACTAGCTGTGTTCAACTGCCGGAGTCGATCGATGAGCGACGGAAGCGCTGACCTTAGATCGGTAACGATGATATTGAGTTCCATACTCCCAGCGTTGGGGTTCAGACCGCTTGCCACCACGTCGGCCCAGCTGCCAATGCGGTTGTACG
>CAYVMS010000138.1:0-9358 GCA_964452615.1 uncultured Occallatibacter sp.
AGCCGGCCTAGCGGCGAACTGAGCGCCAGATCGGGGCGTTCCAGCCTCGTCTTATTCCACGCAAACGCACCCGATGTCGAAAGCTGCCCACCCCCGCCGCGATGTTTCCACGCGCCGGTCAGCGCCGGCAACATGGCGATGGCACGAGCCGCTGTCCCGCCATTCTCACTGCGCTGCACGCCGTAGTTCATGCGCAGAGCCGCGGGCTTCGTCGTCGCATACTCACGCGCGAGTTGCTCAATCTCGGCCGCGGTCATTCCAGTCCACGTGGCCACACGTTCCGGCGTGTACTTGCGGGCGTGCTCGGCCAACTGCTCAATGCCGTGCGTCATCTCGGCAATGTATTCGCGGTCTTCGAGGCCCTCATTGAGAATGACATGCATCAGTCCCAGCGCCAGTGCCGCGTCGGTGCCGGGCCGGATCGCAATATGCCAGTCAGCCAGCGCCGCCGTGCGCGTGCGATAGGGGTCGATCACAATCAGTCGCGCGCCATTGCGCCGCGCCTGCTCGATCATCGGCCAGAGGTGGATGTTGTTGCCGTGAATGTTCGCGCCCCAGGCCAGCACGAGTTTGGCTAGCCTGAAGTCCTCTGTCGGCGTCCCTAGCTTCTTGCCGTAGACCAGGTTCCAGCCGACTCCGCCGGCCTCCGAACAGATCGTCCGGTCCAATTGACTCGCGCCCAGACGGTGAAAGAAGCGACGGTCCATTGAGCCGTAACCCAGCACGCCAATCGTCCCGGCATAGCTGTAAGGCAAGATCGACTCCGGCCCGAAGTCATCGCTAACTTGTTGTAGGCGGCGCGCAATCTCGTCCAGCGCCTCATCCCAGCCGATGCGCTCAAAGGCCTCATGCTCCAGGCCACGCTTCAGAGGGCCTTTGGCGACTCCAGACTTGCGCTTCAGAGGATAGATAATCCGGTCTGGCGCATAGACGCGGTCAAGGTACTTCGCCACCTTGCCGCAGAGAAAGCCTTGTGTCACCGGCTGCGCGGGGTCGCCCTGCACCTTGACCGCGCGTCCGTCCTCATTCACTGTCACTAGAACAGCGCAAGAGTCCGGGCAGTCATGCGAACAGACTGTGTGAACGATGCGAAAGGGAACGGTCTCGCCAGCCGCAGACATGCTGCCATTGTAGGGCAAAACGAAGCGTAGATGCCTACGACGCAAGAACCGAGAATCCTGAGTTTCGGCGGTGCACGTTTGCCTGCCGTCCGCTTGGCAAGCGACGAAACCCAGGCGGCGAAGCCCTTCTCCATCTCCTCCGGGTCAAGCGCCGCAAAGACTCGGTTGAAGGTATCGTGCGAGGGAATACCGCCAGGCAGACGAAGAAACGTCTGCAATCAATCCCGCTTATCGGCTCCGTAGTCGGCAATATCGTTCCAATTCTCGGCCCCGCTCAAGACCGCCCTATGGCGATGAGCAGAATTTCTTCCAGCAAATGTTCGCGATTCCGTTCCACACGCGGATCGCGCAACTCGGCAAAATACTTCAGGGGATTACTCGTACCCCCTTGTCGCCTGTCTGCGCCGGCTTGCATATAGCAAACCAGGTCCATTTATATGCGTCAGCCCTTTCCACCTGCCTGGAAGAGCGAGTGAATGAGTGCCGTCCCTGTTATTCTTGAAGGGTGATGGAGCGCTCGAAACTCAAAGGATTTGCAGCGATGGGCCTGCTGCTGGCAGTGGCTCTCGTCGCCTGCCACAAGGAAGAACAGGCGGTTGTCGGCGTGGCTACAACCGCGGTCAACGCTGAAAAACAAGCTCAAGCCGCAGCTCTGGAGAACGCAACCGAGAGCGACCGCCAGCGCGCCGCGCTTGACGCCATTCCGCTGCCCACCAAGAGCATGTATGTGGATGTGCATGAGCCTAGTGCGTGGGCCAACCCCTTTCTCTCGGTCGATACCGACACACTCAACCTGCGCATCACGCTGGCCGACGCCAATCCGAGCACCGTGGGCCAGGGAACCATGCTGCGCCCCGAGGCTGCCCGCCGCCAGGAGATCCAGTTGCGCCCCGGCGATCTTGCCAAGGCATTGATCGCGCTGCCCCCGAGCGCATGGCGCTATGGCCGCGTAATCGCCGTCGCCGAGTCACCCATAGCGACCAAGAAAGACCGGCCCAAGATCCGCCGCAACGTCGAAGCCGCCATCAAGCAGCTCAATGACCTCGGCATCGTCGTTGAGGAGTGGCCGACGCGGTAGCACCGGCTGCGGAGGGTGAGACAGCGAACGGCAGAAAGAAGCGTCTGCTCCCTTCTGCCGTCCCGAACGAGCAAGGCTCCGACTTAGAAATTGAGCGTAATCTTTGCCGTCAGTGCACGCGGAGTTACATAATGCGTGCCGCTGAATGTGGAGAGGAAGTTATACAGCGCATATTTATCGGTGACATTGATCGCTGTCAGATCGAAGTTTGTCTTGAAGCGGTCTTTGTGAAAGAGATTATCCTTGCCGAGCGAAACATCAAAGAGGTCGCGCGGCGCAATGCGCGGCGGATTCTTGTCGTCGTTTTCCGTTCCCGGCGCGGGAATGGCCACCAGCGACGATGAGTAGGCCGAGGGCGCACAGGATTGGAATCCAGCGGCGAGTGTGGCTTTCACGCCGCCACATGTGATTCCGGCCTGGGCTTGCTGATCGTTGGTGAGGCCGCTCAGGTCGACGGAAGTGGTATTGTCTGTAGCGAAGGGTACCGCGCCAGCCACGAGGCCCGAGTCGTATCGCCAGTTAAAGCCGCCCCACAGGCCGTTCAGCACCTTCCCGCGAGAAAAGGTGTACTGCGCGTGGGTGGTCTGGTTGAACTTCTCGTCGTGGTCGATGCGGAAGGGTAAACCACCGGTCTGGGGAGCGGCTCCTGCACCGGCGGACTGCGGCGGGAAGAAACGGGCGGCCACCGAAGAGGCGACGAGATAAGCGCTGAAGTTATGGAAGTTGGGAATATCCGCACGCAGAGCATAACCGGGAATCTTGGAGTTATGCCAGTCGATGGGGAAAAAGATGGGAGTGTTGCCTAAAACGCCGAAGTCGAAGGCGTTGTGGGTATACTTCCAGATATACTCACCGCTCACCACAACCCGTTTGCCGAAGGCCTGCTGAAGTCCGGCGTGGAATTCATTTCGATAACCAGGGTCAAGCGTTCCGAAAACACCGGGGGTGCAGGCCAGGAGCGGCGCCATCACCGCATTCGTGCATCCGTTGCTTGACAGCACCAGATTTTCGTTGAAGGGCGTCTCCAGCGTTCGAGCATAGGAGACGCGCAGCACGGTCGTAGTCGGCTTGATGTTATACGCGATGCCTACGCGCGGCTGTGTCTGATTCGCATCCGTGAGGCCGTTGTAAACGTCCTCGCGCAGTCCCAAATTGAAGAGCCAGTTGCCGGCCTTGATCTGGTCTTCGATGTAGAGGCCGAGCTCTTTAACATCGGTGTGCCCTATGTAATTGAAAAGGCCGCCGCCGCGGGTCAGATCGTAGGGCGCGAGAACGGGCAGATAACTCGGGTTCGCGCCATTGGGACAAACGGAAGCAGCGGAGTATCCCGCCGCTGGGTTGCCACCCAAGCCCAAACAAGGCGAGTTATAGGTCGGATCGACTACGCCCAGGCTGTCGTTTTCGCGCAGGAAGGTCTGCCCGTACTGCACACCGGCCTTGATGTTATGTATCCCCTTGGCGTAGGTAAGGTCGGAGTGAATGGCGGCGTTGGTCAGCGTGCGGTACTGCGCAATGGATGAGGTTTGCAGGTTAGCCGGACCGCGATCGGCCAGAGGATTGCCGCTGGGATAGTAGTTATAGCCATCCCTGCGAACAAAGCCACCAAGATTGAGGACAGCATTATTGCCGAGGACTCGCGTATAAGTTGGAGAGATATTAAAGGTCCCGATCTTTGAGTGCTGATCTGCGTTGCCCACGTTGCCGAAGATGGGGTTAGCGCTCGTGCCGCCACTCACCACGTTCTGCACATTGAGATTGTCGTAAGAGTTAGGCGTCTGGAACCATGAGCGGGAGTAGTTCAGATCCAAATGGATTGAATTGGCCGGGGTAAAGCTGTAGTCAATGCGATCAAAAACATTTTGTTCGTTGCCCTTGTCGTGAAAGACCGAGAACTCCGGCGGATCGAGAAAGCGGCCGGTGTTGAGGCCGTCGGTCTCGATAAAATTGCCCCACTTCTTGCCGCCGTAGGCCAGGTCGAAGCCGGCCGAGGCCGACCCGAAGGCGCCATAAGAAGTGCTGATGCTTCCGGTGGGTTTGGTGATGCCTTGCCCGGAGCGCGTGGTGGCCACGATCACCAGGCTGGTCTTGCCGCCGTATTCGGCAGGCGGTGCGCCGCTGATGACCTCGATGGATTGGATCGAGTTAGCGGGAATCTGGTTGGAGAAGACCTTGCTCTGCTGGTCGGTAATTGACTGGCCGTCCACCGAGAATGAGTTGGATGCGTGGTCGCCGAGTCCGTGGAAGAGACCATTTGAGTCGGCCGCCACGCCGGGTGTAGAGAGCGTAACCAGCGAGCTGAGCGAAGAAGACTCACTCTCCAGAGGCACCTTGATAAACAGGTCGCGGTCCACGTCGGAGTGGAAGGTGGGGTCGGTCTCGACCAGATCGCCACTAGCCTCAACGGTCACGGTCTGGGATGCGGCTGCGACCTGGAGGGTCAGCTTGAGGCTCGTTCCCACGACCGACCGAAGCTCGAAGTCCCTAGTCAAGGGAGCAAAGCCGCTGGCAGTGACGGTGATGCGGTAGGTGTTGAAGGGTACGTTGGGAAAGTCGAATTGCCCGGCCGCGTCTGCCTGGAGAGTGCGAAGAAGGCCACTGCGGGCATTTTCCAGTGTGACGGTAATGTTAGGAACCACGGCGCCGGATGGGTCGGTGACGGTGCCGCGGATTGCGCCGGAGTTGCCGCTTTGCGCGGGCGCGACAAGCGCAGCTAGAAATAATGCGAAGATGGGAAGAATACGTCGAATCGTGCCGCGATGGTACGGCATGGAAAGCCTCCTCAAAAATGGCTGAATAATGCGAAAAACGGGCCACGGCTTCAATAGCCGCGGCGTCCTCTGTGCATTAGGGCCAGCTTTCCGAATCAATGAGCCAACCTGAAAAAATAACCGGCGCTGCCTCGGTTCAATGGGCAGTGAAGCCGTATTCAGGCTGAAGATGAAGATCGAAGAGTGGCCCTAGCAACCATCTGGCGGGGGGCGGGTAAAGAGCTTGGGGTGCCAGTGGCGAATGACCGCGCGCGCCTCATAGACCCGAGTTGCGGTCTGGATCTTGACCAACACAACGAAGGCTGCGATGGCCGCGACGGGCGCTGCAGAGTGCATGGCGATGCAAAGCGAACAATGGTCGGCATCGCTTTCGATTGCATGGTTGTGAGCCACCTGGACCACGACCAACAACGCCAACAGGACCAGGCAGAGGAGGGCTGCTGCCCCGAAAGCACGTGGCTCTCGGCGGCGGTTCCCTCGGAAATCTGGCTGCAATCCTGTCAACCGACCATCCCCAACTTAAAGAATACAGTTTATTGGACGCGCCTGCGTCCGACTCGGTTGCGTGTTCAGTTTGCGATTCGACAATTTGTGCCCGCCAATTGTCGCGCAAGCCGTCTAAACTGTTCAGCAATGATCTGTTTTTATCCAATGCGACGTTTGCCGCAGGCTGCCTTGGTGCTCCTGGTTTCGATGGCCTTTGCCGGCGTTATCCAAAGCCATTCCCAAACAAGGCCTGAGAACCAAAAGCCGCTGCCGCTTAAGCCCGATTTGCCCGGAATGGCCACCAATCATCGCCTCATCCTGAAGGACGGGAGTTACCAGATCGTCCGCAAATACGAGATTGTTGGCGACCGCGTGCGCTATATCTCCCTTGAACGCGGCGGCGACTGGGAGGAGTTGCCCGTCGATCTCGTTGACTGGGAGGCCACGCGGAAGTGGGAGCGGGATCATGCAAACCTGCCTGTAGAAGAGGCCTCGCCAGCCATGAACGAGGCTGCGGATATCGACAAAGAAGCGGCCGCCGAACGCGCAGAACAACTGGCGCGCAGGCCTGAGGTGTCCAAAGGACTGGAGTTGCCCGACGAGGACGGCGTCTTTGCTCTCGATACTTTCCAGGGCACGCCAGAGCTGGTCGAACTGCTGCCTGTGGACCTGGCGCTGAACGCGAAGAACCGACACGGGATGAGCACGCTAAATCCTCTGGCTGGCGCCAAGGCCAGCCTGGAACTCGACGGCCAGCACGCCAAGATTCATTTGCATGTGAACGATCCGGCGATCTATCTGGCGCTGGCCGCGAGCGACAACGCTGAGAAAGTTCTCTCTCATGCCGTAACGGTCGAGACCAAGGGAGCGAAAGAGGTGGCCAACCGCAAGCACGGCGCACACTCGCCCACCTCCGGTTTCGCCATCGTTCGAGTGGATGAGCGAAAGGCGGTGCGCATCGTAGGCGCGGTCCATGTGAGCCCCACAGGCACGGTGACGCAGGATGAAAATGTGATTCCAGCTAAGGCCGAGGTGATGCCGGGCAAGCACTGGCTCAAGATCACACCGCAAGATCCGCTGGCCATTGGCGAGTATGCGCTGGTGGAGATTATCTCCGCTTCCGACATCAATCAATCGGTGTGGGACTTCCGCGTAGATCCCCGGTTGGGCGACAACGAAGGGTCGCTCGGGCCGATCTTCAAATAGAGGATTTAGCACTTCGTCCGGCCATGCTCAACGCGCTGAAAGGGTTAGCTGCGTGCGTGAACAGCGGTCGCTGTATTATTGCAAATCCGCATTTCAGGCCATAAAAAAAGCCCGCAATCTTTGCTTGTGTCCCTTCGCGCCCAGGAGTATATTCCGGGAAGTGCAAAACGCCTCTGAGGCGGCGCAGAATGGTTCCGGCAAGCTCGCCCAAATTTTCCCGATGTTTGGCCTGCCCGGAATAAATGCTTGCAGGTGGTTTCTCAAGCACCTCCCCTTGCAAGCGACTTCCCCAACTCTTTATCAGCGATCTGATTCGCCTGCGAGCCTGCCTTGTAGCTTCGAGGCATGAGCGCGGGGCGCGAGCCGTGCCTTCCCCTGGCATGGAGCGTAGCGGGCACGTGAGGTGCGAAGGCTCGAAGGGTTGTGCCCTCGCCGCTGGATCATCGACTGGCGCATCATCCACCGGGAAACCCCATCGGAGAAGGAGTCAATTATGGCAAATTCCAAGAGAGTACCCTTGAAGGGCAGTGAACGCGTTCCGCTTTCTGGAGCGCGCGCGATCGGTCCGACCGATCCCCATCAACTCATCGAAATCTCTGTAATTCTCAAGCATCGCCAGCCTCTTGAGACGGCCCACCCCTCGGGCAAGTTTATGACTCACAGCGAGTTTGCCACGCAGTGTGGCGCCGATCCCGCCAACGTGGACATGATCAAGAAGTTTGCAAGCGACAACAAATTGCAGATGCTGGAACGGGGCGACGAGGTGATGCGCCGCACCATAACCCTGGCCGGAACCGCAGCGAATATGGAGAAGGCCTTTGGCATAGAACTTGTCGACTACGACCATCCGGACGGCTACTACCGCGGACGGACCGGCACGATTCAGCTTCCAGAGGAGATTGCTCCGTTTGTTAAAGGAGTCTTCGGCCTCGACGACCGGCCGGTGGCCAAACCTCACTTCCGCTATCGCGGCAACAATGGGACCTTTGGCGCCCGCGCCTCAAACAGCTCATTTTCTCCGCCGGAGGTGGCCAAGCTTTATGACTTTCCTCAGGGTGTGAATGGGTCCGGGCAGGTGATTGGCCTGATCGAGCTGGGCGGCGGCTATCGTCCGGCGGACATTCAGGATTACTTCAAGTCGCTGGGACTTTCGGCGCCGCAAGTCATTACCTCTTCTGTGGATCAGGCGAAGAATCGCCCCACCACCGCAAACAGCGCCGATGGCGAGGTGATGCTGGATATCGAGGTGGCCGGAGCGGTGGCGCCGGGGGCGATGATCGTCGCCTATTTTGCTCCTAACACCACCCGCGGGTTCCAGGATGCACTCAGCATGGCAGTTCACGACCAGCTCCGCAGGCCCGGCGTGATCTCGATCAGTTGGGGTGGCCCGGAGTCTGGTTGGACAGATCAGTCGATGACGAACTTTGACGATGTGGCTCAGGAGGCGGGGTTGTTGGGCATCACCATCACTGTGGCGGCCGGCGACAACGGGTCGAGCGACGGAGTGAATGACGGCAAGAATCACGTCGATTTCCCGGCGTCGTGTCCGCATGTGCTGGCTACAGGAGGCACACAACTGATTGCAGTCCACGGCGCCATCACCAGTGAGACCGTCTGGAATGACGGCACGCAAGGCGGGGCTACGGGTGGCGGATTCAGCAACTTCTTTGCGCGGCCTGACTACCAGACAAAAGACGTCCAGCAATCCTCGAACCGCGGAGTGCCTGACGTGGCCGGCGACGCCGATCCCGACACCGGCTATAACGTGCTTGTGGATGGGCAGCAGATGGTGGTTGGCGGAACCAGCGCGGTCGCGCCACTTTGGGCCGGGCTGGTCGCCTTGCTCTGCCAGAAGCTGCAATCGCGTGTAGGGTTCATCAACCCGGCCCTCTATAACATGGACGAGTCCAGTTGCTTCCGGGATATTACGTCGGGCAACAATGGCGCGTTCTCCGCCGGCCCCGGCTGGGATCCGACGACCGGTCTAGGAGCGCCGGTAGGAATCCAGATCATGCAGTCGTTGCAGGGAATCGGATCGCAAGCCCAAGTCGAGAAGGGGAGTCGCGCACACTCATCGCCTTCGCGATAGGCGCGGTGCGACCTCAAGTCAGAATGACCATACGACAATTCGGGGTGGGTGTTCAGCGATGGGCATCCACCCAATGGACTGGTTCTTACTCACGCACGCTAATGCCCAGCGCCTTCATTTTGCGGTAGAGGTGGCTGCGTTCTAAGCCGAGCAACTCGGCTGCGCGGCTCACGTTGTTGCGGGCCTCCTCGACCTTTTTCAAAATGAACTCGCGCTCGTAGGCGTCGCGGGCCTGCTGCAGCGTTGAAAACTCCTCGGTCGAGCGCGTGCCGGCTTTATGGGTTAGCGGCGGCAGGTGCTTGCGATCGATGCGCAGTGTGCGGGGATTGAGAATAAGCACTCGCTCGACGACATTCTTCAATTCGCGAACGTTTCCCGGCCAGTGGTATTGGGCCAGCGCATCCAGAGCCTCGTCGCCGATCTCCATGCGCGGGCGTCCGTATTGACGGCCAAACTCGGCGAGAAACTCGCGCGTCAGCAGCGGAATATCCTGCTTGCGTTCGCGCAGCGGCGGCACAAAGAATGGGACAACATTGAGCCGGTAGAAGAGGTCTTCGCGGAAGTTGCCCTTGGCGATCTCCTCTTCAAGATCCTTGTTGGTGGAGGCGAT
>CAYVMS010000139.1:0-9150 GCA_964452615.1 uncultured Occallatibacter sp.
CCGAGCGCTGTGGCCGTGACGGACTCGAAGTAGAGGTCGGCGTAGTCTCCACCAGCGCTAAGCGCTTCACCGAGACAACGCTCAAGAAGCCGCTCGGTGATGCCGAATTTCTCGAAGAAAAAGCGCTTGTGGCCCGGTTGGGGTGAAGCCGCCGTTATGCTCATCGTGCTTTTCAGTTTACGCTCAATGCGGCCTTGGCGGGAGGGTGCGTCGACCCCGTTCCTCTCTTGGTGCGTGCTTGACAGCGCTCTACCGCTGACTGCTGCGTCGTGTTAAATTTGACCCATGAAGAAGATATTTGCCGCCGTGCTCCTCCTTATGGTGTTTGCAATACCGGCGTTCGCTGCCAATCAACATCATCGCAACGCTTCACACCACACGAGCCACCATCACCACCATCATCATCACGCTTAGGACAAAATCTGGCCCCAGAGCAGCTCTGTCGCCGGGGCCGGAGCCTCTCCGGAGTTAGCGTCGCCCCAACTTGTGGGCGCGTCAACAGCGGCCGTACTGTTTCTTCGCTGAGAATCACGTCTCCCTTGCAGAATCCCCCGAGAGGTCAAAAGTGGCATGAACAGGCGGGAACTCGCATCAAGACTCTTTCGTGGCGCATGTTGCTGCGTACTGTTCTTTGTAGCGGCATCCGCCTCATTCAATGGCTACTACGACAAGTGGCACTTCCGTGAGCCCGGCGTATATGCAGGCGCAAATCCAATCCAGGGCGCGGAGACGAAATTCAGCCTCGCCGACATGCTGGATGGCACTGCTGCGCGACCTTATGTATACAGGCAGCTAATCCCCGCAATCGCCAACTGGCTCGATTCGATGACCCCTGAGTGGAACAAAGGAGCTCTATCGAGACTTTTCAGCAGGTACCAACTGGCATCGTCGCTGGCTGTTGATCCAAGGTATTCTTTTCGCTATACAGCCGTATATCTCATTACTTTTCTCTTCGCATGGCTTTCCGTCGTCGCCATGTATCTGGTGTGCCGAGCCCTGGAGATGCCACCAGTTGCGCGCTTTTTCGCCCCGGTCGCCATGATCCTTCTGGTTCCTTACATATTGAGTGTCGGCGGATACTTTTATGATTATCCAGAGCTGGCGTTCATGGCGCTCGCTGTGTGGATGGGCCTGGAATTCGATTGGTGGTGGATGCTGCCATTGGTTGCGCTGGCTACATGGAACAAGGAGTCCTTTCTCCTGGTGACTCTGACGCTTTACCCGATTCTGCGAAAACGCCATTCCCGAATCAGTTCTTTAGTCGGAACCGGATTTCTGGCCTCGACCTGCGCGGCGGTCTATCTTGCTATCAGTTCGCATTTCTCGCAGAATGCCGGCGGGTCCGTGCTGGTGAAGTGGCGAAAGCAACTGGAGTTTCTGTTGCATCCCGCGAACTTCTTCAAGTTGGAACAGACATACGGCATCACGCACTTCAGAGTTTTCTCTCTGGTGCCGTTGGCGCTGATCGTGTGGATTGTGTGGCGCGGCTGGCGGCTGCTGCCACCGGAGATCCGTCGCCACGGGCAGATTGCGGCGGCCATCAACATTCCGCTGTTTTTTCTGTTCTGCGCACCTGGCGAGATGCGGGATCTTAGCATGCTCTACGTTGTTTTCATGTTGCTGCTGGCGGTGAATCTTGCGGCAGAAATAAAAAAATCAGACCCCTGCATTCCAGCCGTCGTGCCGCGGCAGAAGCAAGAGAGTTTGAATCTGCAAGACCAGTGCGCAACTTCTGCGTTGCAAGAGTCGAAGCTGTAGAATGTGTTTTCAGGAGCAGAGCCATGACAGATTTGGACGATCTTCGCTATCCAATTGGCCGCTTCGCCGCTTCGGCTGTGAGTTTGCCCGGCGTGCGCGAAGCGCATATACAAACGCTGCGCGAACTGCCAGAGCGTCTGAAAGCCGCCGTAAGCGGTCTCAGCGAGAGCCAGATGAAGACGCCCTACCGCGAAGGCGGATGGACAGTCTGCCAGGTCGTGCATCATCTGGCGGACAGCCACGCGATGGCTTACACCCGCTGCAAGCTCGCACTCACCGAGGATTGGCCCACAATCAATCCTTACAACGAGAGTGCCTGGGCAAACCTCGCGGACGGACGCGCCTTGCCGGTAGACAGCTCACTGGCGATGGTCACGGCCATCCATGAGCGCTGGGTAACTCTGCTGGAATCGCTTAGCGAAGAAGATTTTCGCAAAGGCTATAACCATCCCGAGCGGGGCCGTGAAATGCTGGTCAAGATGCTGGCAATGTATGACTGGCACTCGCGCCACCACACTGCGCACATCACCAGCCTGCGCACGCGCCAGGGCTGGTAGAGGCGGATGCCCACCACCATTGAGACTGCCGCACCTGAGCGGCTGGCGCAAGCAGTCGAACAATATCTGGTTGATCATCCGGCAGCGGCGCTGCTCGAAGATGGCCGTGTGCTCTTTGATATGCGCACTGCCCGCTACTCGGTGACTGGCGATCACGGGCGCTGCCTGCTGCAACTGTGGAGCGACGAACGCAACCTGATCCGCACCGTGGTCGATGTGCAAGAGCGTGCGCACTGCCTGCGCATCGCCACCAGGCGCATGGGCGCGACCAAGCCCCAGACGCTGGAGCTGGTTCCCACCAGCGACCGCCGAACGCCGACAGCACGCGAGGCCACGCGGCGCAACTATCAACGATTATTGGAGCGCGTTCTAACCCGCCACTTCATCGGCTGCAAGACTGACGGTTTCCGCTCGGCGATGGACCTGGAGCACAGCTTTGGCCCGGCCTATGTGCGCGGACGCTTGCTGCAAGGAACTGCTGCCAAGGCTGTGATCGGCGTGGGCGAGGCGGAGTCCGCGTCCACGATTGACGGCGTTCTGACGCTAGGAGTGCTCTGGCTCGACCACTGTCGCCAACACTGCGATGGACGGCGGCACTTTGGCGGACTCAAAGTCGTCGTGCCTGCCGGAGCATGGCGCACGACCGCCGAGCGCATGACCTGGCTCAATCACTCAGCTGCGGATTTTCAGCTTTTCACGCTAGACGAGCGCAGCGAAGAACTGACGGCTGTGGATTTTCGCGACATCGGCAATCTGGATTCGCGGCTGGTTCATGCTTTTTCGGCCGCAGCGGCGATCGAGCGCGCACAGGAGGGGATCGCCCGACTGATGGCGCTGGTCCCGGCGGCGGCAAAGGAGCGTGTCGAGCTTCGGCCCAGCTCGGCCACCACGGTCGGGCTGTTGCTGCATGGGCTTGAGTTCGCGCGCATCCGGCATGGCTTTGCCGCCAACTCATTTGCGCATGAGGACGAGATCACATTTGGCGCGGGCGCCAACGAAACCCCTCTGACGCCGGAAAACGAATCGCTTTGCCGCGATCTCTTCGAGCGCCTTTTCTTGAGCCGCCAGGGCGACAGCGCGCATACCGACCCGCTCTTTCGCCTGCAGCCGGAGCGCTGGCTGGAGGCGCGGCTGCGCGGTGAAATCGCCGAACTGCTGCCGGGCTTGCGCGGCGATCTGCTTTACTCGCAGGTTCCAACGCTCTCCACCGGAGATCGCGGGCTGCTGGACCTGCTGACGCTGGACCGCAACGGCAGGCTTGCAGTGATCGAGCTGAAGGCCGACGAGGATCTGCACCTGCCCCTGCAGGCCTTGGACTACTGGATTCGCGTTAGAGCGTTGAACAACGACCGGCAGCCGATTGCGGGCAGCGAGGGCGGAAGGCTGCTCTCAGCCTTTGAGCGCCAAGGCTATTTCGCGGGCGCTGAAGTTTCGCCGCTTGCGCCGCGTCTGCTGCTCGCTGCGCCGGCTCTGCGCATCCACCCTGCCAACGAGCCGGTGTTGCGCTACTTTTCTCCCGAGGTTGAGTGGGAGCTAATCGCTCTCAGCGAGCACTGGCGGCGTGAACTGAAGGTGGTTTTCCGCAAACGAAGCGGAGATGCACGGGGCTAGACCATTTTCACTGTTTGTGTAGCGAGGGGATCGAGGTATCCCACCCTAGCCGCAAATACAAAGACGCGGCGAGGGTGGGGCACCCAGTTCTGCAACTTGAAACCCCCTACTCCGTCCGGGATCTTCGCTGTACAACCGATGTCCCAGAGCTTTCCAGCCTGGACCGGTTCAGTCGTGCAGAATCACATTTAAGAGAGATTTGTGGACTTTGATGCCGCCGTTATATTGGATGAATCCCAGCTTGCGAAAGCGGTTCATAAAGAAGCTTACGCGTGAGCGCGTGGTCCCGATCATCTCCGCCAGAGTCTCCTGAGAGATCTTGGGAATCAGAGACTCCAACTCGCCTCCCTGGCCAAACTCCGCCATCAAGAGCAGTATCCTCGCCAGCCGCTTCTCGCTTGAATTGAAGAGTTGATCGACCAGATCCGCCTGGGTCCTCATGCTGCGGGCCAGCAGGAATTTCAGAAACAGATCGGAGAAGGCGTGCTCCTCGTGCATCACGCGAATCATCTCTGAGCGTTCGATTTTGAGCGCCGTACAGTGGGTAATGGCCACGGCCGTCGCCATCCTCAACGCCGGGGTTCCCGCCATCGACTCCTCACCAACAAACTCTCCCGCAGCGAGCAAAGCGATGGTCGCTTCTTTCCCCGCGCTGGACATCACTAAGAGCTTTGCTCGTCCGCTTTGAAGGTAGTAAACGCAATCGGCGGGATCGCCTTGCGAGAAAAATGCATGTTTAGGTTTCACTTGCACAGTCTTCCGCCCCAACCCAGCCTGCGCCAGGAAGAGAGCAGGATCGAACCGAGTCTTCTCCAGATCCTCCACACGACTTCCTCGTTCCCAGCTCACTCGGCGCTGGGAACCTTTCCGAAAAATGCCGAGTCACACCGCCTTTCCTTTATGTGTCCTCTGGAAGACGTACCAACCCGATTCAACTACTAAATTCGCGGGAATGGAAGTAAAAAGCTGCTCCCTTTTGCACACTTCTAAGCAGTTTGTTTTCAGAGGATGGAAAGAGAGTTCGGCCTTGCAAAACCTCGGCAAGTGGAGACTCTTCGTTGCGAGCCCCCCCTCCAGCATGCACAGAACTCATCAAGCCTTCTTGTTCCGCACGCAAACCGCTGCCAAAATGCGAGAATGGGAGCAGCGTACGGTTCGCATTTCACCAAACCGGCGCGGGGGAAATCTTGGCAAAGCTGCGAGTTCTATCGACGCACCTCTACATGAATCAGCGCCTGCACCCAGGCCTGCTGGAGTTGGCCGCCCGCTCCGGGGCGCAAGCGGTCGAGATCTTTGCAGCGCGCCAGCACTTCGACTACACCAGCCGCGAACACGTGGCCGAACTCGCGACATGGTTCCGCTCCAACACACTCCAGGTCTGGTCGATGCACGCCCCGCTCTTCCCCGACCGCGAGATGGGCCGTGCCGGCGCTCCGTCAGTCAACTTGCTGCATCCGGAAAAAAGCCGTCGCATCGCGGCCATGGACGAGATCAAGCGCGCCCTCGAAACCGCGGACTCCATCCCCTTCCGCAATCTCATCGTTCATCTGGGGGAGCGCGCCGACGAGTGGTCGCCGCGCACCATCGAGTACGCACAAACAGCTCTTGAGCATCTGGGCGCATTTGCCCATCCGCTGGGCGTCCGTCCACTAGTCGAGAACCTGACCGGTGAGCCCACCACACCTGAGCACCTGATGGAGATCCTCACCACCGGCCATCTGAACTCGATCGGCATCTGCCTCGACCTCGGCCACGCCCACTTTACCGTGGGAATACCCGATGCCATCACCACATGTGGCGAGCGCATCGTCCAGGTACACGCGCACGACAATCACGGTGTGAAAGACGAGCATCTCTTCCCCGGCGACGGCACAATCGACTGGGCGGCGACAAATGCGGCTCTCAACGCCCTCGCCACGCCCCCGGCCACGGTGCTTGAACTCAGCACCAAGCTCGTCGGCGAGGAGGCCACGCTTCCTGCTCGCATCCAAAAAGCATTTGACCTGCTCGCCTAAGGCCTTGTCACACTGCGCGAACGCATCGTCGCTTTTCTGCGCCAGCGAGGCCCGGATGCCGGGCTGTGGCCACGTGGAAGCTGGGACGAGGAGGCGAGCCATAGAAACTTTAGTAACAAAGCCCTTGGACGATTCCGGTGTAGCATCGATCAAGAATTCCTCGCACTCTTTGCGACGCTATCGAGCTTGAAAGCCTTTCGGCCGCATGACGGGAGTGGTCTGGGAGACCGCTCCGGCAATCCCGGATCGGGCAAATGGGAGCGGTAGGCCATGCGGAACTTCGGCTTCTGTGTCATCTTGGGCGCTGCGGCATTGCTTTTGGGTTGTAGCTCGAACGCCAAGATTGCAGTCAATTCGGTCCAGCCCAACCAACTGACCATCTTGACCACTTCGCTTCCCGGTGGAACGGTTGGCACTGCCTACAGCGCAGCGATCACGGCCTTCGGTGGCACAACACCCTACACCTACAGCGCGACCGGTCTGCCAAATAACCTCTCGATCAACAGCTCGACGGGCGCAATTACCGGCACGCCCGCGCAAAGTGCCGTGGGCTCCGATACGGTGAAGGTCACTGTGACCGACTCGACCACGCCAACAGCGCAGTCGGCGACCGCAAGCCTGAGCATCACGGTGGCTCCGGCCCAGCCCAACAAGCTGACGATTACGACAGCCTCGCTCCCCAGCGGGACTGTTGGCATTGCATACAACGCGGCAATCACAGTCTCCGGCGGAACGACGCCTTACACTTACAGCGCAACTGGCTTGCCAAGCGGGCTCTCGATCAACAGCTCGACGGGCGCAATTACCGGTACGCCTGCACAAAGCGCCGAAGGCACATCGACTGTGGCGTTCACTATGACCGACTCAACTCAGCCCACGGCGCAGTCGGCGACCGCTGACCTGAGTCTCACGGTGAATCCAGCCACCAAGGCCAGCTCAGCATGCAACGGCA
Source organism: uncultured Occallatibacter sp. (assembly GCA_964452615.1). Lineage (GTDB taxonomy): Bacteria > Acidobacteriota > Terriglobia > Terriglobales > Acidobacteriaceae > Telmatobacter. The sequence goes on from CAYVMS010000139.1 coordinate 6,894, forward strand.
TGAGCACGGGAGACAACGCCAGCCTTAATGGCTTCGTTCCCTTCCCGTCGAGCTTTGCCTGGAATACCGACATCTCCTCGGCGCCTCTGGACCCGAACAATGCCGCCATTACCTTGGCGGCAGACTTCGCGGGAGAGCATTTGCATCATGACTTCTCCTCGGTAGCCGGCGGCAACTACGGCATCCCATACGTCGTGGTCGACTCCAGCACTCAGCCGTTGGTATCTATCAATGTTGTGGCCTACTCTGGCGAGAGCGACGTCACTGATGCCCCGTTCCCACCCAGCGCTCCTATCGAGGGGAATCCAGCCGCCTGCACGGGCGGCCCAAATAACTATCAGGGAGACCAGCACGTCCTGGTGTTGGATCGAAACAGATGCATGCTGTATGAGACCTTCAATTCTGTTTATTGCTCCGGCGCGTGGAGCGCGGACTCGGAGACGCTTTGGGACATGTCTGGTGGCGAGCAGCGCCCTTGGGGATGGACCTCTGCCGATGCAGCCGGCCTGGCGATCTTCCCTGGCCTGGTGCGCTACGACGAGGTGGCCGAGGGCGCAATCAACCACGCGATCCGATTCACTTTGCCGCACACAAAGAACGACGCCAATGGCGGGTACTTCGTTGAACCGGCCAGCCATGCGGCGGGAACTCTCTGGGGCACAAATAACATCATCGGGATGCGCATCCGGCTCAAGGCGAGCTTTGACATCTCAGGCTACTCGACGGTCAACCAGGTGATCTTGACCGCGATGAAGAAATACGGCATGATCCTCGCCGACAACGGCAGCTACTTCTATTTTCAAGGCGTGCCAGACACGCGATGGATTGACGACGACCTGGTCAACCTTGACAGTATCCAATCGTCGAACTTTGAAGTTGTTCAGATGACACCGGAGTTTCCGGGCTGGGATGCAAACACTGCGCCCACAGGAGCTCTGCCGACAATCAACAGCTTCTCTGCTTCACCCTCATCGGTGGCCGCTGGAACATCTGTGACGCTGACATGGACAACCACAAACGACTCGTATGACTTCATCGACAAGCTGGGCGGAGTGCACGGCGGAAGCGTGACAGTTACGCCTGCGGCAACTACGACCTACACGTTGAACGCGACGAACCAGTATGGAAGATCGACGCAGCAGGTTACAGTGACGGTCCACTAACTCAGCAGATGCGCGGCAATTGCTCGCCGATTTGCGTCGGAATCACGCGATTGGCTCCCATCGCGGTGCGCGCCACCAGCATCCTTTTATGCTCGGCAGTCACATGGCCGATGCGAGCGGCATCACGGCCGAGCGGATGTGCGCGCAACACGGCGAGAACCTGATGGGCTGCCTCGGGCGCGACAAAGAAAATCGCCTTGCCTTCATTGGCAACATAAACCGGGTCCAGGCCGAGTAACTCACAGGCCGCCTGTACCTCGGGCCGCACCGGCAGGCTGGGCTCGTCGATCTCGACGCCGATGCCAGAGGCTTGTGCGATTTCGTTGAGCGTGGAGGCGAGGCCTCCGCGCGTTGGGTCGCGCATGGTGTGGACGGCAGGGCCAACCGCCGCCAGCACCTCGGCAATCAATCCGTTGAGCGCGGCACAATCGGAGCGGATCTGGCTCTCGAACTCCAGGCCTTCGCGGACGCTCATAATGGCCATGCCGTGGTCGCCGATGGTGCCGGAGACGAGGATCGCATCGCCCACTTGCGCACGCTGCGGACCGACTTGAATCCCCGGCCGCAGCAGGCCCACACCCGCTGTGTTGATGTAGCAGCCATCGCCGTGGCCGCGTTCGACGACCTTGGTGTCGCCGGTGACAATTTTCACGCCAGCCGTGGCCGCAGCTTTCGCCATGGCATCGACAATTGCCGCCAATTGGCTTAGCGGGAAGCCTTCCTCCAGGATGAAGCTGGCGCTGAGAAACTTCGGCTCCGCGCCGGAGACGGCCAGATCGTTAACGGTGCCATTGACGGCCAGCTCTCCGATGGAGCCGCCGGGAAAGAAGAGCGGCTGCACGACGAAGGAGTCAGTGCTCATGGCCAGCCTGCTGCCACCCAACTCAAGTACGGCTGCATCGCCCAGGTTTTCCAGTTCCGGATTGCGGAAGGCGGGCAGAAACAGGTGCTCGACCAACTCGTTGCCGAGCTTGCCGCCGCCGCCATGGCCCATGACGATGGATGGATAGCCAGCCAGTGGCAATGGACACGACCAGCCTGAAAAATCAGGGCCAGAAAAATCCTGAGTGGCTGCCTTTCCGTTCTCAGACATT
>CAYVMS010000140.1:0-9108 GCA_964452615.1 uncultured Occallatibacter sp.
ATCGCGACAAGCTGAACGTGCGCATCCAGTCCATCATGGACCAGCGCACCGAGCCCTTTGGCGTAAAGGTCGTCTCGGTCGAGGTCAAGCAAGTGGACTTGCCCGATCAGATGCAGCGTGCCATGGCAAAGCAGGCCGAAGCAGAACGCGAAAAGCGCGCCAAGGTGATCCATGCCGGAGGCGAGTTCGACGCTGCGCAAAAGCTGGTGGACGCCGCGCATCTGCTGGCCTCCGAGCCGATGACCTTGCAGTTGCGCTACCTGCAAACCCTCACCGAGATCGGCGTCGAGAAAAACACAACCATCGTCTTCCCGCTTCCCATGGAACTGATGACATTGCTGAACAAAATGAACGCCGCACTCCCGGCCAAGGCAAGCACGGAGAAGTTGTAGCCCAGACAGCTATCCTTTGGTTTATCGTCAGACGATAAGATGGAATTCAACTATCCCAACAGGCCTGGAATGATCCCGGCCTGTTGTGGTAATTGCCATCAACTAGAGGAAGTCAATGAACGAAGATTTTAACCCTGACGAGCTGCAGCCGGTTCCGTACCGGCAAGATACCGAACTGATGCTGGGTCCGTGGCAACTCGGAGGCCTCTTTCTTGCTCTTGTATTTATCTGCGGCATCTGCTACTTCGCGGGCTACTCAGCAGGCAAGCATACCGCTCGCAATCTCCCTGTGAATGGACCCCCGCAAGGCACGCCAGTTGCGCAGACCGCTGGGTCTGGCGGCAAGCCTATAGCTGGTCCGCAGACCGGCTCGCGGCCGCGAACCGCCACGAATGTCCACCCTGCCCTCGAAGGAGATGTTTCCTCTTCGGTGCCCGATTTACCGCCATCTGCCTCACAGGACACTACGCCGGTTCTGATGGTTCAGGTCGCCGCTGTCTCACACCAGGAGGATGCCGATGTTTTGGTTAGCGCACTGCGCAAGCACGGCTATACGGTCAACGTTCGCCGTGATCCCGCCGACGGCCTAATCCATGTGCGTATCGGTCCCTTCACCAGCCGCATCGACGCCGACGCCACACGACAAAAGCTGCTGGGCGATGGCTACAACGCCAACGTCCAGCCGTAAAACCTTCCCTCTGGACCCACTCCAAATGACGAGGGTGGGATGCCACGAACCTCTCTTGTTTCCGTCTGGGTGCTCCATATCTTCCGCAGTCTCATCGCGCCAGATGTGGGAAACAACGAACCTCAATCCGTATCTTTACGCCCGCATCCACTCTGGCAGACCCGAGGCAATCGCCGCTCGCACCGCCTCCAGCAACCCTTCGCGCGTCGCATAGTCGGCGGGATTCACCGGAGCGTGAAAGATGATGTGCGCCGTGCCCGGTTTGATACGCGTGCTGCCCTTGGCCATCATCGTCTCGGTCCCATAGATCGAGACCGGAATGCACAGTGCTCCAGTCTCCTTGGCCAGATAAAACGGGCCTTTCTTGAAGGGCAGCAGGCGCCCATCGCGAGAGCGCGTGCCCTCGACAAACGTCGTAATGTGAATGCCTTTGTCCAGCAGGCGCTTGGCGGCGCCTACGCTCTCTTGCGCGCTAGACGCGCTCCCTTTACGGTCGACGGGAATAAACTCGCCCAACCGAAAGCCGTAGCCAACGATGGGAATCTTCATCAGCGAGCGTTTCAAAAATGCCGAAGTGCGGCCGGGAATCTCCGGAATCAGCGCCTGAGGGTCGAGATTCGAAACGTGGTTGGCCATGAAGATACACGCCGTGCCCGCCGGGATGCGCTCCCGCCCCTCGACGGCAATGCGGATGCCAGCCACCCAATAAGCCACCCGCACCAGCCAAGCTGTCGCGCGATAAAGCGGCACTACGTTGCCAGTAATGAGCGTCCAGGGAATGAAGACAGCCCCCACCAGAGGGATAAGAACAACCAGCGTGGCCAACAACAAGAGTGCAGGAATCATGTGCTTTGTACCTGTTCAAAAAACAAAATCGCTAAAAAATACAGGCTTCGCCGGCTACGAAAGGACTTAATAGAAACCAGCTTTGTATCAGGGCACGACTTCAGTCGTGCCGTAAGTGCCTCAAGATTCAACGGGGCTTTAGCCCCTGACGGTTGCATTTCGTGAATTTTGTCCCTCATCAAGACCTTTTTCTGCAGCCCGTTCAGCCCCTGGAAACATCGGAACCTCGTCCTTGGTCTTCTTTAAGCCGCGCCGGAAGCTTCTCATAGATGCCATCGAAGCCGCCATTCGAGAGGATCGCCACCACATCGCCGGCGCGGAGTTGCGGTGCGATGGAGTTCACGATGGCCTCCACATCCGGGCAGAGTTCGGCTGGCGTTCCAGCGGTGTTAAGTGTGCGGACTACATCTTCGGGGTGCAGGCGCTCGTCCTCTGGGATACGCTGCTGCTGATAGACGCCAGCCATGACAACGCGGTCGGCGAGTTGCAGACTCGCGACGAGTTCCGCTTCGAGCACCTTGCGCCGCAGCGTGTTCGAGCGCGGCTCTAAAACAGCCCACAAACGTGCCTGAGGATAGACCGAGCGCAGCGCGCGAAGCGTTTCGCGGATGGCAGTGGGATGATGCGCAAAGTCGTCGATGATGGTGACGCCGCCGATTTGCGCCCGTACCTCCAGCCGCCGCTTGACGCTCTTGAAGCTGGCCATCGCCGCCGAGATCACCTCTTTGCTAACGCCCTGACCAAATGCTAGTGCTGCGGCAGCCGTAGCGTTAAGAGCGTTGTGTTCGCCGGCCAGGCTCATCTCAAGCTCGGCCCATAGCGCGCCCGCGTGCCAAACCTCCCAGCGCGTGAGTCCGTCTTCGTGCCGTAGATTTTGAATGCGCCAGTCTGAGGTCTCGGCGAATCCATAGCGTTCAACGCGACAGAGCGCACGGGAAACGCACTCATCTACATTCGCGCTGCCATCGAAGGCCACAATCAGGCCACGGCGCGGCACAAGATTCACCAGCCTCTTGAATGCTGTCTTGACAGCTTCCAGATCCGCATAGATGTCGGCGTGGTCAAACTCTACGTGCGTGAGAATCAGCGCGTCGGGAAAGTAATGCAGGAATTTGGGACCTTTGTCGAAGAAGGCCGTGTCATACTCGTCGCCCTCTACGATGAAGGTGCGCGTAGGCCTAAGCTGGAAGCTGGTGCCGAAGTTCTCGGCCACGCCGCCGATCAGAAACGATGGCTCCAGCGCGGTGTTTTCGCGCGCTGCTACCTGGTAGATCCAGGCCAACATGCTGGTCGTCGTCGTCTTGCCGTGCGTTCCGGCCACCACCAGCGACTCGCGTCCCGTGAGAAACTCCTCGCGTAACAGTGCCGCCATTGACGTGAAGGGAATGCGTTCATCGAGTACGCGCTCGATCTCCGGGTTGCCGCGCGAGAGGGCATTGCCGATGACGACCAAGTCGGGCGCGGGATTGAGATTGGCTTCGCCGTAAGGCTCCATCACCGGAATGCCGAGCGAGGCAAGCAAGTCGCTCATCGGAGGATAGGCAGCCTTGTCCGAGCCCGTGATGCGGTGGCCCTGCAACTGCAAAAGTCCAGCGAGCGAAGCCATCGCCGTGCCGCAGATGCCGCTCAAATGAATGTGTTTTGGCGATGCGTTCATTGCGTCACCGTCGGTTCAAACCTATCAATGCGCATTTCTAATCCCTATTCCCTAGTCCCTGAGTCCCTGTTTTTATCACCGCTGGCTCAATCAACTCCAGCGTTGCTTCTTCATCGATTCTCAACTCTGCCTCGACGCCGAAGGTCAACGTTACGTTTTCGCGCGAGACATGGCCGCTACGGAGGCCGATGGCGATGGGGCCGTCGAAATCCTCGAAGACGCGCAAAATTACCTCGTCGAGCAGTTTGGCCGATGCGCCCGGCGAAGCGCAATTGAGCATCTCGCCGAAGACGATGCCGCGCACACCATCGAGCTTGCCCGCCTGCCGCAGTTGCCACAACATGCGGTCGATCTGGTAGGGCTTCGCGTTCACATCTTCAAGGAAGAGTAACTTGCCCTCGGTCTGCGGCTCAAATGGCGTGCCCAAAAGCGATACGAGAATACTCAGACAGCCGCCATACAAGATGCCGCGAACGGGACGCAGCGCCGGGCCTGTCTTCAGCGCTCGAAGCCCCTCCGCCGGTCCCAGGCTATAGGGCTCACCCCCGAGTGCCGCTCGAAAGCTGGCCAGGTGAACGCCCTTTTCGTGTGCGAAATCAGCAGCTACCATCGGCCCATGAAAAGCAGGCAGGCCGAGCTGGTCCAACAAATGAAGTTGCACGCCTGTCAAATCGCTGTAACCGAAAAACGGCTTGGGATGGCTGCGAATCAGATCGAGGTCAAGGCCATCGAGCAGATAGTTGGAGCCGTAGCCGCCCCTAAGACAGGCGACGAAGCCCATCTCAGGATTTGCAAAACCGGCGTGCAGATCTTCGAGGCGTTGGGCCGCGGTGCCTGCAAAATAGAGTGGTCCCTTCTCAAAAGCATGGGAGCCAAGACGCGGTTGAAAACCCAGTTCGCGCAGTCGATCCATTCCCCGCGTCGCCAGTTCCACCTTGGCCGAGGCCGCAGGCGCCACCACGCTGACGCCTGCGCCACCTGCCACGGACGCGGGTCTAATCAACTTGACGGAATCTTCGCCAGTCCTGGGACCAAGGTGCGCAGCCATCTCTTACCACGCCTCTCCGCGCGCAATCAGCGATGCCGGCCCAGTGAGTTTCAATTCTGTTCCCGGGCCGCCCCACTCAACCATCTGCGCGCCGCCTGGGGCGACGACTTTCAACGGTGACTTGGCCAAGCCGAGTGCGATTGCCGCAGTGGCCGAGGCGGAACTGCCAGTGCCAGACGAAGTAGTCGGTCCTACGCCGCGTTCGAAGATGCGAATCTCGATCTCGCGCTCGCCCCGAATGCGCACGAACTCCACGTTGGTCTGCTGCGGAAAATCAGGATGCACGCAGATCTCCGCGCCTAACTGCCGCCATGGCAATGTAAAAAAATCACTGTCGGTCACAATCACAAAATGCGGATTGCCGGTCGAGACCTCAACACCCTCAATGGTCTGCTCGTTCATCAGCATCACGGTCTTCAGCGCAAAGGTAGGCGTACCCATTCCGGCGGTCACTTCCACGGTGAACTCACTGCCGGTTCGCAGTTCATTCACGCGGCAGACGCGCGGACCGGCATCGGTCGCAATCTCCACTTCTTCGCCAACGTTAAGACCGCGTTCCTGAGCCATCCACGCAGCAACGCAGCGCGTGCCATTGCCGCTGATCTCTGCGATCGAACCGTCAGCATTGTGCAGCTTAATGCGCCCGGAACGCTGTCCAGTCCAGGCAAAAAACTCGATCCCGTCGGCGCCGACACCTGTATTTCGCGCGCAGAGCCGCCGCGTCAATTCAGCCCAATCCTGTTTCGCGGCCGCATCTTCAGTCACAATCAAGAAGTCATTGCCACAAGCGTGTGCTTTTGCAAAGGGAATCAATCTTCCTCCGGATCGCGGAAAGTGAATAGCGCGCTGATGGCCGGCTCTGTGAGCAGCCGTCCGCGCAGCCGCTCATGTTGCCTTCTTGTCGCCGTGATGGGAAAACTCACTCGCTGCAATTCGCCGATGGCATTGGTTTCCACGCCAGAGAGCCGTTCGCCCGCCTTGTCCATTGCGTCCAGAATCGAAACCAGCATCTGCGCTTGATCGCGTCCGCGCGCCTCATAGACCAGCGAATAGTTCTTCAGATTGGCGCGCCGCTCCAGCAAACCCACTGCCTGCAGCGCCACAATGACGATAATCGACGCCACTGCGGCTGCGGCATAGAGCCCCGCGCCGCAGGCCATGCCGATTGAGGCCACCACAAAGACGCTGGCTGCACTGGTCAGTCCACTGACGCGGCTCCGGTTGTGCAGGATCAGCCCCGCGCCCAGAAACCCTACGCCTTGCACAATGTTCGAAGCCACGCGTCCCTTGTCCGGGTTGGCATCGCCGGCCAACACCGCAGAGAGAAGAGTGAAAAATGCGGCTCCCATGCAGATAAGCAAGTTCGTGCGCACCCCGGCGGCCTTGCGATTGATCTCCCGCTCAAGCCCCACCGCAGCGCCCAGCACGCAGGCCATCAGCAGCCGGCCAATTACGCCGCTCTCTACCACTGCCTGTTGGAGCCGGTCGATCTCGAATCCTTGTGCGAATTGTGCCAGGACCATACTCATTCACTTTCCTTGCCCGATGCTATCACCGCGCCGCTTGCCTTGGTGATGCCTGATGCGCCTGACGGACCAGAGACGTAAATCGTTCCCGTGGGCTGGCCGGGCGTGGCGAAATGTCTTACCAACGTAAGCCCCTCGGGATGCGCTTTGACCGCACGATCAATCTCGTCGCCGTCAAAGGCCACTACAATCGCCGCATGTGCCGCAGGCGCCGCCAGCGCCTCGGTGTAGATCCAGAGGTCGCTCTCGTTGATCGTCTGGCGCAGCGGTATTCCAGTGAATGCGACAAGATTAGGAAGCGTTGAAGTGTCCATCAGCACTGCGCAGCCCGGCCGCTCGGCGATGAGCGTGCGCAACAGTGGAGGGATTTCAATTTCCAATGCTCTGCGCGAATGAATGTTCTTGGTTCCTTCCACATAAACCAGCGGACGTTCGTGCACCATCTGAATCGCATTCAAAACCAGCACCGCAGACAACCCGCCGGTCGCGCAACGTACCCAGCGCGGGCTGCGCGGCTTGAACTCATTCACCGCAGTCAGCACAATCTGCGCCGCAAAGCCCACGCCCAGCGCAAAGGCCGGCAGCATCTCGAGCCCATAGCGCGTGTTGTACCAGGAATGCGGCCACCATGGCGGCAAGAAAATCGGCACCGATCCGTAGGCTACCGAATACGCATAGAACGGGATCGGGAACCAGAGCAGCAGCGCCCACCAGAATGCTTGCCGCCGCGCCGTCAGCCACGCAAACGCTGTGCCGAAGAAGCTCACGACAAGCAACACATTGCCCCACGCAGCCGCGGCTGCATCCATCTCCGAGACCTTCACAAAAAAGAGTAGCGAAACCCACGGATTGTGCCATCCAGGATGCGGCGGTCCGTCTCCGTGCGACATGGTGCGCAGCTCGATCACCTTCGCCGAATACGGTCCGCGTGCGAAGTAGAGCCAATCGCCAAAGCCCACGGAGTTATAAACAAACCACACCACTGGCGCGGCTACCAGCGCCACGCTTGCAAGCCAGAAACTCCATGAACGCAGTTTGCCGCGGCGCAACAAAGTCAGACCCATGAACGACCACGCCACCAGCGCCATCACCCAGCCGTCATAGCGCGTAAAGATCGCAGCCACCAACACCGCGGCAATCATGCACTGCAACGGGCAGGTCTTCGCCGTGTCAGCGTCGAGGCTTGCCCGCCACTCCACCAGCCAGACGGCGATCCATGCCATCTCGCAGACAAAGAGCGGCTCGGTCATCGCCGTAGTTTGCAGATAGAGCAGGTTGGGATTGAGCGCGAAGAAAGCCAGCGCCACTGCCGACGGCGCAGGTGGAAGCCAGTGACGCGCCAGACGGTAGATACCCGCGCAAGCGGCAATATAGGCCAACGCAGAAGGAATCACGCCCGCCCATCCGCTAGCCCACCAGCTATAGATCTGCACAAAAGGCAGCATCAGCAGGTGCGGCAGCGGCAACCACACTGAACCCAACTCGGTGAGCCGCGGCAGGCGCGCATCGAAGACACGCCGTGCGATGTGCAGATGGGCCACCGCGTCGCCGTAGTTGAGCAGGGCGCCGTTGCGCCAACTCCACACGATGGCCGCGATGGAAGCCGCCGCGCAGCAAGCCAGCACGGCAAGCCATTCCGGCCTTGTTACGCGGCGATTTGAAATCTCCTTCATCGGGCTACCAGGCATGGGCTCTCAGACAAGATGCGTCAACTCGCGGAATAGATTGAAGCGGTCGTCGATCTCCTTGCGCGTGAGCTGCTGCAGCCTCTCAGTGCCGAAGCGTTCACATGCGAAAGAACCCATCACGCTGCCATAAAACATTGCCCGCCTAAATGCCTCGGGAGTCTGCTGCGGTTGCGACGCAAGGTAGCCGAAAAAGCCGCCGGCGAAGCTGTCGCCCGCGCCCGTCGGGTCCACCACCTCTTCCAGAGGCAGCGCCGGTGCGCGAAAGATCTTCGTGCCTTGCACCTCCGGCTCACTCGCTAACTCCGTGGCGGAGTTGGCACCATGAAATAACGTCGCGCCATACTCGCCGTGCTTGACCACCAGCGTCTTTGGACCCAGCGCCAGCACCGCACGCGCAGCCTGTACGAGGTTGTTGTTTCCGGCCAGCATCTTGGCCTCTGTATCATTGATGAGCAGAATATCGAGGCCCTTCAACACTTCGAGCAATGCTGGGCGATGATCTTTAATCCAGTAGTTCATCGTATCGCCGGCCACCAGCTTTACATCCGGCATCTGCTCGCGCACCCGCCGTTGCAGCACCGGATCGATATTTGCCAGAAACAGAAATTTCGAGTCTCGATAGCTCTCTGGGATCTTCGGGTCGAAAGCCGCAAAAACATTCAACTCGGTGTTATGAGTCTTGGCTTCGTTCAGGTTTTCGAGATATGATCCCTCCCAGAAAAAGCTCTTGCCTGCTGTGTGTTCGATGCCCTGCGTGTCGATGTTGTGCGACTGGAAAACCTCTTGCTGCCTGCGGCCAAAGTCTTCGCCTACCACCGCAATAACTCGAATATCGGTGAAGTAACTCGCGGAGAGCGAGAAGTAAGTCGCGGCTCCACCCAGGCAGCGCTCGCGCTTGCCTGCCGGTGTTTCAATCGTGTCGTATGCCACGCTGCCTACTACGGTAATCGCCACTGATGATCCTTTCAAAGTTGAATGCACTAACTTACTGAGTTGCTTCCGGCGAAACCAGCCACCTCGCTGATTTCGCTACTAACCCAGGTACTTGCCAAACAGCAGGGCCAGCTTTTCCTTCGCCGCTGCCGGAATCGCATCGGGCTGAGTCAGCACGGCATATTTCGCCGCCGAGGCACAGGCGCAATTGCGCTCATGCGGCATCGCGGCTACCGCCGCCTTGACTACCAGCGCCGCATTCGCGGCATTCTTGTGCAGCACGCCAATAATCTCCTCGATGGTCACCGCATCGTGGCCTTCGCGCCAGCA
>CAYVMS010000141.1:0-9082 GCA_964452615.1 uncultured Occallatibacter sp.
GCAAAGCCCTGTGCACAGGTCTGAATCTGATCTTCAAGTGCGCTGTTGCCAAAGCTCTCCGGCGAGATGAACTTGCTCTGATTTCGGAAAGCTAGATAGAGATCACTCAGCTTTTGCATGTTGTTGTATTCAGCCGAGAGCAGCGGGTACGCACTACGGTCCTCATCGGTGCTGGCTGCTGCAGAAGCGAGAGCAAGATTCTTGTCCGCCAGCCTGTGGCGTTGCGCGATCCAATCCTCCTCCAGCGGAACATTGGTTTGTACCGCGTTGACGATCGCGCTGCGCCATTCCCGGATCACACTCAATTCTTCAACGCTCGTCTGGATAAATGCTCTTGATAGCACCGGCTTTTGAGGCGCCTGCGGTTCTGGAGTTGCGGCGTTAAGCGTAAGAATGGTCTGATTGGGCTTAAATGACAGAGTACCTTTGGTCAACAGCGCCAGCGCCTCAACCTCGACGTACGACTTTCCGTTGATCTCGACAAGCTGCGCTTCGCCTGGGTGTCCTGCGATGATGAGTGTAGAGCCTTTCTTAAGCGTTTGTGCGCTTCCATTTGCCGGCAGCATCGGAAGCGCAGTCAGGATGGTCGCAATCAAGGCGATTGTCAGTTTCATGGGATGCACCCCGCATTCCCCTCAGTTTCCCATTCGCCGCTTCTGCACACTGTTCAATTCAATACGCCTCAAGTCAGCGCACAATGCACGCGTCACCTCTGCCGGAGGGTTTACTGCCCCAGCGCCAGCACGCCCAGCAGCAGCAGCCAGGCAAGGCTCATGGCGTGCCAATACCATGCGGTAACGTCCACGGCGATCTGGCGGAACTCAACGCGCTTGAGCCAGCCCAGCGCGCACAAACACACAACCAGCGCCGCAACGCCCAGCAGCAGGTGGGCGGCATGAAGGCCGGTAATGAGATAGAAGAAATAACTGGCCGGAGTCGAGAACCGGTCAAAGGCAAAGCCCTGCGCCGTCAACTGTCTCCAGGCCATCCACTGCCCGCCGAGAAACAGCGCGCCGAGCGCAAGCGTCGCACCCATCCAAGGCAGGGCACGATGAAGCGCCGGCCGGCCCAGGCCCAGCCACTCCTCCAGCGCATCGATTTCACGAAAGATATTGCGCCGGGCAAGCTCCATCGTGAGGCTGCTCAATAGCAGCACTGCGGTGTTCATGTAGAGAATGGGCGGCAGCTTCACCGGATGCCAGTCACCAATCGGTTCATGGCTTCGCGGGTCAAGGTGCGAGGCTCCGTGGCTGGCAAAAAAGACCGCCACCACGACGGCAAAAAAGAGCATGTCCGCCCCTAGCGCGGAAAAGACAAAGAACCGGATGCGCAGCAGCAACTCACGCGGACCCCCGCGCTCATTCCTCCAATTGCCGCCTCCACCGTCGCCGCCCTCGCCATCGCCGCCGGTGGGCCGCCGTACGACCGGCGGTCTGCCGCCCGAGCCCGGATCTCTCCGCTTCTTCTTCGCCGGTCTATGGGTAAAAGTCGCGGGCATTCGGACCCCTGTGAGCTAGAGATTACTCCCACTTTGAATTGGACGCATCCAGATTTTGAAGGAAACAATAAATCTGCCGAATAGGCGATTCCCAAGCTATTGTCTGGCAGCCAAAACGGCCTCGACGAAGAGCCGGTGCACCCGCCGGTCGTCTGAGAGTTCAGGATGAAAGGTGGCTGCAAGGATGATGCCCTGGCGAACAAGCGCCGGGAAACCCTCACGCTCAGCCAGCACTTCGACGCCGGGGCCGGTCTCGACAATCCTTGGGGCGCGAATAAAAACCATCTCCAGCGGCCCTCCGGGCAGGGAAGTCTCGGCGGTCACGATGGCCGAGTCAATCTGGCGGCCATAGGCATTGCGCTCAACGACAGCATCGAGCACCCCCAGACTGCGTTGTGCCGGGTTCAAGACCTCCCGCGCAAGCAGGATCGCCCCGGCGCAGGTGCCAAAGATTGGCTTTGTGCCGCAGAACCCCTGCAAGGCCTCAAAGAAGCGGTGTTTCTCAAGGAAGCGCAGCATCGTGGTCGATTCGCCGCCCGGCAGTACGAGGCCATCGAGGCCGGCCAGTTGATCCGGCTTGCGGATCTCGACCGCCTGCCCCCCGGCTTCAGTGAGAGCCTGCGCGTGGCTGGCGAAGTTGCCCTGGATCGCCAAGACCCCAATGCGCGGGCGAACTTCGGCCAAAGAAACTCCATGGATGGGCCGCGCTTGCTTCACTGTCTTCGTCAACTGAATTATCCGCCTTTGGCCGCAGAGATCTCGCACCGGTCACATGCGCAAACTACGTGGCTTATTCATGTGCAAGCCACACTGCTCGCTCATGCGCAACCCGCACACTTACTCATGTGCAAGTCATTTTGCGTGTGTTTCAAAAAAGCTGCTTTGTATCAGGGCACGACTTTAAGTCGTGCCGAAACGACCGCGAAAAAACTGGGGCTTTAGCCCCTGAGGGACTGTCACTAGAAGCTTCAGGGCTGTTTTAAAACACACTCTAAGGCAATTTTATCCTCTCGGTCGCGAGCGCCCTACTCTGTGCAATCCAGGCCGCCAGTCGGGCAAAGGACGCGAGCGTGTCTTGGCTTTTCCATCGGCTTCGGCTGGTTGGCCGCCGGAACCAGAGCCGGAGCTGTCGCCGGCGAGTTGACGCCTGCCAGGTTCTCTTCCTCAAGGATCAACGGGCGCTGCAGTACCATCTCCACCTGCGTTCCGTTCTCGATGTTGACATCGGCGCCGCGGGTAAACAGCGTGGAGAGCCCCATTGCGGCAACTCCGGCCCCGATCCCGATCACGCCTCCTTCGACGGGATGGCCCGCGCCGAGTCCTCCTATAGACCCCACGCTGCCGCCAGTTGGAATCGCGACCTCAGCTACCTTGCCGGCGTTGCGGCTGCGGTCCGCGTCCTGCTCGATAGTGCCTTCGCCGTCATCTTTTACCGACTGCTTTCTCGCGCCAGGCAGGCTGTTGACCAGCCCCGGCATCTCCACCACCGTGCCGTTGGGAAAGATGATCGACGTGAAATGCATGTCGAGCTCAGATTTGCCCCTCCCGCGCCCTGCGCGCACCACGCGATCCACCACGCCCTGCACGTAGACCCCGGCGGGAATCATCACACGGTTGCCGACAACCACCGGAAAGGTCGAGGACAGGTAGACGCCATCGCCCGGCTTGGCGCTCTTCGTGTTGACGGCGCTGCGCAACTGTAACAGCACCTTGGTGCCTGCCGGAACGATATAGGTCTTTTTCGCCACGGTAGGACACGGCATCTTTTCGTCCATCGCCTCGTAACTCTGGCCAGCAGGGCGGCAAGGCGTCCCCAACGGATTTGTCAATGCGGGTGGAACGGTCGACGCTGCTGGCTCAACGATTGTCGTGCCCGTCGCCGAAGGAGAAGCGGCGGAAGTCTGCGAAGCCGAGCTCAGAGCAATGTTTGGAGCAGCTGCCGGAGCCTGGGCCAACGCACCCCCTGCCACCGCGAACACAAGCCCAAGTACGATTGCACTCATCAATGATCCTTGAGCCAGACGCATCATTTCCTCCCGGGTACTCCGCTGAAAGATAGACTAGCCAACCGCCTCCAAGGATAGCCCGATCATTTGCCGGAAGACAAAGATGTTATTGCGCCGGGTGCCCCAGGTCCGAATTTTTGGACCTGGGAAACCATGAACCAGATCGCTGCCGTTTATGCTGTTACATTTCAATTCGTCCCCATCAGTAGTACGATCCAATCGAACGATGAATTCTGAACATAATACGTCCACCGACGCACAGAACCGCTTTGCTGCCGCCTATCGCATACTCAACGAGGCCATCGCCGCACACGCCTTTCCCGGCTGTACCTTCGGGGTGCTTGCCGGAGGCAATGCCGTTCTCGCGGACGCCCTGGGCCGCTTCACCTATGACGAAGCCTCCCCTGCCGTAGCGCCAGAGACCGTTTACGACATCGCCAGCATCACAAAGGTCGCGTCCACGACAGCCGTAGCCATGCTGCTCTACCAGCGTGGCCTCCTCGACCTTCAAACGCCACTCGGCGATCTGCTTCCCGGCTTCGTAGCCACTCGCCCAGCGGACGATCCGGCCCGCCGCGTGACATTGCGTCACCTTCTGGCCCACAACTCCGGCTTGCCCGGCTATGTCGAATTCTTCCGCACCGCAACCACGCCCGAGGAACTCCAGCTAGCCTGCCTCAATTTGCCCCTCGAAGCGGAGCCTGGCTCTCGCGCCGAGTACTCCGATCCCGGCTTCATCCTACTGGGTAAGGCGCTCGAAGCATTGACCGGCGAAGCTCTCGCCGCCTGGGTGCCACGCGAGATCTTTCAGCCGCTCGGCCTTGCAGCCACATACTTCTCTCCCTTGCCCAGCGCGCAGGGCTCGATTCCGCCAACCGAGCAAGACACGACCTTGCGCCACCGCCGCATTCAGGGCGAGGTCCAGGATGAAAACGCCTGGCTGCTCGGCGGCGCTGCCGGCCACGCCGGGCTCTTCTCCAACGTGCCGGACCTGCTGCGCTTCGCCCGTGAAATCATTGCAGCCGCTGCCAACACCGGCGAGGCTCGCCTCTTCAATGCGGCGACGGTCGCGATGTTTGCCCAGCGGCAGGAGCCCGAGGGTAGCTCCCGAGCGCTCGGCTGGGATACGCCCTCTCAGAATTCCTCCTCCGGCCGGCACTTCTCGCAGCGATCAATCGGGCATCTTGGGTTCAGCGGCTGTTCGCTGTGGATTGATCTGGAAGCCGCAATCGCCATCGTGCTGCTGACAAACCGGACCTGGCCCGACAGAGGACTCGACCAGGGGTTCGACCGCCAGAGCCAACTGATTCGCACCGTAAGGCCAGCCTTTCACGACGCCATTCGAGAGGCGCTTTAGCATTCCTGTGACCTGCGCCCCCTCCAGATCACATTCGTTGGTCGAATTCCAAGCTGATTTGACCGATTTGAAGATACAATAAAAACTCGGGGACAGACGCGATGCTAACCAGCTCGACGACGCAGGAACCGGCAACCGCCCAGAACAATGGCGGTAATCACCATCAGGCCCCCCTGCTGCAGGAACTGACAACCGAGAGCCAGAACGAGGCCTCTCAAGGCTTTGACACTAAATCCGCACTCGAGATCGCTCGCATCATCAATCATGAGGATGCGAAGGTCGCAGCTGCGGTAAAAAAAGCGATTCCAGAGATTTCGCTGGTCATTGACCAGGTTGCCCGTTGCCTTCGCGACGGCGGCCGCCTGATCTACATTGGCGCTGGCTCCAGCGGTCGCATTGCTGCCCTGGATGCCTCGGAATGCCCGCCGACCTACTCAACCGCCCCCGGACAAGTGCAGTACATCATGGCCGGCGGACCAAAGGCTCTGGCCTCGGCAGTCGAGGTCAATGAAGACTCTGAAGAGTTGGGTCAGCGCGACATCGCCCGCCGCCGCCCCACGCGCAAGGACATTGTCGTGGGTATCTCCGCCTCGGGTCGCACGCCGTATGTGGTGGCTGCCGTGGCCTATGCCCGCGCCCGCGGCGCTCACACCGCAGCAGTGACCTGCAACCACGAAACTCCCATCGCCGGGGCAGCGGAGATCGTCATCATCGCAGACGTCGGCCCTGAGGTTATCTCAGGCTCTACGCGCCTGAAGGCCGGCACAGCCCAGAAGATGATCCTCAATATGATCACTACTGGCGCCATGACCCGGCTCGGTTATGTATACGAGAACCTGATGGTCAACGTGCACATGCAGAACTCAAAGCTGGTCGAGCGTGGCATCCGCATCCTGATGAGCGCCTGCAAGATCGACCGCGCCACCGCCGTCGAAACCATCAAGAGCGCCGGACGCAGTGTCCCGGTGGCCCTGGTGATGCTCAAGGCCAAGGTCGACAAGCCCGAAGCCGTCCGCCGCCTGGCAAAGTCCGACGGCAATGTCCGCCTCGCTATCGAGGACAATGTGTTGGAGCTTTAAACCACCTAGGCAGAGTGTCGATTTACCCTTGAAGAACATCAGGCAGGCCCGGAGTCAGGCCTGCCTGTTTTGTTTTAAATGATGCAGTTCTCGATCCGTGCGGTACCGACTCTAAATCCCGGCTCCATTCCTATTGCGGAGACTCAGGCAGCACTTCAATCGCATCGACGATAGGGTAGTTCACTACCGGAGTGAAGTAGAGCTCTATCTTCCCTTGCGCCGTTGCCTGGACATGATCAAATGTCTTGATCACTGGGTCGGTGTTAGCCTCCTGCAGAATGTCGAAGTGGTGAAGTAGGGGGATGCCATTGCACCAAACGTCGAATATGCGGCTGCTTGCCCCCCCTGTGCCACCGTTCTGCTTGCCAAACCATGGCTCCTGAAAATAGAGCCGCACACGGTACCTTTCAGACGGAATCACGGGAAGAATATACCGGAAGTGGCCGACGCGGTGTGAGCCGTATAGCCCGCCCTCCTCAGCTTGGGCGTTCGCGGGAAGCTGGCCGCGCCGCCCTCCAATGTAGTAGTGATCGGCGAGCCAGAGGTGGCCCTCAGGATCTTTGTACGAAGAGGTAGCGCCGCCGAGAATTCGAATGGGAAGCAGTGCTTCGGAGCTGGCCGGCAGGATCTCCACGGCTTTCAGCGCCGAGGCCTCGCTGACAAAGTCGATGTGAATCGCTCCGTCGTTTTCTGGTCGGACTCCACTGTATACCTTCGTCGTCGCAATGTAGTTTCCACCCGCATCGTCCACAACGTCCAGGGTGTTGCCGTCGCTTCCGTTCAAGAAGATCACAGCACGGGTAGTTGCCTCCTGCAGGTCCGAGTCCTCCGAGAATAAAAGATGGACTTCGTAGATCCCCGGATCGACAGGGAAGATGCAGTGCGAATTGCCGCGAATTCCAGCCAGGAAGATCGTCGGGTCTTCGGTACCGGCGATCTCGTGAACAGGCTCCGAGACGCTGCTTCCGCCTGCACAGAAGTTCCCCGGAGTCCACGTAAATCCTGAGCGATCCAGATAGGGCTGACGTCCGTCGCCGAGCAGGGCGCGGACAGCGTGTCCCATGACCACGGTGCCGCCCGCGCCATTGGTAGCCGAGGAGATGGGCCGGTGCTTCCGGAGATGATTCTCCAGTTGTAAGGTTCCCCAAATGAGGGCCGCCGAGGCCAGCACAGTTCCCAGGATCAGCCACCACCTGAGTGGCGCTCGGGCTGGGGTGATCGGTAGCTCTGATTCTGCAACTGGAACTTCCTCGATAGCGGGCGTCGAAATCCCTGCCGCTATCTCTGTCGAAATCCCTTCCGGTATCTCTTCCATCGTCTCGTCTTCGAGGGCCTCTTCCGTTGCCTGGTCGTGACGGACAAAGGAGGGGGCGTACTGTCCGGGGGGGATCAAGATATGAACTGGCCGGCCAGCTCCCTCGCCTTCATAGACCTCCTGAAGACGCTTTCTTAGCTGGTGAGCTGTCACCCGGACGATCGTATCCGATTGAGGGTTGAAGTCACTGCGGCGGCCCAGAGCTTCCACAGCCACTGCATACTCGGTAATCTGACTTGCTTGGCCCTGGAAGTGCTTATCGCAGATGAATTTAAGCATATGTACAAGGTTTTGGGATCGCCCCAGGACGCCGGATCCAAGCAGCCATTCCAGCTCCTTGAGTTCCACATCCAACCCGTTTAGAATCTTTGACATTGATCACCGAACTCCAAAGTTCCGCGCGTACTCTCGACTGGTCGATCAAGCGATCCGGACCCCCATAACCTTCACTTGCGTTCGGGAGCAGCCGTTAGCCTATTGTAAAAAGAGTATTAACAGCGCTGGTTAACAAATTTAACACAGTTCTTGAACCCTTGGCACGGAGGCCCTATTCCTTAAAGCTTTCGAGGACAGCCTATCGGCGTCACTTGCTCACATAGACTCCCGCGCATCTTTCACCTCGAAATTCACTAGACAATAACCACGAGCCGCTGTTAGTCTGCATGTGTTAAATCAGCGATCTGTGTCTACCGTCGTTCTGACCAGCTGGTAAAGCTGTGCAGGAATGATCACTGATGTAGAAAGCGGCGGCGGACCGATGAAAACCTCGGATGTTCGAACGCGGGCCATCCCGGAACACTTTGGGGATGACCGCAGATCAAAAAGGAATAAGGAGAAACACATGAAGTCAATTTTTCGGAGGCAGTTCCTTCACTTGGCAGGTTTTGCACTGCTGCTAGTGCTGGCATTGCTACCTGCTAGTGCGCAGCAAACTACCGGTTCCATTGCTGGTACCGTGAAGGATCAACGGGACGCAGTGGTCAACACCGCCACGATCAAGGCAACCAATGTAGATACAGGGCTCTCCCGCTCGGCAAAGGTAAACGGAATTGGCGAGTTCCGTATCGATAACCTTCCCGTCGGCAAGTACACCGTTCAGGCAGACGCCGCCACCTTTGAGCGTTTTCTGCAAGAGAACCTCGCCCTCGACGTCAACCAGACACTGACGCTTGACATCAAGCTGGTGGTAGGCGCGCCAGATATTACCATCACGGTCTCTGAGGCTCCCCCGCAGGTCAATACAAGCGACGCGGTATTGGGCCGGACCATTGAGCAGGCCGAGATCATCGGGTTGCCGCTCGTCAACCGCAACGCCTACGCCGAGCTCTCGCTCACACCGGGCATCATGGCCAATTCCGCCGGCCCCACCTCGAGCACCGCTGCTACACCCGATTTCACGGTTGGACTGCCGTCCACACAAGTCCAGGTCAACGGCGGACTCGACTCCGGCAACGGAACCGTCGGCTTCTATCTGGATGGCGGCAACAACATTACCGGTATGCGTAATTATGGCAACCCGGCTCCCAACCCAGACGCAATCGAAGAGTTCCGCGTCGATACCAACGCATTCCAGGCGCAATACGGCCAATTCTCCGGCGCCGTGGTCTCGGTAATCACAAAGTCGGGAACAAACAAATATCATGGTTCGTTGTTTGAGTTCAACCGCAACACCGACCTCAATGCGTATACGTGGAGTATCCCAGCACCTACCACCAAGGCTCCTTTCCACCGCAACAACTTCGGCGGAACCTTCGGCGGTCCCATCAAGCGCGACAAGGCCTTCTACTTCTTCAGCTATGCCGGCCTGCGCCAGATTCAAGGCACAAC
>CAYVMS010000142.1:0-5833 GCA_964452615.1 uncultured Occallatibacter sp.
AAGGGTGGGAAACCGCGAACCCTGAAGTGCGAAATCACGAGGTCAGAGCCAATAGGTGTATCAGCAGCAATCGAATTGTCCTCCCGCATTCATAGCCCATCAGTGGCTAAGAGAAACAACTGCTGCAAGGGTATCCGCTGGGAGCGCAATTCCGAAGATCGCTTCGATGTTCCTGAATTGAAAATATGGGAAGCGAAACTACGTTGAAATCGGTGAAATCCGAATTTTATGTAAGTCTTTTCGCGTAAATTTTGTAAGGTAATTCCTACTGCAACTGGCCGGTCTTGTCGACAGCCTCTTCGAGCTGCCCAATCTGTTTCTCCGCAATGCGCGATGACATCTAGCAGACAGCGCCCAGAATATTCACTATTGCCGTCGCAAGTTCTTCAGGGGCATTGTCCTTGGTGATATAGGCTGCTGCACCCTCCCGGAAGCAACACGTTGCATACTGGTCCTTCGGTTGCCCGCTGACGACGATCACGGGCAATCGCGATTGAGTGCGCTTCAGGTCCCGCAGCACGTCAAGCCCACTGTGTCCAGGCATATTGAGATCAAGCAATAGGAGGTCAAATTGAGAACTGGCCAGGAGGCTGATCACCTCATTGCCATCGCCTGCTTCAAAAAAGTGTGCTTCAGGAAGCGCATCGGCCAGAATCTCTCTGATACCTCGGCGAACCTCGGCGTAGTCGTCCGCTATCAGAATATGCATTTGCGCAATTTCCTTCCTGGCAGTCTGGTAGTCGGCACTGCCGGAGCGCTGATGCGGCAACACCGCCTCTGCCACATCAGCGCTAACGCAGAAAAGGGGAAGCAGGTCAAACCAACGATGATAAGAGCATTCAATAGCCTCTCGCTCATAGGCATCTCCAGATGTCTCGTTGACTTCAACAGCTAATGGCACTCATTTCGCCGGTATACTTGTGACGCCACGGATGCCTGAAGTCGGTGATCTATTGAGAGATTACAGGAACAAGATCAGAAACGAAGTCAGCAAAAGATGGTTGTGTCGTAGGATGTTTCCTACAGCTTTCGTTTAATCTAATCGATCAACTGGTTCGTCATGGCGTAACGGGTCACTTCGGCCTTACTCTTCATTTGCATCCACGCGCAATCAATGTACGAGCGCTCAAAGTTCACTCTATACCGATTCGGTGTCAGGGGCAGGGGTCAGAGTTCCGAGGCAGATACAGCAGCGGCCTGGCGTTTGCCGTTCTTGTGCCAGTACATGTGCGAGTCGGCTGCGTTGAAGAGGCTGTCCTTGTCGGCTCCGTCTTCCGGAAAGAGGGCGATGCCGAAGCTCGCCGCGCCCTGCAAGTTGATCTCTTCCAGGACGAAAGGCTCGTTGAAGCACAGCTCGATGCGCCGTGCGATCTCTTCGACTTCGGCCCGGTTGCGTACCTGGGGGAGCAAGGCCACAAACTCGTCTCCGCCTAAACGGGCCAGAGTATCGACTCCGCGCAATTGTCCCTTCATTCGCTGGGCAACCTGCTGCAGATACAGGTCCCCGATGCGATGCCCAAAGTGATCGTTCACCTGCTTGAACTCGTCGAGGTCGATATAGACCAGGCCGAAGATGGTGGCTTCGCGACGAGCCTCCTCGATCTGCGCATCCATGCGCTTGTCGAGCGAAAAGCGATTATCGATGTCGGTGAGCAGATCAAACTCCGAGCGGTGCAAAAGGTCGGAGTAGAGGCGTCGGGTCTCAATCGCCAGAGTAGCCAATTCCGCGCCCATGGAGAGGGCGTCGGTCTCCTCGGCAGAGAGTTTAGTAGTCTGGCCGAGACCAGCAAACAGAGTGCCCAGCGCGGGACCGGAGCGGGCGGGAATCTCCTTCTCATGCAGGCGCACGGCGGCAAAATCCGGGGGGCATGCGCCCAGCCGGGCTCCATCCGTGATCTGGCACCAACAAGGGGCTCCGTCCAGTTTGAAGGAGATCAGTCGCGTGATCTGCTCAATGATCTCGGCCAGCGGACGCGACCCGTTAATATCCTCCAGGATGTGGCTGCGGCGATGTTCTATGTCAGCCAAAGCGGCGGTCTGGCGGCGCACCCGGCGCTCGATGATCCAGCCCCTGGCCCCCACAGCAAGCACGATGGCGATCAGCAAGGCAACGACAAGGATAAGATTGCGCACGCTGAGCAAGGAGGGTGGGGCCACCATCTCGATATCGTCTGGAGAATTCAATATCAAATCGAAGGAGACTGGGCTGCCAAGCGAATTCGGACTGGATGGCATGCAGATGCCAACCACACGTGCCGTAGCACCCACCGGAATCTGCTTTAGTGCGCGAAGAGGTTGCAGCTTGGAGAAGCTGGGATGGTGGTAGATGGCCGAAAACAGGTGGCCGTTCGAGACCAGAACATACTCGTCCTGGGCACCTTCGCGGACCCCCGTAACCAACTGTCCCTCGATGGATACCAGATCGTAGTGGTGCCCGTCTGGCGAGTTGCTGCCATGGGCTAGTTGCCGCCACGTGACGGGCAGCGGCGTGACCGGGGCCTGGATCAAAGTATCCTGAATCTCTCCCTGGTCAATGGCCAGAAAACCACCGTGAACCGCAGGAATTCCGGTGGCGTCGGCTATGTCGCCCATCCGCAAGGGAATGTGCGTTCCGGTCATAATCCAGATGCTCTGGGCGCCATCTTGAAGCACAACGGCGGTGCCGGGTTCATAGTGGGTGATAGACCCCCGCACCCGGACTCTGGGGGTGAGATTGTTGACGTGAAAGCCGTTGAGAATGCTCTTCATCGACGTGATCGGAAGCGACCATGGACTGGAGGAGGCGGCCTTTAGAATCTTGACGTTCGCAATCGAGGGGACCATCAGTCTTATCCCCGTCTCCTGCATTTTGTCGTCGAACTCTCCCCCCGCTACCCCGGTGACTTCAACCTCGGCGTCCAGTAGCTTTCCCAACATATCCGGCTGGTCCAACTCGACTTCCGTATCAAGGTAGCCTCCGTCGACGAGAATTTTAAGGGCGGTGTGCTGGATGGGGGCCCTGCCGCTCAACACCAGATCGGCGGATTGAATTACGCCGTGAACCGTGACCAGAATGCCGTCGTTATCGCCCCGGACCAACTGATCAAAGCTGGTCGGAACCGGTCGGAGCGCGGTCCCGTGGCGGACCAAGGTGATCTGTTTGCCGAGTACGATGGGGTGGAAGCTGTCCCGCGTCTTTCCTGTCACCAGAACCCGATCGCCTGGAACAACTCCTATGGGATTGTTGAGTTGCACATATAGGCCCTGGCCCTCGTCCTGGACAAACAGGATTCCCTCATAGTCGCGTTGAAAGGTGACGGTAGCCTCGAAGGAGACCGGGAGACCCTGCTTTGCCTCGGCATTCGACAACGCGTCGATGGCGCTCAAACTCGTAAGCGGCGCGGGAGGCGCACCCCAGGCGGCAGAGCAGATCGCAATCGCGAATGCGGCAGTCAGTCTCTTCATCGGGTCGAAACTAGTCGTGCTTGCAATGCATGTTCTTGTTTCAAAGAGTCTATCGGCAGGTGGCTCCAAAAGTATCACCCTGGGGCGATATCGGGAGAGCACAGTCCTGTGAAAAGCATGGGCCCGGTTGTCACAAGTTGGGGTCGCGGCAACATGGAGGCACTGGTTTCAGTGTAAGCCATTTCCGAAGGTGCGATCTTTATCCCTTGTTGCCGTCATGATCGGCTGGTAAGAAGCCTCCGGCAGTTCCGCAAGGCCCGCACTCGGAACATGCGATGCAAAAAGTCGGGATCAGGCGCAACCTGAACGTATTTACCGGCATTCAACATGTGAAATCGACTGAGAATCTGGAACTCGATTATGAATGCAGGCACGGTGAAGCTGTGACCTGTGGATCGCCGAACTTGCATTCCACAGCAACGGAGCGCAAGCAGAGCGCTCATCCATCTAAGAGCTTATCCGTGAATAGAAACGGTCTGTCTCCAGCAGATCAAAGCGCAGGCTAGTGAGAGAAGTGCGACGTAGCTTGCCTCTGTCTTTTCGAAGCTGACCAGCAATTTGCGGAACCGGTTGATCCATGAATGCGTCCTCCCACGACCCAACGGCGAGCTTTGAATCCAGGTATCGTGAGCTTTTCGCGGGCCTTTTCGCGCCGTTGTTTAATGTGCGGCTTATAGTCCCGTTCGACAACTGCGTTCGGTGCCGGCGCGCCCTTATAGCCTGCATCGGCGCAGAGATTGTACTGCCCCGCTCGACCCGGCATCTCCATGACGAGTTGATCCAGCGTGGCCTCAAGCAGTTTTACGTCATGCGTGTTTGCGCCGCCGCCGACGATCGATAGCGGGACGCCAATCCCGTCGACCAGCAGGCTTCGTTTGCGCCCATTTTTTCTCCGATCCGTGGGGTTGGGGCCCACGCATTCGGTCGCAAGTGGCGCTTTATGCATCGCGCCGTCGATACTCTGCCAGTTCCATGCAATGGCTTCCATCTCGTCGTACTCGGCCAGTCCGGCTTGCCACAGACGAAGAAAGAAGCCTGCCATCTGCCACTTCTGAAAGTGCAAATGTACGGCACTGGCGCTGCCAAACTCGCGTGGAAGAGCCTTCCATTGGCAGCCGGTGCGCAACACGTAAACGATGGCGGAGAAGATCTGGCGCGGCGGCATCGGCTTGCGGCCGCCGCCAGGTTTGCGAAGATACAAGCGATCCTTCGGCCGCTCTGGAAAAGGAATCAAAGGCTCAACCTTAGCCCAAAAAGCATCCGACACTTCCCATGACTTGATCTGAGGCATCCGGGATTTTATCTTCGCCTAGCTTGCACCTCTCAATACGCGCTCTTTGTCGTCGAGAACCAAGAATGGCACTATTTAAGGATAAGCTCTTAGCCGAGCGCGCTCACAAGCTAATTGGATTGTCCGGTCAACTCCTCTGTCGTTTAAGCGATCTCCTCGGAAGCGGAGGCATTTTGTTGAATGACTCTCTCCAATTGCTGAAGCGCCTTGTTGATCTGTTCAGCGCCGGCATCTCGTTTCTTGTTTACCGCTGTGTTTTGCCAGAGTGAAATGGCAGCGTTGCAAAATTTGCGGCCCCATTACTAGATAAAGTCTTTAAGTTGCCGATAAACCCTAGAGAGTTGCCTGTCAATGAAAACCCGGCAAAGCCCGTACTCCCGAGTTCCTAAATTGGACCTTATCTCTGAGGAGTTCCCAAAATGAAAGTGTCGACGGTCCTGCGTATCCGCGTCGCGTTCGGCGTTCTGGCCACAACCCTTGGCTTACTAGTGCTTTCAGGATGCAGTGGAGGTTGGGGCGAAAACAAGCCTGCACTCACAATTCAGCAGGGCCAATCGCAAACAGTCACCGTCGGGCAAAGCGCGATCTTCACTGTAACAGCCACAGGCGTGGGTCCATTCACATATCAGTGGTATTTGAATGGTGTCGCCATTAATAGCGCCACGTCCAGCTCCTACAATACTGGGCCAACAGTGATCAGTATGAATGGTTCGGTCTACACCGTGAAGGTAACCAACGCAGCCGGAAATGAGATGAGTGCACCGTTAGATTTGGCCGTGACTCCTCTCGTTCCAACGCTGACCTTCTCTTCGATTCCAGCCGAGACCTATGGCAACGCGCCCTTCCCGGTCACTGCCAGCTCGGCATCGAGCGGCGCGGTCACCTATGCGCTCACAGCAGGCCAGACCAGTGCGGGCACTGTCTCCAGTTCAGGCACCGTAACGATCACCGGCGCGGGAACCATCTATCTGACCGCCACGCAGGCAGCAAGCGGAAACTACGCAGCCGCAACGGCCACCACCAGCTTTGCGGTGGCGGCCGAGGTTCCAACGCTGACCTTCTCTTCGATTCCAGCCGAGACCTATGGCAACGCGCCCT
>CAYVMS010000142.1:5933-9053 GCA_964452615.1 uncultured Occallatibacter sp.
CAGCAAGCGGAAACTACGCAGCCGCAACGGCCACCACCAGCTTTGCGGTGGCGGCATCAGCACCGGTGATTACTGTTCAGCCTATCAGCAAGAATGTTTGTTCCGGATACAATCCATCCTTGACTATCTCCGCTACGAATGCGACCACCTATCAGTGGTACTTCGGCGCAGCAACCATCGGGACCAACTCCCCCACACTTACCTTTTCAGATGTTACTTCCGCCAGTAATGGCAGCTACTCGTGCCAGGTCTCGAACCCCACGGAGTCGGTCACATCCAACACGGTTACGCTCAACGTGATGACCCCAACTACGCTTACCATCACCAACAATCCCTCATCGGTCAGCGTCTATGCCACACAGACGGCGACCTTCTCAGTTGCGGCCAGCGGCACCGGCACGCTCGCCTATCAGTGGTATACCGGCACGCCCGGCAGCGGAACCATCATCACAGGCGCCACATCAAGCACCTACACGACCGGTGCGCTGCAAACCTCCAACAGCGGAACTACCTACTACGCTACGGTAACGGATGGTGACTGCACTGATACCACACTTACCAGCACCACCGCAACGCTTACGGTGACTGATACCGACACCGCCGTGCCGCCCACCATCGTCATCCAGCCCGTCGGAGAAACGGCAGCAGTCGGTGGTACGGCGACCTTCTCCGTCACCGCATCGGGACCGGGAACGCTCACCTATCAGTGGTATCGCGTACCCTATTCCGCCACGGAAGTCACCACCCCTACTGCCGGTGCAACTGTCACCGGCGCCACCAGCAGCAGCTACATGGTCCCCGGTACAGAGACCGCGCAGAGCAATGATGGTGACAGCTACTATGTCATCGTCAACAATGGCTATGGCACCGCCGTATCCATCCGCGCTGTTCTGGCGGTTGGAGCTGGCATCCAGCTTCAGATTTCCGGTCAGCCGCAGGCCCAGTACATTCCGGTCAACTCTCTGGCCAGCTATAGCGTCACCGCCACCTGCACCGGATGCATTCCTGCCTATCAGTGGTATTGGGCCGCTCCCGGCTCCACCACGTTCAACGCCCTCTCAGATGGCGCAGTATCTAGCGGAGATCTCAACGGTGCAACAGTAATTGGATCGGCGACATCTTCTCTTACGCTGCAAAATGTACCCGTCACTGCTACCGCCGCTGTCTTCTATGCGGTCGTCACCAGCACCAGCGACGGCACAACCCAGATCAGCGGCACCAACCCGCTCACCAGTAGCACCGCCGGTCTGTTCGTAGGCTCCTTGGGCACTATTGGAAACCCCACTTCCGGTGATGGTCTGTGCAACTACAGCAGCGTCAACTGGGTGCTGAACGGGACCAAGAACGGAGTCGCCTCAGCTGGAACGGTATCCGGCGATGTTCCCTATCAGAACACCGGTGCCTGCACAATCGAAATGACCAATAACCTTGGAACTGAGGCTGCCGCAGTTTACTGGCCTACGCTCATCTCCACGGCTAAATTTACCGTCAGCTACACCGTCGCGATTGCACATACCAATGGTCAAACTCCGGCAGACGGTTTCACCATGATCCTTGCCAATCCCTCCCAAGGCGCTACGACAGCATCTATGGGCCGGACTGGTGAGGGATTGGGTGCCAACGGGATTCCAGGATTTGTGCTGGGCTTCGATACATACCAGAATGGCAATGATGATGGAGGAGCCCTTAGTAACACCTGCCCGCAGTATACAGGCGACACAACCAACGAGGCATGTGATCCGATCAGCGTTCCTTACATGGCGGTAGGTCAGGGCGCGGCAAATCTCTGGGAGAATCCTTGGACCTTTGTGAATGGCAACCTCGACACGCAGTCCAGCACGGACTACACCGCCGCAGCGTTTACTAGCGCAACCCATACCTATGTGGTGACTGTCGTTAACAGCGTAATGACGGTAACTATGGACGGGTATGAGCTTTTCACTGGAACTGTGTCTTTGCCTCCTGTAGCTTACCTTGGCTTTACCGCCTCTACTGGAGGATCTATGGAGTCTGTGACGATTTCCTCTCTCACGGCCACCGTCAGCGCACCTTAAGCCGGCAGGATTACTCGCCGCGCGCACACTGCATAAGGAAGATGAACGGCAACAAGCAGGCTACTGAATTCGCACCAGCCAACTGACCCACGGTGCACGAGGAGAAAAGAGAATGCGAGTCATTGCACGAATCACTGGTTTGTTACTCGGTACAACCCTGGCGGCCATGGGTCAAGCGACGCCCGGCACCCCTGTCGTAGCAGGCGATGCAGCATTGACGTATCATTGGATACACTCCAACACCCAGCCCGGAGATTGCGGCTGTTTCTACCTAAACGGCGGCGGCATTTCCGGCTCCTGGAATCTTCGTTCCCAGTTGGCTATGGTAGCCGAGATCAGCGGGGAAGTCGCCACCAATGGACCCTCCACTGGAAATTCTTTGACACTGACTTCCTATTTGGCTGGAGCGCGCTTCATCCTTCCGCAATTAAGGCGGCGAACTTCGCACAGCCTGCAGCCATTCGCTCAACTGCTCGTGGGGGCCGCACATGCAGGAGGCGGAATCGCTGGCGCGGGGGATAACACCACAGCCTTCGCTACTCACATTGGCGGCGGCATCGACCTGCTTTTTGGCTCCCGTTTTGCCGTTCGAATTGCTCAAGCAGATTATGACTTGACCGAATTTGCTAACTCCACAAACAATCACCAAAACAATCTGTTGCTGAGTGCGGGCGTCGTCTATCGCTGGTCCCAGAAAAGATAGGTTGCTTGGGAGAGCTCGGCATGGATCTCGACGCAGCTGCCTACGGGCAATGATTGCTTTTTTCGGGCACAAAGGAATCCCGAGTGATCGGTTCCCCTTGGCAGTGCGTTTGAGCGCGGCAATTCCTCCGTGCGCATAGGGATGTTCCGATGATCCGCAAACAAAGCACGGCTCACCTTCGACAAGGTGACTACGGAAGGTTGCTGGTTCCGATGTATATGATTGCGTCACGGCCATGCTGTGGGAGGTGATCGAAGTTGGTCGCAATCCCATGGAACTGGTCGAAGTCAAGGGAGTGACCAAGCGCACAGCAGTTCTAACCGTCAGAATCCGATAAGTAACGAGTGAGTTGCTCAAGTCGAG
>CAYVMS010000143.1:0-9053 GCA_964452615.1 uncultured Occallatibacter sp.
GGACAGAACAATGTATTATCCCCTACGCCACGCAAGAGGGCGAGATCAGCTTCTGCGCTTACAACACGGGCATCGGTTGGCGCAACATCATCGAGAAGATGCACATGACCGCGACCCTCACCAAGTGGTATGAGGAGCACGGCCGCCACGAGATCTTCGCCGGCGGCAAAAAGGTGGCCATGGCTCAGGTAGGCCACGACCTCACGCTCAACATGGAGCACGTCAACGCCGACGCCAATCACACGCTCGACGAACTCGGCATCGCCAAAAACGCCCGCGAAGAAAAGATTCGCGTACGCGATGGTAAGCAACTCGACGCCACCGAAAATGCCCGCATGGCCAAGCTCTATCGCGAGCATGTACTCGGCGAAAAGCCAGTCGAGGGTCTCGTAACACTAGGTTCTATCGCCCCCGCCAAGCCAGCGGAGAAGAAAGAATCTGAGCTAGTCGCCGGCGACTAGGCATTGCATGCAGCAGCCGCGCCTTCGGCGCAAAACCCACAAAGGCCGTTCCCGAGGGAACGGCCTTTGTGCATTCGTTCCTCGAAACACAAGGCGGGGTACCCCAAGCTTGACCGTATACTGAGATGTCGGCCACTCGCCAGAAATCTTTAAGGCAAGGAAGGCGAAGGCAATGCGTTGGTCTTGGTTTGAATATGCTCCCCGCGCCGTGGCGGCGGTTCTGGGCCTCATTTTTGTTTTCTTCGCTTCGCTTACATATGATGGCGAGGACGGAAGGATTCAAAGCAAACTTGAAGATTGGTGGATCAGGCTTGACGAGGGCCGGACAGCATCACTCTCATGGGTAGCGTCTTTCATTAAGGGAGTTGCGCGAGCATGCGGCGTCGGCCTTGACAGGGTCTTCAGCAAACGATTGTTTTCGGCACGTTCGATAGCAGTCTCACTTGCCCTCTCTGTAGCTTCCGTGTTTCTCTCAGCCTCGATCATTTCAGTCGTCCCTCTTAGAATCTTTGCCAACCTTCACGACAATTCCACTGCAATTAATGGTTTCGTATTGTTCTTGCGAGTGAGTGCCTTCGCGATGGTTCCAGCGTTATCGGAGATTCTGCCCCTACCATGGAAACCTTCGCTTCCCAGGTTGATACGAGCGCTGTGGTGGTTGTCATTTGGGATCCCCTTATTCTTCATCGCTGATTTTCTCCTTTATGTTTTCATCGCAACGCCAAATGGCCATAAGAATGGGGAACTATTCACGATCGTCCTTTTTGGGGTCTTGGCAATAGGTGTTATATCCGATGTGTCGTACATTGTCTTTATGCGATGGATACTCCGACGTATTTCAGAAACTGACCGGATAGGAAGAATATTGATGGCTGTTGCATTCCAGTTCTTAGTCCTCGCTATGATGGCTGTGCTCCCTTTTTATGTTGGAACCAAGGTCGCCTCCTACTCCGAGCCGACCGGGTTCGCCCTGCTCCTTTCGTATTCGGTAAACTCGCTTGATGCACTTGCAATACTATTAGTCATATCGTTAGCGATTCTGATGCTAATCCACCGCCTGATATGGCCTGCGCTCCAGAGACCGCTTTATGCTGTTCAGAGGGTGCCGCCTCCGAATCGAAAGGCAGTGATGTGGACGATTGGAACCGGTCTTTTAGCATATTCCTACGCCGGAATCCCATCCTGGATCGCGAGTCTGTTCGGCAGGGTTGTACATTGATTTCCAGAGGCTCAGGGCGTCGGACCGCCAAGGTAGGGCATATCGGACCTGGGAGAGCAAGGCCTACCAGACCTCCAACTCGAATGCCCGGTACTCGCGAATCAGTTCGAAGTCGGCTCGATTGCTCGTAATCACTTTGGCCCCATTGCTGCGCGCGGTCAGCGCAATCAGCACATCGAAGTGCAACTCGCGCAGTTTGCGCGGCTCAAAGCCGCTATCGGCCTGGATTTTGGCCAGGATCTTGCCAGATTCCAGCCAATTCTTCTCCGTGGGCGTGAGGATGGGGTGGCTTCGTTCGAGAGCTTGAAGGATTTCCCGGTCCACCGCCGATGTTGCGCCGCGCCAAAGCTCGGCCAAGACCACGGCGTTGTTCCGTATTCGGCATTCAAGTTTCAGAATACGGTCGAGATGCCGATTCGAGCGGATCTGATCGATCAGAACAGAGGTGTCAAAGATCGCGATCTCACTCATCGCTGCCCGCGAAGGTTCCCTTGCCTCCATATTTCTTCATGAGCTTCTTGAAGCCATTCAATCTGACGATCTCCGTGAGCGCGATGTGGACGGCCTCGGTCCGCGACTTTGCGCCCAGAGCGCGTACGGCTTCATCGGCCAGCTTCGTGTCCAGCCGAATCGAGGTTAGAGTCACAGGCATGGAAATTTCTCCTATATATACATATTGAGCCACATGTATATACAAATGTCAAGCGGCACACCAACAGCGAAGCAATAGTCTGACTCTACTTTGATTCCCGGTCCTCCGAGTTAGCTTCGGCCCGATCCGGTAAACCATATGTAGCATGAATCAGATGTTCGTGCTACCATGGTCCTTTCCCAAGATTGATTGGAAATTGACTTAGGAGTATGCATGGGCGTTCTGAGCAGAATAGGAATTGCGCTCGATTCAGATCTTCTCAAGCGGTTTGACCGCCTGATCGGGCACCGCGGCTATACCAACCGCTCCGAGGCATTTCGCGACCTCATCCGGGACCAGTTGGTGAGTGAAAAGACCGCAGCGCCAAATGCCTCGGTTGTCGGCACGGTCACGCTCATCTACGACCACCACGCCTCTGGAGTTTCTGAAAAACTCACCGAGTTGCAGCACGCTCACCATGAGTTGGTCGTGTCCACCAGCCACGCGCATCTCGACCACGACTCGTGTCTTGAGGTACTGATCGTCCATGGCAAGTCGGCGAGAGTGAGTCAATTTGCCGATCGGCTGATCGGGCTCAAAGGCGTGCGGCACGGCAGGCTGGTCATGACCGTTCCTGCAAGCGCGATCGAACACCAACACAAGGACTCTGAAGGTTCCGCACACGAACACAACCATAAACACTGATCTACAGCAGGCCATTTGAACACAAGGAAACCCATGACGGCAAATAGCACGAAGCTAAGGATCGTGTTATTGTCTCTTTTCGCCCTGTCGTCAGCGCTCGGTTCGGCTGGGCAGGCGAATGAAACTCCGCCGCAAAGTCCAAGTGTGATTTTCCCAAGTGCACAGCCGCGCGCAGCAAGACTAATCAGCGGCATCGTAATCGATGAGCGCTCAGCGGTTTTGATCGGAGCCACGGTTACAGCTCAATGGATAACCGGAAGCCTCTCCACACTCACCAACGGCCAGGGCGCGTTCTCGATGCGAGTTCCGCCTGGGTCGGTCACCCTGAGCGTCACAGGCACATTCGTTGGCAGCTTTCGGCAACTTCTTGCCTCCGATGCTCCATCCGAAGGCCTCCGGCTTCAAATTCGCTACGTGATCCCGAGAGAGCAGCAGACTCTCGTCATCACAGCCACAGCCGCTGATCCAGCGATTGACCGCCGCAATGACACGATCTACAAGAACACACTTTTCTTGCGCGACGACCAGCTCTTTGAAACCCTCGACAGCGGCATCAATGCGGGTCAGCACGAAGGCGGAGGTAAGTCGCTCGAGTTTCGCCGCTTCGGATTCAATCTCGACCATGGCGGCCTGAACGGCGGACTCAAAGTCCTCGTCGATGACATCCCGCAGAATCAAGCCACACAGGCCCACGGGCAGGGCTATCTTGGCTGGCTCAAAGCCCTCAGTCCTGAACTGGTCGATGACGTTGACTTGATCAACGGCCCATTCAGTGCTGAATATGGAGACTTCTCCGCGCTCGGCGTCATTCACATCCGCCTCAAAGAGCGACTCGACAACCAGTGGACGCTGCGCGCGCAAGGCGGATCGTTCAACGGCTACCGCACCTTTGCCGCATGGAGTCCACGACTAGAAAACGCCGACAGTTTTCTCTCCTGGGAACATGCCTACACCGATGGCCCATTCATAAATCCTCTAAACTATCTGCGCGATAACATCACAGGTAACTACACCTTCAAAATCAGCGGCGCACAATCGCTTGGCTTCAAGTTCAACGCCGGACGCAATGACTTCAAATCATCAGGCCAGATTCCGCTGGATCTTGTCGACTCCGGCGTGCTCGATCGCTTCGGATATATGGACCCCAGCGATGGTGGCAAGGTGTGCAACGGAACAGCCAGCGTGTATTACAAGCGAAATCTGCGCGCGAGCGATACTCTGCGCATGGATGGCTATATTACTCGTTCGCTCTTCGACCTGTTCAGCGATTTCACCTTTTATCTGAGCGATCCAATCAATGGCGATGGAATTCAGCAGCATGATTCGCGCCTGCAGCAAGGCGCTAGTGCGCAGTATATCCACGCAGGCAACGCTTTTAAGCTTCCCTCTCTTTTTATGGCCGGAGCCAATCTTGGCGACAGTTGGATCAACGTGGACTTGTTTCACGACAAGGATCGCCAGGTCATCGCGCCAGTTCCGCCAGCTCCAGGCTCACCCTTTCCAGGCAAGCCATGGACCGAGGCAAATGTGCACATCACCAACCCGGCACTGTATGCGCAAGAGGGTATCGACTTCAAGCATCTGCACCTCGACGCCGGATTGCGCTTTGATGAGTTTCGTTTCGATTTGACCGACAGGATTGTGGCAGCTAACTCCGGACTAACTCACGCCGGCGCTCTTGAGCCCAAGGTAAACATTATCTATACGCCAACTAATCGTCTTCCCATGGCGCTTCACTTCAACTTTGGCCGCGCAGTTACGAGCCAGGATGCGCGCGGCATGGCGCTGGACCCCGAGGCTCCGAAGATTGCCACTACCAATTTCTACATGATCGGAACTTCTCATCAGTTGAAGCAGTTCTCAGCCAGCACCGATCTGTTTCTCATTGACCGTCAGCATGAGGACGTCTACGATCCAGACAACGGCACAATGCAATACCAAGGGCCAAGCCGCTCCTACGGATGGGAAGTGAAAACCTCGCTCCAGTTGAACGATCACATAAGCTGGAATGCCGGCCTGACTCAAGTGTCCAACGCATTTTTCCTCGGCACATCGCCGCGCCAGTATGTTGATAGCGCGCCCCATTCAGTCGCCAATTCCAGTCTGACGCTGAGTGAGTGGCATGGCCTATATAGCTCATTGCGCTATCGCCACATCAGCGGTTATCTCGTAGTTAACCCAGATTACGGTCCCGACACAACATCTTTCCTACCGGCTTCGCCCTACACCAACGCGTATGAAACTCACGCCACTGGCTTGGACGTCCTTGATTTTGCAGCGACAAAAAAACTGGGGCACGGTATCGAGTGGAACCTATCAATCGACAATCTGAATAACAAGCACTACTACGAAACGCAGAACTTCTTCTATTCTCGCGTCACCCCTTCAGCTCCCATTGAGGCGCGCGTTCACGGTACACCCGGATATCCAGTAGGATTCACGACGGGACTTACCTGGCGTTTCGAATAAAATCGGACATCTCCCAAGGAAGATCCGCCCTGCTGTGGGTGCCAAACACCACGAACTTTCAACTGAAGAAATCTTCCTCTTTGGCTATTAACCGCCATAACCTATTCCAGATAAAGCACTTCACGCTGCCGCCCCTCAAGAATGGGGAAACCGCGCTCCTCGTCTCCATATCTGTTTCCCTACCACCCTCGCGCGGGTTTATGATGGTCTCTCACTGTGCCAGCTACATCGGCGAGGAGGCTTTTATGAGCGAAGATCAACCCGTTGCGGTGCGCAAGCAGGGCCGTCGTGAATTTCTGAAGGCGGGCGGCGCGATCACCGCCGCATTGCTGGCTCCATCGGCAGCGCTTGCCGACGCAGCCAAGACCCTTCCCAGCCTTCCGTCGAACCCCAAAACGCCCACGGCCATGCCAACGCGCAACCTGGGCAAGACGGGCTATCGCGTGGGCATCTTCTCGCTCGGTGGCCAGGCTGCCCTCGAGCGTGGAAACAACTTCGACGTCGCCGTGCCCATCATCGAGCGCGCGCTCGATCTGGGCGTCAACTACATCGACACTTCATCCATCTACGGCGGCCCCGATCGCTGGAGCGAGCAGTACGTAGGCAAGGTCATGGCGCGCCGCCGCAACGAGGCCTTCCTCGCCACCAAGACCAAAGAGCGCACCCGCGAAGGCTCGATGCGCATGATCGAGAAATCGCTGCAACTGCTCCAGACCGACCACGTGGACCTCTGGCAGTTGCACGACATCGGCACCATGACCGACGTGAATGAGATCTTCGCCAAGGGCGGCGCCATGGAAGCTCTGCTCGAGATGCAGCAGCAAAAGGTCGTCCGCAATCTGGGTATTACCGGCCACTACCGGCCCGAATCGTTGATGGAGTGCATCAAGCGCCATCCCTTCGACACGATCCTGATGGCCATCAATGCAGCGGACCCCCACCACTACAGCTTCAATCAGGAACTGTTGCCGCTTGCCGTTGAACGCCAGATGGGCATTATCGGGATGAAGGTGCCAGCTCGCAGCCGCCTGCTCTCCAGTTGGACCCCGCCGTCCATCGAGGCGCAGAAGCACTCCTGGGAAGGCATGAACGTCCAGACCTCAACGCCCGGCACCATGACAATGCGCGAGGCCATGTACTACGTCCTGTCGCGCCCCGTGAGCACAGTCATCATAGGCTGCGACACGATCGCTCAACTGGAAGAAAACGTCCAACTGGCCCGCGAGTTCACTCCGTTGAGCGATACCCAGGTGGCAGGCTTGGTGGCGCGCGCCGAGCCCGTCGCCAAGCCCTCGCTCTTCTTCCGCTTCTACGACCGCCCGTAGGCCGCAGACAACTGCTTGCGCGGCTGAAGTGAGTCAGCAGGATTGTTCTCCCGTTGGCGTTCATCTCGGCCCTTGACGCCGGCCCGGCTACTACGACAATCGACCAGGGAACGAAGCTCAGATGTTTTTCTGAGCTTCGTTCCATCGCGCCCACTTGTCCCCTCAACCCCCTTCGCTGCTACACTTCCCCTTCAGGGAATCTACCCCAAATTCGCCTGGAATCAATGGAGGCCATCCGTGCCCGACTCTCAGCCCCCCGCCTTTCAGCCCTTCGTCTCTCCCGACGAGAATCCCCTTGAGCTGACCTTTCGCGCCATTCTGTTGGGATGCTTCTTCGGCGTCGTCTTCGGAGGCGTCACGGTATATGTGGGCCTGCGCGCCGGCCTCACAGTTGCTGCGTCTATCCCCATCGCGGTGCTCTCAATAAGTATCTTGAGGTGGATTACTACTCTTTGCAGGGGCAAAGTCATCCAGTCGATCCCAATGCCCCGCTGGTTAAGGCAGGCGATAAGCACAACACCCTCCATTCTTGAGAACAACATCGTCCAAACCACTGGCAACGCCGGCCAGTCCATCGCCTCGGGAGTCATCTTCACCCTCCCGGCCCTCGTCTTTCTCGGCTTCGATCTCGAATACTCCCGCATCTTCATGCTGGCCTTGATCGGCGGCTGGCTCGGCGTACTCTTCATGATTCCCTTGCGCCGTCAGCTCATCGTTCAGGAACATGGCAACCTCAAATATCCCGAAGGCACTGCCTGCGCCGACGTCCTCATCGCCGGGGAAAAAGGAGGCTCCTTCGCCAGCCGGGTCTTCTTCGGCCTCGGCATCGGCGGCGTCTACACCTTCTTTCAGAACGAAAATCTCTTCAAGGCGTGGCCCGGCACCCCCGAGTTCCAGCCCGACTTCGGCCCGCAGCACGTCCTCAAAGGCTCGTCCATCAAGGCCGATGCCACTCCTGAATATCTCGGTGTCGGCTACATCATCGGCCCCCGCATCGCCGGCATCATCTTTGCCGGAGGCGTCTTCTCCTGGCTCGTTCTCATGCCGTTGATTTACTTCTTCGGCAAGGCCATGCCCAGCCCCATCTATCCCGGCACCATTCCCATCGCAGCCATGGGCCCCAGCCAGCTATGGTCCACTTACATTCGCCCCATGGGTGCGGGAGCGGTCGCCGCCTCCGGACTCATCACCCTCCTCCGCACGCTCCCCACTATCGTCAGCGCGCTCTCTGCCGGATTCAAAAACCTCCGCGCAGGCTCGCAAACCAACGCCAGACCCTTGCGCACTGAGGACGACCTCTCCATGCGCACCGTCGTCTTCGGCTCGCTCGCTATCGTTGTCCTTACCTTCATCTTCCTCACCTTCAAGCCGGTGCCCGGAGCGCAAGTCGGCGTTCTGCCCAATATCGCCGCTGCGTTGCTCGTCGTCATCTTCGGATTCCTCTTTGTCACCGTCAGTTCGCGCATCGTCGGCCTGATCGGCAGCTCGGCCAACCCCATGTCCGGCATGGCCATCGCAACACTCATGGCCACCTGCGCCGTCTTCCTCTTCGAGGGCTGGACAGCCCCCGCCTACGGCGCGCTCGCCATCACCATCGGCGGCATCGTCGCCATTGCGGCGGCCAACGCAGGCGACACTTCGCAGGACCTCAAGACCGGCTATCTCGTCGGCTCAACGCCCCGGCTACAACAGATTGCGTTAATGATCGGCGTCGTCGTCTCCACCGTCGCCATCGGCCTCACGCTCAACCTGATGAATACCGGCCTGCAAGAGTTCCGCTCCGCCGCTCAGCCCTGGGACATCAACGCGTCTCATCCCGGCGTCGCCGTCCAAAACGATGCTCAGCGCCTGCCCGAGACATTTCACGTTCTTGCTGCGGACAAATCCTCCACCACCCATCACAAAACTGAATACACAATCCTCAACGCCCTCGGCTCCGCTGAACTGGCCGACGGCAAATACCTCTACTCCCCCGCGACCCACCAAATTGAAGTCCAGTGGATACAAGGCATCGGCAGCGAGAAGGCAGCCGCGCCGCAAGCTCGCCTCATGGCCACCGTCATCAACGGCATACTAAGTCGCAAGCTCCCCTGGGGTCTGGTTCTACTCGGAGTCTTCCTCGTCATCGCAGTCGAGTTACTCGGCATCCGCTCGCTTAGCTTCGCCGTCGGAGCTTATCTCTCCATTGGAACGACGTTAGCCATCTTCTGCGGCGGCATGGTCCGCTGGTTCGTCGATGCGGC
>CAYVMS010000144.1:0-9027 GCA_964452615.1 uncultured Occallatibacter sp.
GACGATCTTCATCAGATCGGAGCCGATGTCGGCGATCTTGGTGAAGATGCCGCCTGCGATACGCAGAGCCGCCGCGCCCAGAGACTCGCCGATGGCGAATCCGATGAAACAGGGGCCGGCATACGTGGCCGGGACGAAGAGAAGGATGATGAGCATGATGAGCAGCTCAACCGAAATCAGCATCATGCCGACGCTCATACCGGCCTTGAGCGGAATCGCAAAGAGCGGATACGGCTTGCCCTTCAATCCGGCGAATGCCACTCGTGAGTTCGCATAGGTGTTGACGCGTATGCCGAACCATGCGACGCCATAGCTGCCCGCGATGCCGACTAGGCTGAAACCCAGAATGATAGGCAGGGTAACCGCAACATTTCCCACCGGCGACAGCCAGCCGAAGTAAAGCGAGATAATGACCGCGATGAAGACCCAGAGCAACATGATGAATTTGCCCTGCGTGATCAGATAGGTCTTGCAGGTCTCATAGATCAGCTCAGACATCTCGCGCATCGACTTATGAACCGGCAGGTTCTTCAACTGCACAAGGATCCCGAGTCCGAAGATCAGGCCGAGAACGCAGAATGCCAAACCGACCATCAACAGAGCGGGGCCTGAGAGGCCGAAATGATTCACGACCGACAGGTCAGGCAGCTTCAGGCTGGCTTCGCCGCCCGCCGATTCCTGCGCGCCGGCGAATGTGGGAAGCAGCAGGCCCATAAGAGCCGCTACGGTCCTGTAATGACACTTTAGGAGTGTCTTAACGCGTGTAAAATTGAAGGCCACGAGCAGCGAAAGCGCGCTCAAGGCCATAAAGAAATACACCAGATACTGTGCAGTCACAAATCCTCCCAAGCTGTTTTTAAGCTGAATTGCCGATGGCTTACCGCGAACGAAACCGGAAAATACAACGAAAATTTTCCGCAAGAATAGTCATCCGAAGGCTATCACCCGGCCCGGACACTGTCGAGTGATTGCAGTCACACCATACCGGGGCTTCCGGGAATAGAGACACTGCCCAGAATGGCGTGGCATAACGCTTTATTTCACTATTGGATAGGAATATCGATCTTATCGCCAGGCAACGGGATCTGAAGATTTTGATCGCCAGGCGAGCGTGTCTTGCCACCGGCAAGCGGGTGCAGCTTAAAGAGCACCAGCACGTTACGCTCCGGGTCATCGAAGGCGCGGTAGCTGGCCACCTGCTCGAGCGAGTAGTGCGTGTGGATGTCCTCCAGCGTGCCGGCATCGATATCGTTCCATGTGGCCCACCAGCCGGGTTGGTAGCTGGCCAGCTTTGTAACCAGATCCTGCGTGCCGAAGTCGTCGCACAAGGTGGGCAGGTGGGTGACCAGGGTGATCTGATCGCTGCTGATCGAGACAAGCAGCCGATTGCCGTTCGGGTGGGTATCAATATACTGTGTCAGCCGCCGCGCTGCCTGGACAAAGGTGTATTCGGGATGGGTTGCGAAGTTCAGGGTCTGGAGGCCGTTAAAAGCCGCGGTAAGGCTGGCCACGGCGACCACCGCCCATCCGAGCAGGCGTTCTTGATGGCGACGTGGACTTTTCTCATTGGCCGAAGTGCTTTGCCCGAGCAACGCACCAGCCCCCTGCGCCAGTACGAAGAAGCTGAAGATCGCCACCACCGCAAAGTAGCGGGGCTGAGGATGGTTCTGGTAGGTCATGAAGAAGATATAGCCAGCGACGGCCAGGATCGAAGCGCCAAAGACTGGGTCCTGCAAGAGATTGTGAGCCCACTGATTCCGACGAGCCAACGCCGAGCTTGGCGCAACCACAGTCGCAATCGCAGCCACAATCACAACCAGGGTCAGCAGGCCGGCGAGCGGAACCAGGATGCGGCCCACCCAGAGTCCGCCGTGGAATGACCACCAGAGGCTCAGCAAAGGCCAGTAAAACTCCTTCGGCTTGGTGTAATTATTGACGAAGAAAAGATACTTATAGTCGGCATAGAGACCGAAGTGGACAATCAGAGCCATCCACAGGCCGAAAGCGGCGGCAAAGGTTCCGGATGCCGCCAGGCCAACACGGACGCACAGCTTGTGGTTGGCCCAAAGCGGCAGCAGCATCGCCCAGGCCAGTGCCGGCAGCAAGAAGATGGCGGTGGTCTTGGTGAGCATCATCAGCGTGAATAGCAAGCCAACTACGACTGACGCGACCACCGGACGGCGCAACCGTGGCAGGCGCACCGCGAGATTCAGAACCGCCAGTGTGAGTGCGGTCAGCATGGGCTCGAGAATCGCCAACCGGCTGAAGCAGTAGAGAAATGGGCTGGTGACGATCAGAGTCACCGCTAGCAGCGCCACCCAGCGCGATCCGTTCGCTCGCAATAGCAGGTAACTCAACAGCAGATTGCAAAAGAAGAAGGCAACCGCAAGCCCGCGCGCCGCCTCCACAGTGACTCCGGTAAAGAAGAAGAGCACCCACTCGAGGAAGGGCCACAAGGGCACGGCCGGGGCCGGATTGAAGTCTCCCGCGAGATACCAGTTACCAAAGAGGTGGGCG
Source organism: uncultured Occallatibacter sp. (assembly GCA_964452615.1). Taxonomy (GTDB): domain Bacteria; phylum Acidobacteriota; class Terriglobia; order Terriglobales; family Acidobacteriaceae; genus Telmatobacter. Next base: position 2,518 of record CAYVMS010000144.1, read on the forward strand.
CGGATGGCTGCGTTGCCGTACCAGCCTTCGTCGGTGTACTTGGCCCAGTCCATGTACCACGGAGTATGGTTGGGAAAGTCGGCGGTTAGATGGAGCGCGTGCACCAGGGCGAAACAGACGATGAAGAGCAGCCAAAGAAGGGAAAGCCAGCGCTTCTGCGAGATGGTCAACGTCTGATTCTCCACAAGAACGGCACGCCCCTGGTCTTTGATCGGCGAGGCGGCTCAAGGCGGTTTCCCCATGCAGGCGCGGGCCCGCAGTTTCGGGATCAAGACGCCTCAAAGGGGGAAATTCAAGTATAGCGCGGCGTGCTGTCCTCGCCGGTCGACCAAAAGTTAGGCGGCTGAATCGCAAACGGCACCGAAGCATCCAAGATGTTAGTTGTTTGAACAACTATCATGTCGGCTCCATGGATCGGGCCGGGATGCCCCGAGGTTAAGCCGATGCCCGCGAAGCCGCAACGTCAGCCCACAATCTTTCTTCCCCACGGCGGAGGGCCCTGCTTTTTCATGGACTGGACCTGGGGCCCAGCCGACACCTGGAATGCCACGCAGCGGTTTCTTGAGGGGCTCGCGGCTACGTTGCCTGAGCCGCCCAAGGCTTTGCTGGTCGTCAGCGGCCACTGGGAGGAGCCTGCCCTCACGGCCAGCGCCGCAGCCCGTCCCAAGCTGATCTTTGACTACTCCGGCTTCCCCGAGCACACCTACCGTCTCACTTGGCCAGCGCCGGGCGAGCCTGAACTGGCCGTGCGCGTGACGGATCTGTTGAAACAGGCGGGCCTGCCGTCGGTGGTCAGTGAAACTCGCGGCTTCGACCACGGCGTCTTTGTGCCACTCAAGGTTGCCTTCCCCGAGGCGCGGATTCCGGTGGTCACGCTCTCGCTGGCGGCCTCGCTCGACCCGGCTTTGCATCTTGCGGCTGGACGGGCGCTCGCTCCTCTGCGCGATGAGGGTGTGTTGATCATCGGCAGCGGCATGAGCTTTCACAATCTGCGTGGCTACCTTCGCCCCGAGACCCCTGAGCGAGCAAGGGCATTTGACGCATGGCTGACGCGCGCCGTCGAGTTGCCTGCCGCGGAGCGAGATGACCTGCTGACCCACTGGCGCTCAGCTCCATTTGCAGTCTTCTCGCATCCCCGTGAAGAGCACTTGATTCCGCTGATGGTGGCCGCAGGCGCTGGTGGAGAGGCACCCGGCAGCCGCATCTTCACCGATGAGCCGTTGGGAGCAGCGATCAGTGCCTATCGCTTCGGCTAAGAGGGCAGCCTTCAGGAGACGGGGTGACCAGGGTTCGTGGGTTCCCACATCTGGCGCGATAAAGCCGCACTAGATATGGGTCACCCAAATTTTCAGGAAAGCCCCTGCAGAAGAATGCCAAGGCCCGCGCCGCCGAGAATCAGCCATGTCGCATTGATCTTGTAGCGGACCAGCAGGATCGCGCTCGCCAACCCCAGCGCCAAAGTCCACCCATCGACCAGCGTAGCGCGGCCCAGCGCAATCGCCACAGCGGCCATCAGTGCCACAGCGGCGGCATTCACGCCATTGAGGAAGGCTGCGGCCAGCCTGGATGTGCGAATGCGCTCGGCCAGCGCCCCTACAACTCCGGCCATAAAGAAAGAGGGAAGAAAGATGGCAGCGGTCGCCACGGCGGCACCGATCCATCCGTGCAGTAGGTATCCCAGAAAAGTTGCCGTGGCGAAGACCGGCCCCGGCGTCACCTGGCCAGCCGTGATGGCGTCGAGCAACTGCCGCTGCGTTACCCAGTGCAGCCGGTCCACCAGATCGGCCTTGAGAAAGGCGACCAGGACATAGCCGGAGCCGAAGACCACCACACCCAGCTTGAGAAAGACGAGGAAGATCGAAGCGACCCCGGCCGTACTTGCCGTGCCGCCCGCTGCGAGAGGCAGACCGGCAAACCCCATCACCGCGCCACGCCGGAAACGTGGCCACGCCGCCAGCAGCGTTAAACCGCCTGAGGCGAGCAGCACCGCAATTGGCGGAATTCCTGCGAGAGCGGCCACAAAGCAGACCAGCCCAGCCGCCGCCATTTGCCAGCGGCGATAAGCTGTCTTGCCCAGGTTCCAGACAGCCTGAACGATTATGGCGACCATGACAGGTTTGGCTCCGTAGAGCAGTCCCTGAACCTGGACAAGGCTGCCATAGCGCACGTAGGCCCACGCCAGTGCGAGGGTGGCCAGCGAGGCAGGCAGAATGAAGCACCCGCCTGCAACCACTAACCCCAACCAGCCGCAGCGACTGTAGCCTAGAGCCATCGCTACTTGCGTCGAACCGGGGCCGGGCAGCAGGTTGCACGCGCCAACCAGGTCGAGGAAATCTTCGTGGCTCATCCATCCTCGGCGCTCGACGGCCTCTCGCTCCATCAGGACGATGTGCGCCGCCGGACCACCAAATGCGGTCAACCCCAGGCGTAGAAAGAGCTGGAAGATCTCACCCAGGGAAGATTTGGCGGGGACTGCCATGCTTTGCGAGCCAGCCTCTTCGATTACGGTGTGCCGGGAGCTTGATGCGCCCGCAGAACTACTCATGATCTCAGTTGGCACTGCACATGAATCAGTCTGTGACTCGAAAATGCAGTCTAACCTCTGCCCTGGTACCAGCGTCTCTTGCGGCCCATATGCACGCCTGAATCGATAGCGATGGCCAGCAGGCCGAAGATCATGCTCAGGTCGAGGCGGGCCTCGTGAAAGAATGTCAGCCAGCCATAGTTGTTGAGTTTTTGGAGCGTAAACGGACCCAGCGGCCTGCCCAGCATAATGGGAATCTTGGTGGTGATCAATGCCGCGAAAATGACTACAAGCAGAAAGATTGCGGCATCGCCGGCAAAGAAGTCCAGCAAGATGGCGGCGCCACAGCCGATCTCGACACCACCCACCAGTGGCGCAAGCAGATTGGGCATAGGCAGGCCGATCGCGGCAAAGCGCCCAACGCCCATGGCATCGGGTTGGGCAAACTTGAGGACGCCTTCGAGCACAAACACCAGACCCACGATCGTCCGGATGAGAATCATGGGAAGATTTTGGCGCACCGCAACCTCCATTTACTGGTTCTTCCGAAGAGGCCTGCTCTGAAGGGGATCGCAGACCAGACAAGAAAAAGGATAACGTAGGGGCCAAACAGAAAGAGAAAAAAGAAATAGATCCGCGAAGATAATTCGGAAAAACAGTTCATTTCATGCGAGATACAGGCCGTTGCATTGCCTATTTGCTATCGAGCAGAGTTTCAACGGCAGCGGACAGTGACTTGGGTTGGGTCGAGGGAGCGTAGCGACGTGCTACGCTGCCGTGCCGGTCGATCAGGAATTTGGTGAAGTTCCATTTGATGCGTTCGGTGCCGAAGATCCCGGGTTTGGCCTTCTTCAAAAATCGATAAAGGGGGTGGGCATTGGGTCCGTTGACCTCGATCTTTGCGAAGAGGGGAAAGCTGACGCCATAATTCCGTTCGCAAAAGGAGGCGATCTCGGCGGCCGAGCCCGGCTCCTGGCCGCCAAACTGATTGCAGGGGAAGCCAAGCACCGTAAAGCCGCGAACCTTATAGGCGCGGTAGAGTTGCTCCAGGCCGGCGTACTGCGGGGTGTTGCCGCATCGGCTGGCAGTGTTGACGATCAACAGGATCTTGCCCCGAAACTCATCCAGGGAGACTGGGCGTCTGTTCGAGTCGCCTTCCAGCAGTGACGCCGAAAACTGATAGACGGTCTCTCTCGCTTCGCTCATTGCCCGGCAACCTCCGTTCAGAGAGAATGTCATACGCGCCGGGCAGGCGTCCAAAAGGAATGTCACCCCGCACCAGTTGGACAGAAGGCCCTCCCAACCCGGCTGCGTCCGGTAGACTGTGGTTTGGGTTCCTTTTGGACCCGGCCCGAGTCCGAAGGCGGTAGGCGCGGCAGGGAAGTTTCGGGAGAGAGACGGATTCCGGCCAAAACTTCGGTCTAGTGGTTTGGGCGGGGTGGCCGCGGTCCAATATAATGAATCTTTCCTTTATGCAGGATCAGATTTTTCAGCAATGAGGGTGGCGATATTCTTCCCGTGAAGCCGAACCTGATGGCGAACTATGGACCGCACCAGAACGTGTGCTCAACGCAGGGCTCAGGCCCGGTGAAGATCAAGCACAATCCCGTCACCCGCACGCTGCGGACCACGAGCCGTCTTGCGCGGATGATGATGCTGATCGCGTTGATGCTCGCCGCCGGCGCAGCCCTGGCCCAGCAGCCGGAGACCATCGATTCGATTCGAGTCATCGGCAACCGGCGCATCCCCAAGGAGACCGTGCTGGCGCGGCTCTTTACCCATCCGGGGGACACCTACGATCCGATCTCGATCGAGCGCGACCTCAACTCGTTGTGGAACACCTCGTACTTCGATAACGTGCGCATCGAGCGCGAGGATACCGAGAAGGGCATCATCCTGGACATCTTTGTCGTGGAGAGGCCCACCATCCGCGAGATCAACTACAAGGGCCTCAATGCGGTCTCTCAGTCGGACGTGCTGGACCGCTTCAAGAAAGAAAAAGTAGGCATGACCGTCGAGAGCCAGTACGACCCGACCAGGATCAAGCGGGCCGAGACGGTGCTGAAAGACATACTCTCAGAGCACGGCCACCAGTTCGCCACCATCAAGACTGAAGTCAAGACGATTCCTCCGGCCTCGGTGCAGGTGAACTTCAACATCAAGGAAGGCCCGACGGTCAAGGTGGGCCAGATCAAGTTCACCGGAAACGAGCATCTGAGCAGCCTGACGCTTCGCCGCTCGATGAAGAACCTGAAGCCCATCGGCATTCCCTATTCGATCATCTTTGAGAACCTTTTCGCGCAGACCTTCGACGCCGGGAAGCTCGAGGAGGATTCGGAGCGGGTGCGTCAGGCCTATCGCGATCACGGCTATTACAACACCGCGATCGAAGAGCCCAAGACGCAGATTCGCGATCAGGGCGGACTCAACCTTTTCACCTTCCGGCCGAACAAGGGCAAGCGCATCGATATTCAGATGCCTATCGAAGAGGGAGCGCGCTACCGGCTGGGCACGATCACGTTCACCGGCAACAAAGCGGTGCGCAACGAGAAGGCTCTGCGCGGCACCTTTGCCGTCAAAGACGGCGACTGGTTCAACGCCACGATGGTCGGCAAGGGCCTGGAGAACCTCAAGAAGGCTTACGGGCAGTTGGGCTACATCAACTTCGGCGCCATCCCCAAGCCTGTCTTCGATGAACAGAAGAAGACTGTTTCGCTAGTTGTCGACATCGATGAGGGCAAGCCATTTTATGTCTCCCGCATCGAATTCCAGGGCAATACCATCACCCGCGACAAGGTCATTCGCCGCGAACTGATGCTTGAGGAAGGGCAGGTTTACAACTCGCAACTGTGGGAGTATAGCCTTCTCCGCCTGAACCAGCTCGAATACTTCGAACCGCTCAAGGTCGAGCAGGACTCTGAGGCTCACCAGGATCCCGATGCAGGCACCGTTGACCTGCTGCTGAAGGTCAAGGAGAAGGGCAAGAACTCCATTGGCCTCAACGGCGGCCTCAGCGGCCAGTCCGGAGCGTTTCTGGGCGTGAACTACCAGACCAACAACTTTCTCGGTCTGGGCGAAACGCTCAGCCTGCAAGGCAACCTGGGCAGCGTAAGCCGCACATTCACCTTCGGCTTCACCCAGCCCTATGTTCGCAACCGCCCGCTCAACCTGGGCTTTCAGCTTTACAACAACAAGCAGGACTTCAACTCGGCCAAGAGCTTGGCGACCAGCGCCGGTCTTTCGACGAACCTGACCCAGGCGCAGCAATCGCTGACGCAGAACTACAACCAGGCCGCCACCGGCCTGAACTTCTCGGTCAGCTATCCGCTCAAGCGGCACGCCTTCCAGCGCGTAGGCCTCACCTATTCTCTGAGCAGGTCGTCGATCACTGCGTTCTCCACCGCTTCGCAGACCTTCTTCCAGACCATCAGCTTCCGTTCGGGCATTCAGGGCTCCAACGCGCTAACCGGCATTATCAACAGCTATGCCTCGTTCAGCTACTCCTATAACACCATCAATAATCCGATGCGTCCGCGCACCGGCAAAGAGTACACAGCGGTCTTCCAGACCTCGGGCATCTGGGGCAACCTGCGCTACTTCACGCCGCTCGTAGCCTACAAGCAGTTTCTTCCAATGCACTATCTGATCCCGTCGGCGACTGGGCGCAACGTACTGGGCCTACGCGCGCAGTTGAGCTATGTACAGGGTTATGGCGGCGCCGTGGCTCCGCCCAACAACCGCTTCTACTCCGGCGGTGAGGCCGAGATGAGGGGCTTCGACACTCGCGGTGCAACTCCCTACGGCTACGTTCCAAATCGCGTCACCGTGCAGTTGACTAATCCAGACGGCAGTTGTGTTCCGCGCGACACGACCAACACCCAATTGAATCAATGCGTCCAGGTGCCACTGCCGATCTACGGCATCTCATCGATTGGCGGCGACACCAATTTCACGGCCAATGCCGAGTACAGGATTCCTATCGCCGG
>CAYVMS010000145.1:0-9003 GCA_964452615.1 uncultured Occallatibacter sp.
GGGTTGGGACGGGTCCCTGTTGCATTGTAAAAGCCGAGGGTAGGTTGTGCCTAGTATTCGATGCAGACAGCATGAATTGGCGCATTTTTCCGCTCTGTCACGCATCTCTCGAAGCGAACGCCGCCGCACAACTGCGGAATGAACCAATTCTTTTGTATGCTGCTGGTTTGGACGCCCGAAGGATGAAAAACGTCATAGGCTGGGCACCCCACATCTGGCGCAGTTTCATCGCGCCAGATGTGGGGTGCCCAGCACGCTTGCCCTTACCAGACCCGGCAGGACTTCGCCGGAAACATCGGCTGGCCCTTCGTGCAGCCAAAGGCCTTGCCGAATGCATCGAAGTTCTGAACCGTGCCGTTCACGCGCCAGCGGCTCGGCGAGTGCGGGTTCGTCAGCACCTCTTGCCGTGCCTCCTGCTCGGTCATGTTTTCGCACCACACCTGCGCAAAGCCAAGGAAGTACCTCTGCGCCTCGGAATAGCCGTCGATCTTGTCGTCGATACTCTTTCCCTGCGCTGCCAGCGTGTCCAGCAGTGCCATGTAAGCGATGCGCAGCCCGCCGTTGTCCGCCGTATTCTCGCCCAGTGTGAGCTTGCCATTCAGCTTCTGTGCCGGAACGTCGTCATGCGCAGCGGCAGCCTCAAAGCCGCTATACTCGTCGGCCACGCAATCGGTGCGCTCGGTGAACGCCTTGCGGTCCTCGGCGGTTTGCCACTCGCGCAGATTGCCTTTGCCGTCGTACTTCGAGCCCTCGTCGTCAAAGCCATGGGTCATCTCGTGGCCAATCACCACGCCGATACCGCCAAAGTTCACCGCCGGGTCCACCGAAAAGTCGAAGAATGGCGGCTGCAAAATTCCGGCCGGGAAGTTGATGTCGTTGAACGACGGGTCGTAATAGGCGTTGACCGTCGGCGGCGTCATCCCCCATTCCTTCTCGTCCACCGGCTTGCCCAGGTGGTCGAGATTCCAGTCGCGCTCGAAGGTGGCGCTGCGGTCGATGTTGCCGATCAGGTCGTCGCGGCTGACCTTCAGCGCCGTGTAGTCGCGCCATTTCTCTGGGTATCCGATCTTGTTGCGGATCATCGCCAGCTTCTCTTCAGCCGCTTTCTTGGTGGCGTCGCTCATCCAGGGCAGCGTCTTGATATCGTCGCCCAGGCTCTTCTCCAGCGCGGCCACCAGTTGATCCATGCTCGCCTTGGCGGCTGGTGGAAAGTTCTGTTTCACCCAGTCCTGCCCCACGGCCTCACCCAGAGCGCGGTCGGTCATGCTGGTGCACTGCTTCCAGCGCGGCGTCGGTTCCTTCTGTCCCGCCAGCGTCTTTCCAAAAAAAGCAAAGTTTTCGTCAAAGAAGGCCTTGGGCAGGTCGCTCGCCAGCCCGTGCAGCGTATGCCAGCTGAAGTACGACTTCCACGCGTCGATTGGCTCTTTGGCAATCAGATCGTTCAGAGCCTTGAAGAATTCCGGTGTTGCCACGTCCAGCGTGTCAAAGTGCCGCACTTTCACATCTTTGAAATAGACTGAATAGTCAAAATCCGGCGTCAGCTTCTGAAAGTCCTTAACCGTGTAAATGTGGTAAGTCTTCTCCGGATCGCGCAGATCGGTGCGGCTCATCGAGGCTTTGGCCAGCGCGGTCTCGATCTCCATTACCGACGCCGCTTCCCTGGCGGCTTGATCCTGCGTGTCGCCTGCCAGCCTGAACATCTTCGTCACGTGCTCCACATACTGGCCGCGAATCTCATGAAACCGCTTGCTATCCACCAGATAGTAGTCGCGGTCGGGCAGCGATAGGCCGGCCTGCCCAATGCCGGCAATTTGCTTCGACGAGTCCTTTTCGTCCTGCTCTGTGCCAAAGTTGAACAGTGGCGCCGGACTGCCCTCGGCCACCAACTCGCCCACCAGAGTGCCTAGTTTGCGCGAGCTTTTAAGCCCGTCGATCTGCTTGAAAGCGGGCTCAAGCGGTTTCAGGCCCTTCTCTTCCACCAGAGCGGCATTCATGCAGGCCGCATAGTAATCCCCATACTGCTTTTCGAGCGGCGTCTTGGGGTCCGTTGCGGCTGCGTCCAGTTCCTTCCACAGTAAGTAGCGGTTGCGCTCGCCCAGCACCGAGAAGGACCGCACCCAACTCGACTTATCTGCCGGAATCGGATTGTCCTTCATCCAGTTTCCGCAAGCATACTGATAGAAATCAGTGCACGGGTCGGCCGTCTTATCGATGGTCGCCGCGTCGAAACTCTTGCTGGCAACCGGAGCCGTGGGTTTCGACGTGTCAGAGCTTGCAGGCGCCTGCGCCAGCACAGAGCCAGCCGCCAAAATCAGAATAGGTGCGAAACGGAAACAATTCATCGGATTCCCTCTTTAGTGAAACGCACTGTGACAGGGCACGGCTTGACAGGATGCGGAAAACTCATTCGGAACGTTTACAAGTGTCAGGGCACGACTTCAGTCGTGCCGTAAACCGCGCCTGAAACACCTGCGGGTGGAGGCCAAAACGGCATCCGAAGATAAGCCAGCAGCAGTCTATCTGGCACCGGCTGCATTGTTTAGCAGCCTATCACGCTTAGCGAGTTAGCTGGCGGCCCTCCCGGTTTTCCCTTCACACCGCTATCAACGCACCGTGCCCCATCCTTTCGCCTTTTTTCTGGCAAGGGTGGGAAACCTCGAACCTCTCCCTCGCCTCTTGCTCTGAATCTTGCACCGTGAGTGTTTTGCAGATAATTTCACCCCGCTCAGCCATAATGAGGACAGCGGTCGCTCCCCAATTTGTCAGGGATGCGCCCCGTCCGTACCCCCTGAAAGGCACCCCCATCCCCCCTTTTATATTTTCAAAAACTTGCAGATTAATTCTGCGTTGTGGGAATCCCGCCACATCTGCGTCGGTTCAAAGCCGAATTAGACTTGCAAACCGGCGATGTGCCCTGCCACACTAAAGAGTGCCCACCCAAACGATCGTCATCCTTGATTTTGGCTCGCAGTATACGCAACTGATTGCGCGGCGTATACGCGAATTGAATGTCTTCTCCGTCGTGATGCCCTGCACGGCTCCAATCGCTGAGATTCAAGCGCTCAAGCCGCTCGGGCTCGTTCTCTCCGGCGGCCCGTCGTCCGTCTACGATGCCGATGCGCCCGCCGCCGACCCAAAGATCCTCGAACTTGGCTTGCCGGTGCTCGGCATCTGCTACGGCCTGCATTTCATCGTGCATCACCTGGGCGGCAAGGTCCTCTCAGCGCCCCGCCGCGAATACGGCCATGCCGAAGTGATGATCGAGAACGGCGCATCGCAGCTCTTCGCCGAACTGCCCCCAACGCTTCAGGTCTGGATGAGCCACGGCGACGAGGCCGCGGAACTGCCAGCAGGCTTCCATCGCACTGCCGTTTCAGCCAACGCCCTGGCTGGCTTTGAAAACGTGGATCGGCGCATTTGGGCCGTGCAATTCCACCCCGAAGTGCATCACACCCCGCTCGGACCCCAGATCATCAAAAACTTCGTTCTCTCCATCTGCGGCGCGCATGGCGACTGGACCCCGGCCCATTTCATCGAGTCCACAGTAACCGCGATTCGCAAAAAGGTGGGCAAGGGCCACGTCATCTGCGGTCTCTCCGGCGGCGTCGATTCCTCGGTTGCGGCGGTGCTGGTGCATCGGGCCATCGGCGACCAGCTCACCTGCATCTTCGTCAACAACGGCGTCCTGCGCAAAAATGAATTTGAAAACGTGCAGAAGAACCTGCGCGAAAAACTCGGATTGAATATCGTTGCCGTCGATGCAAGTGAGCGCTTCCTCTCCAAGCTGGCAGGCGTCACTGAGCCGGAGAAGAAGCGCAAGATCATCGGCGCTGAATTCATCGCCGTCTTTGACGACGAGGCCACACGCATCGCCAAACAGACCGGCGGAGTGGATTGGCTTGTCCAGGGCACGCTCTATCCCGATGTCATCGAGTCCTCCAGCGTCAAAGGCCCAAGCCAGACCATCAAGAGCCACCACAACGTCGGCGGTCTTCCATTGGGAATGAAGCTCAAGCTCATCGAGCCCTTGCGCGACCTCTTCAAAGATGAGGTCCGCCGCATCGGCCGCGATCTTCAGATGCCCGACGAGGTTCTCGGACGCCAGCCTTTTCCCGGTCCCGGTCTGGCCGTTCGCATTCTGGGAGAGGTAACCCCGGATCGCGTAGCGCTGCTTCAGGAGGCCGACGAGATCGTCGTCGCCGAGATCAAGTCCGCCGGCCTGTACAACACAATTTGGCAGAGCTTCGCCGTGCTGCTTCCGGTGATGAGCGTCGGTGTCATGGGCGATCAGCGCACCTACGCTTATACCTGCGCCGTTCGCGCCGTGCACTCAGAAGACGGCATGACCGCCGATTGGACCCCGCTGCCATACGATGTGCTCAAGCGCATCTCCAGCCGAATCGTCAACGAAGTCCGCGGCATCAATCGTGTCGTCTACGACATCACGAGCAAACCCCCCGGCACTATCGAGTGGGAATGAGTGCTTGTTTTGCGAGCGGCTCCGGTGACACTATGCAGAACCCGATATACTCCCGCAGGAATCAAGGAGCGGATCGAAATCCCCGCGTGGTTCCTGCTTATTTATCTTGGATTCCCATTCAGAATCATCTATCATCCCCTCACCAGGCGCGAAGCGAAAGCCCGGAATATTGAAAGTCATGCTCGAATCCGGGCCGTCAGTGCGGTGAGGAGCGATTCACATGGGTTTCAATAACATGCTGGAAAAGGCCCGGGAGCTTACTAACTCCGCGAGCGAAGCGGTCAGCAAGCTTCTCGACGAATTCAATGCGGCGCTGCCCACGATGAAGGCACTGGGATTCAGCGTCGAAGATCTTCAGGTTGGCATGGGACTGCTGCCGGAGGTCCGCGCCAAACTGGTTGCCGCAGCCGACAAGGTGGATGTGAAGGCAATCGATGGAATCATCGAGAAAAAGAGCGAGCAGAAGACCCTGGTCGCCGTGCTCAAAACCCTGCAAACGGCCTACAACGTTAGAGATCAGTTAGGCGATCTGGGGCTTAAGGGCGTTGTAGTTGATCTCACGCTCGGTCTTCCTCCCAAGGTCTCCATCGGATTCATGAAGAGCACATTGTCTTCTTCATTAGCTCTTTCCGCTGCGGTTGCCTGACGAACCTCCGAATTGGCCGCTGTCTTGAATGAGCAGGGCTTCAGTCGTGCCGTAAGATGCTCCAATTTCAGTGTGGGCTTTAGCTTTCGAGGACATCCCTTTTGACGGTGAGCTACTCATCACTTCGGAATGGTATCGTCTTCATCAACCGAAATGATCGTGCCTTGGTGGTAGAGAATTCGCCATCTGTTTTCTGAACTTTGCCAGATCGTCGAACGGCGAGTGCGTCTCCCGGCCTGATCGAGGGTATACGTCAGCAGGTAGGTGTTAGGGCCAAGACTGCGAAGTCCGAACTCGGAAGTTCGCCAGCCTGCTGCCGCGGCATCCACGTAAGCAGCGCCTGTTGTGAGTTCATGCAAGATGAAATCCCGGCTGTAACGGCGGCCTGATGCGCCTACCTCCCAGAAATCAGGCGTAGTGGAGCGCTCTAACTCGGCCCTGGTCGAACCAAACTCCGGATTGTGAAAGATCGGCTCGCGCCGTCGCAACTCATCGAGTATCGGCGCCAAGCCAGGCTCAACTCTTGTGAAGATAGTGCTCATCTTCATCTCCTTCGCAACTGCCGATTGAGTGAGAGTGCTTATTCGCTCGCTGGCCGCGCCCGCAGTGCTGCTACCTCGCGGCTGAGACCGTCGATTCGCGCCATCAGCTCGATATGGCGCTTGTCAGCGGCTGTGGGATCGAAGGCCTCCACATAAAACGTGCCATTCGGCTCCAGTTCGCAGCGATGAACCTGGTGGAAGTCCTCGAAGCCTTGCCGGTGGATCACATCGAGCAACTCCTGGCGAGTGAGTGATTCGTGCGCCAGTGCTTTCTGGTCAACCTGGCCATCGCGAACCAGCACCGTGGCACAGCCCTCCAGCGCGCGTGTTAGCCGCTTCGAGCGGAAGAGCACCCGCACCACCAGCCAATTAATGGCGAGCAAGCTAAATGCGCCAATGATGCCGCCGCTCACCGAGTTGTCGTCGCCGATGATAGCATTCTGCACGGTGTTCGAGAGCGACAGCAGCACCACCAGATCGAAGGGGTTGAGCTGGGCCAGTTCCCGCTTACCAAAAAGACGCAGCAGCAGCACCAGCACAAGATAGACAATCACCGGACGAAGCAGTTTCTCCAGAATCGGAAGCGGCAACTGAAACATATGGTCGAAGATCAGCGAATGGGGCATGACACGAGGATAGAACGGATTCCAGGTTGGTCAAGTCGTCCGAGCCGCGAACCGGCAGGTTGGCAGGAACGGCTACAAGACCAGGTGCTGCTTACCACCCGGCCGCCAAATGGCTCTGGAAGAACCCAAGCGACTTCCGAAGGCCTTCCATCAGGTTGGTTCGCGGCTCCCAGTCGAGCAGGGTGCGCGCCTTGGTAATGTCCGGGCAGCGGCGGGTTGGGTCGTCCACCGGCAGATCTGCAAAGCGCAACTCACTCTTTGAACCGGTCACCTCCAGCACTGCCTGCGCGCATTCGAGGATGGTGAACTCATCGGGGTTACCGATGTTGACCGGAAGATGCTCTTCAGAGCGCGCGAGGCGCAGAATGCCGTCGATCAAATCGTCCACATAACAGAAACTTCGAGTCTGTTTGCCGTCGCCATAGATCGTCAGCGGTTCGCCGCGCAGGGCCTGCATCATGAGGTTGGAGATCACCCGGCCATCGCTGGGGCGCAATCGTGGGCCGTAGGTGTTGAAGATGCGGACCAGATGGCTGTTGACGCCGCGCGAGCGATGGTAGGCCATCACCAGCGCCTCGGCAAAGCGCTTCGACTCGTCGTAAACCGAGCGCGGGCCGACCGGGTTCACGTTGCCCCAGTAGCTCTCCCGCTGCGGGTGCTCCAGCGGATCGCCGTAACACTCCGAGGTGGAGGCGTGCAGATAACCGGCGCCATGACGGGCTGCAATCTCCAGAGTGTTCTCGACGCCCACGGAGCCGACCCGTAGCGTCTCGATGGCCAGGCGAAGATACTCCGGCGGGCTGGCAGGAGAGGCCAAATTGAAGACGTAGTCCACCTGGCCAACTTCAAGAGGCTGGCAGATGTCGCGCTCTTCAAAATGGAAGCGAGGTTCATTTGCCAGGTGAGCTATGTTTTCCAGGTCACCGGTAGAGAGGTTATCCACGCCAGTGACGGTATGGCCCTCCCCCAGCAGGCGGTCGGTCAGATGAGAACCGAGAAATCCGGCAGCGCCGGTGACAAGGACGTGCATAGCCAAGTTTTCATGCTCCGAAATGCTTTAGCAATTCTTCCGTGGTATGAGCCGCCTAAAAGCTAATGTGGCCCCGTTAACTCCGCTCTTCGAGAGGCTACACCATCAGCTTGCGGGGCTTGCCTTCCTGCGCCTGATAGACTGGCGGCCGTCCCACGCTGACATAAGTGAAGCCACGATCGAGCATCTCTTTTGGAGTGTAAAGGTTGCGGCCGTCAATCACGATAGGGAACCGGATTACCTGGTTGAGGCGTGTCAGATCGATCTCGGCAAACTCCTTCCAGTCGGTCAGGATCAGCACAGCGTCTGCGTCCTGTGACGCTTCGTAGATGTTCGCCGCGTAGCTGATCTTCTCTGATGGCGGCATCACTTCCTTGGCGCGCTCCATGGCGGCCGGATCGTAGGCAGTTACGGATGCGCCGGCTTCGATGAATTTTCTGATTACATCGATGGCCGGAGATTCGCGGATGTCGTCCGTTTCGCCCTTGAAAGCAAGGCCCAGAGCTGCCAGCTTCTTGCCGCGCAGCGTCCACAACGCGGCGCGCACCTTGTTGAAGAAGATCTCCTTCTGTCGCTCGTTGACCTTCGAGACCTCCTGCAGCAGTTTGAAATCCACGCCCTGTTGCTGCGCCACCCAGTGAAAGGCCGCTACATCCTTCGGAAAGCAGGACCCGCCATATCCCAGGCCGGCGGAGAGGAACTTGGGACCGATGCGGCTGTCCATGCCCATGCCGGCGGAGATGTCCTCGATATCTGCATCCACAGTTTCGGCCAGGTTGGCCACTGCGTTGATAAACGAGATCTTCAAGGCCAGGAAGGCATTCGAGGCATGCTTGATGATCTCCGCGCTCTGCGCCGAAGTCACCAGGAGCTTGGCAGGGCTCTGCATTGAGCACTCCCCTGACAGTGAATTTGGCAACTCATAGTAGCTGCCCCCGGTCAGCGGCTCATAGATACGCCGCAACACCTCGGTGGCGCGCTCCGAATTGGAGCCCACCACAATGCGGTCCGGGTGCAGAAAGTCCATGATGGCCGTGCCTTCGCGCAGGAACTCGGGATTCGAGACCACATCGAAGGTCTGCGGGTCCACGCCGTGGCGGTGTAGCACGCGCCGAATCCACTCGTTGGTGTAGACCGGCACCGTGCTCTTTTCCACGATGACTTTGTAGCCGTTGATGGAGCGGGCGATCTCCGAGACTACGGCTTCGACAAATGAGAGATCGGCCGCGCCGGTATCGCCTTGAGGAGTGCCCACGGCGATGAAAACAGCCTCGCTTTGCTCCACGGCGGTGCTCAGATCGGAGGTGAACGTCACGCCACGTCCATTGTGAATGCCCAGAAGCTCAGGCAAATGGCGCTCGAAGATGGGCAATCTGCCTTCGCGGAGCGTCTTTACCTTGGCTTCGTCATTGTCAACGCAGATGACCTGATGACCGATCTCCGCAAAGCAAACGGCTGCAACGAGTCCCACGTATCCTGACCCGATTACGCAGATGGAAACTGGCTTCGACATGAGCTTCTGCTGTCTCCTTTGCGGCTTCCCGCAGGCAGCCGTTTGGAATGTTCCCGGCCGGTAAACCATGCAAGTCGCGCTACAACCTTCAAGGCGCTCCTGCATGACGGATGTAAAGAGTCTGCTCTCGCTAGGTTATTCGCTTATGAATGGACGGGCAAGCCGG
>CAYVMS010000146.1:0-8999 GCA_964452615.1 uncultured Occallatibacter sp.
TGAGCCAGAACAACAGCAAGATCGTGTACCTGATGGGCGAAGTGGGAAAGACCGGCCCGGTGAACATGACTTCCGGTATGACCTTGCTGCAGGCGATTGCGACCGCCGGCGGACTCACGCAATACGCCAACTCGAAGAAGATCTATATCTTGCGCAACACCGACGGTAAACAGGAGAGGATTCCTGTGCAATACAAACAAGCATTGAAGGGCTTTGGATCGCTCAATCTTATTCTGAATCCGGGTGATACCATTGTCGTTCCGTAAGGGTGCCCAAATGAGACCGGTTTACGCTATCCTGGCGATTCTGTTCATTGTCAGTGCCGCGGCAAGAGCGCAAGTTGTTCCCGCGGTGAATGGTCCTCCAGGGCTGCAGGACAGTGGCACGCTGAAATATGATTTGCGCTATTCGCAAACCGCACAGTTTTACGCCACATCCGCGGACGACACGCAGAGCAGCGCCGTGTCTGGAGAGTTAATCTATGCGAATCTCAACGCAGCCCGTCCATTCAGCTTGACCTATTCTGGCGGTGACTTGTGGAATATCGTCGGCCCTTCAACCGGGACCGGAATTTTTCAACATCTTTTCGTTTCTCAAGGCATCTTTGGACGTCGCTGGTCATTGAATCTAAGCGATAACGTGAGCTATCTGCCGCAAGCCCCAACCACAGGATTCTCCGGCATCCCAGGCGTGGGCGGCCTGCCCGGATTGCCCGGTCAGACGAGTCAACCGATCCTGACTCAGAACACGCGCAGCGTCAACAATACTGTGAGCCCGAGCTTCACGCATAGCCTCAATCACGCAACCAGTCTCAGTTTCAGCGGGAGCTATGGAGTCCTGCGTTTCCCAAACGGCGACGGTCTGGATACAAATCAATGGCAAGTGGGCCCACAGGTTACCAGACGGCTGAATGCTCTCAATTCTATTTCGGGTCAATACTCTTTTTCTCACTTCAGTTATCCGGACTACACAATCACCATGGAAATACAGTCTGCGCAGCTTGGCTACCAGCGCACCTGGAACCGTCGTCTCAAGACTAGCGTCTCCGCCGGACCTGAATGGATCCATGGTGTGAACAGCTTAGGGATTCCTTCGTCAATGGATCTTACGGTGAGCGCTGGCGCTACATACGATGCCAGGTTTACGTCGTGCACCCTGAGTTATTTCCGAGCAGCCAGTGGAGGCGCCGGGGTGTCCACGCAGATAGGTGTGCATTACGACGATGTGAGCGCGGGACTTACACGGCAACTCGGAAGATCACTGTCCGTAAGTGCTACCGGCTCATATATCCGCACCGAGGGATTACAGTTGCCTGGCGTAACCAACGGTAAATTTGGTGGCGTGGCGGCAACGCAGCGATTGAGTCAATCCATCATCGTATACGCGAACTACACGGCAATTCAGCAGTCGTCGAGCTCCGCACTCCCAACGAATGCTATCAGCGGCCTGTCGCAGGTGATCGGTTTCGGAATCGGTTACTCTCCGCGGGAAATGCATTTCAAAAAGTAACGTATCAAGGAGGCCTATGCTCGGGCATCGCGAATTGACAATGGAGGACTACGCGGGGATTTTGAAGCGGCGATTCTGGCTGATTCTCTCTTCCACGGTCCTTCTCCTGGGAATTGGTCTCGCAATCAGCTACATTCTGCCTCCGCAGTATGTATCGCAGACGCTGGTACTCATCGAGCAGCAGAAAGTTCCAGAGGACTACGTCAAGCCCGTCGTCGATGAAGATCTGGGCGCTCGCCTGGCGTCGATGAAGGAACAGATACTTAGCCGCTCACGCATTCAGCCGATCATCGAGCGATTCGACCTGTACGCCGGAACCAAGGACACCATGGACGACCGCATCGAGATGACACGAAAGGCTATCGGAATCAAGCCCATCCCTTCTGGCGAGTCCTCGCGAGGGATGCCGGGCTTCTCTATAACTTTCAAAGCAAAGGACGCGCATACGGCTCAGCAGGTTTGCGGAGAGATCACGTCGCTCTTTGTCACGGCGAATTTGAATGCGCGCGAGGAGTCCGCCGAAGGGACGACCGACTTCCTCAAGCAACAACTGGCTGAAGCAAAGAGAAGCCTCGACGATCAGGACGCCAAGCTCGCAGCCTTTGAACAAAAGAACATCGGCAGGCTTCCAGGGCAGACGGTCCATTTGGGAGAGATGAGCCTGGCCATGGGAAGCGCAAACGAGAGTACGCTTCAAGCGCTGACAACCCAGCTAAGCGCCGCAACGCAGGCGGTGAGCCGTCTGCAACAGGAAGATACCTTCCTTGAGTCGATGATCGCCCAACAGGCGCAGGATGTGCAGCACACCGACCCCGCCACGGGGGCATCACCGGGTGCGCTTAAGACTGAACTCAAGGATGCCATAGCGCAAGAAAAGGAGTTGGAGACCCTCTATACGCCGGATCATCCGGACGTAGTCGCAATCAAGCGCAAAGTCGCAAGTCTGCGGGCGGAGATAGCGCACGACACAGCAGAACCCGCAAAGGTAGAGACTGTCCAAAAATCTCCCGACACGCCTCAGCTTCAACAGCTCAAGGCTCAGCTTCGCGCAGAGCATCAGTCCATGGCAGCAGCCAAGCAAGATCAGGCTCAGATCGAGCAGCAGGTTCGTGCCTACGAAGCGAAGATTGAGGCAAGCCCGATCATCGAAGAAGAGTACAAACAGGTCACTCGCGATCATGATACTGCGCTGCAGTTCTATAACGCCCTGCTAACCAAGATGAATGAGTCGTCGATGGCAACGGCGCTTGAACGCCGCCAGCAGGGCGAGCAGTTCCGCGTGATGGATGCTCCCAATCTCCCCGATGCGCCGACATTTCCCAACCGCCTCGTCTTCGCCGGCGGCGGCCTTGCATCTGGACTGGTCCTGGGTCTGCTGCTGGCTGCGCTCTTCGAGTATCGCGATACCTCTCTGCGCAACGAGCGCGACGTTTGGGCCTTCACTAAGCTGCCGACCCTGGCGGTCGTCTCTCTCCTCGACGATCCGGCTCGCCCCGCTCCATCGAGCAGGCTAGGAAGATTTTTTTCTCGAGCGGCCAAACCCATTGAAAGCGTGCGCGGATAGCCATGTACAGATCCTTCTTCGGCCTTCGCGCCCTACCTTTCGGAGCCAGTCCCGATCCGCGGTTTCTCTTCCTGAGGCCGCAGATCAGGGAGGCACTTGCCTGCTTGCAATACGGCATTGCGGCTCGCAAGGGCTTTGTGGTCATGACCGGAGAAGTGGGAACGGGAAAGACAACCCTACTCAGATCGGTTTTGGATACCTTTGCCAAAGACAGCATTTCGACCGCATTTGTCTTCAATCCCTGCCTGGACGTGCTCGACTTCTTTGATTTTGTGCTCACGGACTTTGGCATACCGCCTAAGACGCGAACAAAGTCGGGAATGCTGTTGCAACTTAATAGCTGGCTCATTGAGCGCTTCCGGGCGCATCAATTGTGCGCGATCGTGGTCGACGAAGCGCAAAACCTCTCCTGGGAGCTTCTGGAAGAGATTCGCTTGTTGACCAATCTCGAAACATCATCGGAGAAGCTGGTGCAGATCGTTCTTTCTGGCCAGCCTGAGTTGGAAGAGAAGCTTCACCACCCCAGCGTTCGCCAGCTTCGCCAGCGCGTGTCGCTGTGGTGCAAGACGCGGCCGTTGAATGGCGAAGAGACGCAGGCTTACATCGCAGAGAGACTGCGTATCGCCGGAGCCAGCGAGCCGGTTCTGCTGCCCGAAGCGGCGGAGCTTGTCCATCGCTACTCAAAGGGAATTCCTCGCCTTATCAACCTGATTTGCGAACATGCCTTGATCAGCGCTTATGTGGAACAAATCAAGCCAATTCCAGCGCACATCGTCGAGGCGGTCAGTCTTGAACTGGAACTCGTGCAGTATCCGTTCACGATCTCGCCTTCGGCGATGGAAGGGTCAATGGAACTGTCTCTGCCATCGAAAAACTCCGACGCCGACATACTCAGTGCGGACTTACAAAAGGAACCTGGAATATGAGCCGTATTTACGATGCGCTTCAAAGGGCAGATCTCGAGCGGAGAGCCGCAGAACAAGCAGAAGGCGCTGGGACTGCCGAGCCATTCGCGGTATTCGCTGCCGTGGAACAGCCGCCGGTCAAGACCGATGTAATTCTCGATGACATCGCCCTCCGTCCATGGATTCCAGCACTCAGCTCTCTTCCGACACTTGGAGAGAACGGCGAGAGCATCGAAGAGTTTCATGGCCTTCGGTCGCAGATCTACAAGTACCGCGATCAAGCTCCGTTCAAAACGATCCTTATCGGAAGCGGCATGCCCTCCGAAGGGAAGAGCTTTGTCGCGGCTAATCTGGCCATGAGCCTGGCGCGCAACAAGAACAATAATGTTCTGCTGATCGACGCCGACCTGCGCCGTCCCGTGCTTCACACCATCCTGGGCGCGCCCATCGCACCTGGGCTCACGGAATATCTGGCGGGTGCAGCGGAGGTGAGCGACATCCTTCAGCGCAATCAAAATCCCCGGATTGTTGAAGCCGGCCGTGTACGCCTCATCCCAAATCTCACATTCATCCCCGCTGGCTCGGGCGACGGCAATTTGCTTGAACTCGTCGCTAATCATCGGATCGAAGAACTGACAGCAACCCTTTCGCCGCACTTCGACTGGATACTGATTGACTCGCCGCCGGTGCTCGCATTTGCTGATGCAATCGATCTTGCCCGCGCCGCCGATGCAGTGCTGCTTGTGGCCCGCGCGGCAACCACTCCCTTCGATGTTGCGCAACGCGCGCAGGCCGCCTTCAGCAGCTCACGCATTCTTGGATTTGTGTTGAATGCCGTCAAGGACGCTCCGCGCAACGGTTCTTATTACTACTATGGCAGGCAAGATGACGACCGCGGATCGAAAGGGCGAAAGGATAAGCGGAAGGGATGATCAGGATCTTCAATGTTTACTATCCGACGCGGACACTGGTGCTGCTTCTTTTTGAAGCGCTCCTCGTGGGCGGCTCATTTTTGTTGGCCACTGCATGCCTCAGTCTCATGAGGCCGGATGGAAATATTGTTCTATTCAATGCCTTGATCTATGAGAACGGTTTGCTAAAGATCGCTGGCATTACAGTCCTTACCCTGCTTCTTACTTACTACTTCGATCTGTATGGACCGCGGCGAATCTCAGAGAATTGGGAGATATACTTTCGCCTGTTGCTTGTTCTTAGTGTCTTGTCTTTTGTTCTCGCGGGGCTTGTCTACTATCTCCCGGATTTGGACATTGGTCCTTATGTACTTGTCGCCGGCGTCTCTCTCCTTACCGTTTTTCTCGTTCTTTGGCGTTGGGCTTATGAGTGGATCGTCGGGCTCCCAACGTTCCGGGAGCGCGTATACGTACTTGGTTGCGGCGCGCGGGCTCGCACGGTGGTCGAAATGCTGCGCTCCAATCGCGATGCTGGAATGGCCGTCATAGGTTGGAGAGATGAAAGCGAACTCCAAGGGCGGGTCGATCTCTTCGCCTCGGACTTGCGCGCCTTCCGCGACCAAAAGCCTGGCATCGACCGTGTCATCGTTGCCATGGAAGACCGGCGCGAAGCGATGCCGGTTCGCGACCTGCTTGACCTTCGCCTCCGCGGCGTTATCATTGAGAATTCGAGCGCGCTCATGGAGCGGCTCTCGGGCAAATTGCCTCTGGACGGGCTTAGTCCGAGCACCCTCATTTTTACTGAGGGTTTTCGCATGAGTTCATCGCAGCAGCTTTTCCGGCGTCTGCTTTCCCTCACGGTCTCCTTTCTTGCGCTGGTAATCTGCCTGCCGTTCCTGCCATTCATCATTCTTGCGGTGCGCCTTTCTTCTTCAGGCCCCATCTTTTTTAGCCAGACGCGTGTTGGACGGAGTGGGCGTCCATTTACCGCCTACAAATTCCGGACGATGCGGCAGGACGCCGAAACGAATGGCGCGGTGTGGGCAACCAGGGACGACCCGCGCGTCACTGCAATCGGCAGGGTGATGCGGAAAACCCGGCTCGATGAGATCCCGCAACTGTGGAATGTCCTCTGCGGTGATATGGCTTTTGTCGGTCCCCGGCCTGAGCGCCCGGAGTTTGTGGAGTGGCTCAGCAAGGAAATTCCTTTTTACGACCTGCGCCACATGATTCGTCCAGGAATTACCGGTTGGGCACAAGTGCGTTACCGATATGGTGCGAGCTTGGAGGAGACCAAGCGAAAGCTCGAATACGATCTTTACTACGTCAAGAATCAATCGATAGGTCTTGACCTGCTTATCATGTTTGAAACGGTCAAAACCATCATCCTGCGAAGGGGCGCCCAGTGAGGATTGTCTTTTGGCTGTCGATGGCCGGCGTTTTCTACACCTATGCGGGGTACCCCGCTTTAGTATGGCTGTTCGCACGGCTGCGGCCACGCCCCTGGATCGCGAATCCGATATCTCCCAGCGTGAGCATTGTGCTCGCGGTGCATAATGGCGCAGCGCTGCTCCCGCGCAAGATCAACCATCTGCTTGACCTCGACTACCCCAACATCAAAGAGATCATTATCGTGTCGGACGGCTCAACCGATGGCACGGCGGAATTACTCGCTCATCAGAATAACCCGCGCCTCACCGCCATCATCTTGCATGAACATTGCGGCAAGGCGGTTGCCATCAATGCCGGTGTTGCAAAGGCGACGGCAGACCTGATCCTCTTCGTAGACATCCGTCCCGAAATAGCTCCCGGCGCCATTCAGCAGTTGGTCAGCAACTTTGCCGATCCAAAGGTCGGTTGCGTAGCCGGAGAGCTAATACTGCGCAAGGATTGCCACGACGCCACCTCTGCGGCTGTCACTGGAGTCTATTGGCGCTATGAAGAGTGGATCAGGACCTGTGAGTCTATCTGCGCTTCCCCAGTAGGCGTCTATGGTGGTTTCTACGCAATTCGCCGCGAACTCGCTGTGCCGCAGCCTGCCGGAATCATCCTTGACGATATGTTTGGGCCGCTCTCGATCATTCGCAAGGGTTATCGATCAGTCATCGATCAGCGAGCCTACGTCCATGATGCCTGGCCAACAAAAATCGGAGAAGAGTTCCATCGCAAAGTACGCACACTGGCAGGAAACTTCCAGCTCTTCCGCTTGGCGCCGTGGACGCTGACTCCGCGCAATCCTGTCCTCTTTCAGCTTGTCTCGCACAAGGTCATGCGCCTAATGGTGCCTTACTTGGCTGTCCTTCATCTTGTTTCCACACTGGCGCTTGCGAGAGGTTCTCTCGCTTTCGCGGTATTTGGCGCTCTTCAGGTCTTCTTCTGGATCATCGCTATCGCCGCTCTGCGCTTCAGGATTCCCTTGATGCATCGCATTGCTGCCCCGGCCAGCGCGCTACTCGTGCTTAATGCAGCGGCCGTCGTTGGACTTTATAGTTTTCTTTTTACGCGCGGTCCGTTATGGAAAATCTGGAATTCAAGCGTGGCCGCATCGAAGCCTGCGTCTGCCGAAACTGAGAAATCAGCGATGACGGAGCGCTGCACGGCTGCCGCGGGTCATGACCAAGTGTAAAATTCACTTACATCATTCACATTGATGAGAGGAACGTGGAGCCGTGATGAAGCGCAAGAAACAACTGCTCATTTCCATACTGGGAGTCGGAGCTATCGTAATTGGCTATGGCCTGCACATTCACATCATCAAGGTGGAGGCGGCCAAAGTGGAACACGCCGCAGGGGCAACGGCCTACTTCCCCCCCGGCTCCATCTGGACGCAGGATGTGAGTCATGCGCCTCTCGATCCGCAGTCCTCTGCCATAATTGCCTGGTTGGCTGACGCGGGCGGATGGGGACACAACAACAAGATGCAAGTCGACTTCAGCCTCCATGTCATAAAGGCCGACTCCACCACCCAATATGTTCCTTTCAAAGGCCCAGGGTCTGGTTATGTCGACTCGGACAATCCCTCGGTATTCCCACTCCCGGCTGGCGGATCCCTGGAAGGGCTGCGAGGTTATCAGTGCCCGACACCGAACGACGATTGCCATCTGATCGTAGACGACCGCAGCCACGGCAAACTCTATGAAGCCTACCAGGCTAACTACGCAAACAATGTTTTGTCCGCAAACTTTGTTGCCGTGTGGGATCTCAACCGTGTCTATCCGCAGTCAGGACGAGGAGATCAATGCACCAGTGCTGACTCGGCAGGCTTTCCGATTGCCCCTCTGCTCTTTAATGCCGATGAACTCGCTGCGGGAAAAATCGACCACGCCATCCGTTTCATACTTCCCAATCCGCGAATTCGCGCGCACGCCTTTGTGCATCCCGCCACTCATGCCGGCGCTCCTCAAGGGCCCGCAATTGCTCCGCCGATCGGCGTACGCTTTCGTCTGAAGTCCTCTTTCGACATGTCGAAACTTACACCGGCGGCACAGGTCGTCGCGCGGGCCATGCAGAAGTACGGCATGTTCCTCGCCGACGGCGGCAACATCGCTCTCACCGCCCAGAACGACGCGGACACCAAAGCGAAGTACGCCGACATGCACTTTGGTTCCCGCGATCTGGCAGACCTCAAAGTGACCGATTTTGAAGTGGTCGACATGGGAACTACAACCCGGTTGACCGACAATTGCGAGCGAAATAAGTGATGTAAAGCCTGGAGTGGATGATTCTTCCGCAGCGCAACTCTTCTCGAAGCTCTCGGAGGTGCGCTGCAGGAATTGACGCGCTACGGCCTCTATCCCAGGTCAGATTCGCAGCGACGGGTTCGTTTCCAAGTGTTCAAGCAGCCGCATCCCAGCGTAGTCGGTCCAGCTTCACTCGCTTCAAACTCCTTTCGACCACGAGGTGAGCAAGGGAGCAAACTCGTTCTCTGTTCATATGCTTGGTCTGCGGTGAAGGATGTCATGCCAAGCGCTCAAGAAGGATGTACGATTCTGTTTTCACAAAATAGGCTCTGCGCAGGAATCTGTAAGGCGGCGTGATTTTCGCGGATTTTGCTAGAGTGGCAGAATCGGGTATTCTCCTTCCGATGCGCGACAACGATTGGACGCGGGT
>CAYVMS010000147.1:0-8955 GCA_964452615.1 uncultured Occallatibacter sp.
GTTCCCTGCATCTCAGTGCGTCATATTATTGACTTGCGAATACATGTCGTCGGCGGCCTTGATTACCTTGGAATTCGATTCGTAGGCCCGCTGCGCCAGCACCATCTGCACAAACATCGTGACCACATCCACATTTGAGTTCTCGAGATAGCCTTGCTGCAGCGTCCCCAAGCCTTCGGTTCCTCCGGGATTGCCCAGCACCGGATCACCGGAGTTAAGCGTGGCTTGCAAGAGATTCGAGCCCATGCTCTCCAGACCTCCAGGGTTAGGGAAGGTTGCCAACTGCAACTGGCCCAACTGCGAGGGGTTTTGTTGTCCTGGCAGCGTCGCATTCACCACGCCATATTGCGTAATCGTCACCGCCGTCGCATTGGCGGGAATGGTGATCGTCGGGATGACCGGGTCGCCGTCGGTGGTCACAATCGTTCCCTGATTGTTGAGCTGGAACTGCCCGGCGCGCGTATACGCGATAGATCCATCGGGCCGCTGCACCTGAAAGAAGCCGCTGCCTTCAATCGCCACATCCAGCGGGTTCGAGGTTTGGTTCAGCGATCCCTGCGTTTGAATCACTTCGGTCGCCGCCGACTTCGTACCCAGTCCAATCTGCAATCCCGCCGAAACCGTCGACTGGCTCTGCGCCGCCCCCGGCGTTACCAGATTCTGATAGACCATATCCTGAAACTCCAGGCGCAACTGGCGAAAGCCAGTCGTCGACGAGTTGGCCAGGTTATTGGCGATAGTGTCCAGATTCAACTGCTGCGCACTCATTCCGCTGGCGGCGGTATACAAAGCTCGAATCATGGTTTTCCTTATTCCCTAATCCCTTAGTCCCTGTTCCCTGCTTTTTCACACTCTCGGCAGGTCCTCGGTGGCGATCTTGTTGAACTCGGTGTGGAAGACAGTCAGCGCTCGTTGCATCATCTCCGCCTCGCGCTGCACCAGAATCAAATTCATGGTCCCTTTGATCACGTCCTGATTGGCCGTTTCGATGGCTCCTTGATGAATCGCCGCGTCCTTAGCAGGTGTTGGCTTTACGCCCTCTGGCGCGAGGTATCGGTTAGCTCCCTCGGGAGTCAACTGCACTGCTGGCGGAAAGGTGAAGACCCCTAGCGTTGCGACCGCGCCGCCCGCCACCGAGAGAACTCCATTCGCGCCCACCGAAACCTCGCCCGGAGGAACGGGAATCGCCTGTCCGGTCGCCGAGAGCACCGGCTCGCCCGCCGCCGTCGCCAGCAGCCCGCCCGGAGTGCGATGAAAGCTGCCATCGCGTGTATAGCGCAAGCCGCTGGCCGTCTGCACCTGAAAGAAGCCTTGACCCTCGATCGCCAGATCCAGCGGATTGCCGGTCTGCTCGATCGCTCCCTGCGCCAGGTTGAGATGATCGCCGCCCAGCAGGCCGAAGTTGTTCACCGTCCGGCCTAACTGCGAGTCCTGCGTATCGGGCCCGAGCAGCGCCGAGCGAAAGTACTCCTGCTCAGCCCGGTAGCCCGGAGTCTGTGCATTGGCAAGATTGGTGGCAGCAATGTCCAGCGCCTGCGTACGCGCCAGCAGTCCGGTCATCGCCGCATAGTATCCGCTGTCCATCGGGCAACTCTCCTGTGGCACAGGCGGAAGAAGCAGAAGGATGACCGAAAGAGGGGAGAGGAGATTAGAGGAACATCAGAATTGAAGTGCGGAGGGCAGGGAACAGGGACTCGGGAATAGGGAATAGGAAGCAACCGCCTGGTTTGGGTGCCCCACCCTGGCCGCGTCTTTGTCTTTGCGGCTAGGGTGGGATACATCGAACCTGAACGGGCTACGAAAACAGCCTCACTGCAGGCCATCGCAAATGATCGTCACCTCGAAGCTGGCGTCGTCAAAATGATATGTGTGGTGGAGCTGGAACTCGGGAGCTTGCACGTGAATCTTGTAGTCCCGCCCTGTGATCACGGCTGGAACCGAGAGGCCTGTGTTCGCCGCCAGATCCGGAACCTTGCCTTTCCACGCTCCGGCCAGCATGTTGCAGATCTCGCCGATCCCGTCTTTGACGGTGTCGTCGACATCCTCAAACTCCATGCTTGTCATGTGCGCGGCGATCTTGATAGCCGCCGAGGCCCCGCTGCGGAAAACGCAGGCCCCGCTCAGCAGGCCGCCAAAGCCAACTACCGCCGTCACCGACTCCGGCTCCGCAATCTCCACCGGCCCTTCGTAGCGCCTGCAGTTGACCCCAAGCATCAATTGAAATACCTCTTCCACACTGGCATCCAGATTCGTGGGATCAGAGATCAGATGCACCGACTCCCGCAACGATAGCGTCATCGCCCGCTCCATTTCCTTTTGGCCGCCTCCGCGCTTTCGTACGATGGAGGCCGCGCGCACTCCGTTTACTTGCACTTGTAATGCCTCCCGGTTACGCCGCGACCAGCAGCGGCAGCACCCGCTCCTTGACTTGCTCGGCCGTAAACGGCTTGCGGATGTACCCCTGCGCTCCAGAGAGAATGGCCTGCTTCACATGCTCCTCGCTGGACTCGGTCGTAATCATCACTACCGGGATGCCGGGAGCCAGATTCTGTGCCCTGAGCTGGCGCAGGAACTCCAGCCCATCCATCGAGGGCATATTGATGTCGGTCAGGATCAGGTCCACCTGATGTGCCTTCAATAGCTCCAGACCATCGACGCCGCTACCAGCCTCAAGAACCACCAGGCTCTCCAATCCCGCCTGGCGCAGCGAACGCTCAACAATCTTGCGCATCACCGAGGAATCGTCCACGATCAAAGTTCGAACTTCACTCATGCCCAGGCTCCTCTTCTTATGCTTGTATCGGCGCTGCCTTTCAATCCTTGAGCGGCATTTTTTGAGATCGGTTGAGGCACCCGTTTCAGTACGCCCCGATTGAACAAATCAGATCCTCAGTTGAACCCCGCTCCGGCATCGGCCCTGTCTGATGTTTGAGCCACATCCTCAACCACAGGCACTCGTGCACCCTCACCAGGCGGGACTGAACCGGGCGCGTCCGTTCGATCGATCTGGCCAGCGCATGAACCGCCGCTGGCTCGGAGGCGGCCTCGATCAGCTCCACCGGAGAGAACTTCGATTTCAGCATCCGTGTATGCGCTGGACCGAAGAGCGACTCCTGCACCAATCCGCTCTCGACGTGCAGGCCCGTCATCCGCTCGACCGCCAGAGCCACCACCGGGTCCAGCCGGTCCTCAAAGCCCAAATAAAGCAGCTTGCCCGCGGCCACGCGCAAGGGAAGCGCGCCAAAGGCGTCGACAAAGAGCCGGGGCAGCAGAACGGCGAGCGCCTCGGCGTCGTGAAACTCGAGAGGCAGCACCGGACAGCTCCACTGCACTCCCAGCGCGCGTGTCACCAACTGCTCCCTTACTCCCTCTCGGCGCACCAGCCAGCCTCCCAGCCGTCCGCCTCCAGCCTGCCTCTGCGCATCCAGCGCCTGGCGCAACTGGCTGGAAGTGATCCATCCTTGTTCGAGCATCAGAAGCCCAAGCGGAATGCGATGCCGGTGGCTCTCTTGCGCTGCCCCCCTGCCTTCCATCTCACGGCGCACTGCCGAGGCGATCCGCGCCGCCGTGCATGCGGCGGAACAACTCCATCCTCCCTCAAAGACGGGCACAGAGCGGCTGCGCCAGAGGTGCAGCCAGCCGGAGCCGCAGGCAGGATTGGCGCAGGTTTCAAGCAGGGTGCTTCGCGTATTAACTGGGTCCGTCGTCCACGGGCTTGCCCCATCTGCAACCGGCTCGCGGGTATCTTGGCCCTCTCTCGTCAGCGGCTCATCGAGAACTGCCGCCAGGCGCGCAGCTGTTCGGGAGGTGAACGAATTTCTGCTCCAGTTTAGAAGAGGCATCGTATGCTCTCCAGACGCTTCCTCGGCGTAGCCACCTCGGTCACTCGCAAGCCGAAGTTGCCGTTGACCAGCACCACTTCGCCTCGCGCCACGATCTTGTCGGCGACGATCAGATCCACCGGGTCGGCGACATTGCGATCCAGTTGCACAACGTCTCCAGGGCCCAGATCGAGAATCTCGCCCAGCAGCAACTCTTTACAGCCGAAGCGCAACGTGGCCTCGAGCTCGACATCGAGCAGCAGATCAATTCCCGGACCGAGGGTTGGCGGCGGAGTCTGCGCGGAGGGGACGGCTTGAGAGGCGGCGGGCGACGGGGCCGCAGGCTTGGGAACGCGCACCTCGTCGCGCACCAGAATCGTCCAGACACGCTCGCCGGACTTCAACTGGAAGGCGCGCGAAACCTTGCTCTCTCCGTCAATCTCCTCGAACTTCGCGACGCGGCACTTCTTCCCGGTTTTGGCCAGCAACTCTCCTACGGCGGCATCGGCCACCTCCTTCAGGATCTCGCCCCAGCCGGCCTTCTGATCCACGCCTTCACCCGCCAGCGGTGACTCCAGAATGGCGGGATCGAGGATCACGGCGAAGCGGCCAGCTTCGTCTCCCTCAATGGTTGCGGCAAAGCCGAAGGCTCCAGCCGCGAGCGGCTTGGGGAGCGATTCGGTCAGCTCGGGCTCTCCGGCCAGCGCCTGGGAGAAAAGTGTGGTCGCGACCCCAGTCCAGCAGTCAAGATAGGTTTTCATGGCTCAGCCTCGACAACCGGCCGTTCGACTCGGGCAGCGCGATACGCTCCATGGCGAATGGCTTGCGCAGTCGCCAGCGTCTGGCCACCCACTTTCCACTCGGGAACAGTGTTGCCGGCTAACCCCAAAGGCAGCACCGAACCCACTTCCAGGTTTTCAATTGCGCTTGCCGACAGGCGAACCGTGGGCAGTTGCAGGCTGCCGCCGAAGTGAATGCGCCGCGCCGCTGCCTCCATACGGTCTCTGGTTTCATTGCCATGGCGGCGGCGTCGTGCCCAGTCCGAGGTCAGGCGGCGCAAGATTGTATTCGCCACCACCGCCGGAAAGGCCAGATTGAGCAGGCCCGAACTGTGCGGCATGCGGATCTCGAAGCTCAGGCAGAGTGTCTTCTCCGTGACGGACATGATGCGCGCCACCTGGGTCTGCATCTGGCGGCGCTCGAAGTTGAAGCTCAATCCCACGGGCTGCCAGGCTGCGGTCAGTTCACGGCAGATGATCTCGACCACCGAGGCTAAAATCGACTCTTCAATGTCGGTCAGCTCGCGTAACGGTCCATCCCGGCCCTCGCCGCCAAGCAACAGATCGATGACCGGAGGAGCCAGAGCCAGATCCAGTTGCAGCACGGCAAGCGCGCCCAACGGCTCCATGCGGACGGATGCCACGTAACTGATCTCGGGAATGCGCAGCAGAAACTCGTTGAACGGGATCTGCTCGGCTGAGACCAGGTTGACCTGAAAGCGGGTGCGCAGCCAGGCCGCCAGGTTGTGCGTCAGGTTGCGGGCAAACAGATCGTTCAACATGCTGATGGCGCGCAACTGATCGTTTGAGATCTGGCCCGCCAAAGAAAAGTTATAGGGCACCACCCGAGTTCGCGCTCCGGCCTTTTGAGACTCCGGCGCCGAACTGCGCGCGGCCTGAAAGAGCGCGTCGATCTCGTCCTGTTTGAGTGTCTTTTCCATCTCCGGCTCTCTTCCTGAAACTGTTCTTGTATGACCTTGCAGGCCCGCCGCTTGCTACCTTTGGTCAGCGGCGCATCCCTTCCAACGGCCTGCGTGCCCGCAGCCGGTCAAAGGCCCCGCGTGCCGTCAGATCCTTGAGCGCGACCCTCAGATGCACCACCGCCGAGGCGTGCACCTGCGAGACCCGCGACTCCACAACCCCTAGCGCCAATCCGATCTCACGCATAGTCATCTCCTCGTAGTAGTAGAGGCTCATCACAAGCCGCTCACGATCCGGCAGGTTCTGAATCGCATCGGCCAGCCGCTCCTCAAGTTCGCCCCGCAGGCAGCGGAAAAGCGGATCCTCATCCGGCCGCCCCGGCACATAAGCCAGCTCCTCCTCGCCCGAGTCTTCGTTCCGCTCCATGTGCAGGGTGCCGATCTCCAGACCCTTCAAATCGCCCAACAACTGTTGGTACTCATCCAGGGTCAGCGCCATCTCGGCGGCCACCTCAGCCTCATTCGGCGCATGGCCGAGCCGCGCCGTCAGCACACGGATCGACTCTTCGACCGCGCGGCCCTTCCTGCGCAGCTCTCGCGGGCTCCAGTCCAACGTGCGCAGACTGTCGAGTATTGCGCCCCGAATGCGAAACTGCGCATAGCTGCGGAACTGAACCTTCTTAGCGGGATCAAATTTTGAGAAGGCATCCATCAGCCCCACGACTCCAGCCGAAACCAGATCTTCGATCTCGACATGCTGGGGCAGACGCTCGTGAATGCGGCGGGCCAGAAAACGCACAATTGGCAGGTGCTCGAGCAAGACCCGCTCCTGCTCGCCCGTCAACACCGGAAGCTGAGAGCCTCCCGGCGGGTAGCCGTCCGGCTGTACGGTGCGGCGCGCTGCTCGTTGACTCTCGGTTGCATTCGCCGCTTCCATTCCCATGGCTGTCCCTTTCAGCTTCAGCAAGACTTAAACCGATCCCTGTTCCCTGATCCCTGTCCCCTTGTCTTTACCGCACCGTTGCCACCGGGCGCAGACGAATCTCCGGAGGGATCTCGGCGGCGGCCACCACGGCCAGCCGGGGCAAGACTGGCTCCAGCCAGCGCTTGATGTGATAGCGGGCAGGACTAGGAGCTAAGAGCACGGGAAGTGCCGCAGCGGAGGCGGCAGGGATAAGCCGCCTCAAAGAATCGGTGAGGCGGCGCAGAACTGGCGTTCCTGATGCTCCGCCCGAGGAGAGCATTCTCTGGCCAGTTTCTGGAGAAAGAGTCGCCAGAATCTCTTCTTCAAGCGCCCCATCGAGCAACAGAACCGGCAGTTGGCCTTCTCCATCGAGCAGCGGTTGAATCAGCCTTCGTCCCAGCGCCTGCCGCGCTGCCTCGACCAAGGCAACAAGGCCCTTGTTGAGCGGCGCGGTTTCGAGCAGCGCTTCGAGAATCGTTCCCAGGTCGCGGATCGAGACCCGCTCGCGCAGCAACTGCTCAAGCACACGGCCTACCTCGCCCAGGGTCAGCAGTTTTGGCACCAACTCTTCCATCAACTTCGGATGGCTCTCGTTCAGAGCGTCCACGAGGCGCTTGGTCTCCGCGCGGCCCAGCAACTCATACCCATGTCTTCGAATCAGCTCTCCAAGATGCGTCGTAATGACTGTCACCGCATCGACCACCGAGTAGCCGGCGGCGATGGCCTGATCTTCCAGGGCCGGCGCGATCCAGATCGCAGGAACTCCGAAGGCTGGCTCGCGGGCCTCTCTCCCTGCCAAGGGACGCCGGTTCGGGTCGCCCGAGACGGCCAGCAGTTGCCCGCCTTCGGTCTGCCATCGCCCTATCTCCATCCCGCGCAGGCTGAACAGGTACTCACGCGGCTTCAGGCGCAGGTTGTCGGAGATATGCACCGGTGGCACCAGAAAACCCATCTCCGCCGAGAGATGGCGGCGCAGCGCGCGAACACGGCTCAGCAACTGGCCTCCCTGCTTGTCATCGACCAACGGAATC
Organism: uncultured Occallatibacter sp.; assembly: GCA_964452615.1. GTDB lineage: Bacteria > Acidobacteriota > Terriglobia > Terriglobales > Acidobacteriaceae > Telmatobacter. Next base: position 7,516 of record CAYVMS010000147.1, read on the forward strand.
AACTGAAAGCCAATCTCCAGGGTCAGTTCTTCAAGGCGCAGTAGTTGAGCAAGGTCCGAGCTGACGGCTTCGCCGGCCTTCTTTTTTTCGCTCACCGCCAGTTCGGCTGGCGGGGCCGGCGGAGGGCTCGCCGAGACGCGCCGTCCGACCAGGTATAGCCCCACGGCCACCGCCAGAAATGGAATCTTCGGCAGTGCCGGAATCAGGCACATTGCCCCGGAGACCAGGGCCGCCAGGTAGAGTGTCACCGGCTTGGCCAATAGTTGCTGGCGAATCTCACCGCCCAGCAAACCCGCCGAGTTAGCGCGGGTCAGCGTAATGCCCCCGGCCACCGAAACCAGCAGCGAGGGGATCAGCGTCACCAGCCCGTCGCCTACCGTCAAAACGGTATAAGTCCGCGCGGCCTCGCCCAGCTCGATCCCTTGTTGGAGCGTGCCAATCAAGAGACCGGCGATGATGTTGATACCGGTAATCAGAATCGTCGCCAGCGAATCACGCTGGTTGAAACGCGCAGCTCCATCCATCGCCCCATAGAACTCGGCCTCGCGGGCTATCGCCTGACGCCGCCGCCGGGCCTCGGCCTCGTCAATCAGTCCGGCATTCATATCCGCGTCGATAGCCATCTGCTTGCCCGGCAAGGCGTCGAGAGTGAATCGGGCGGTGACCTCGGCGGTGCGTACCGCACCATGCGAGACCACTAAGAACTGGATCGCAATCAGCGCCAGAAAAAGCACAAAGCCGACCACGTAGTTGCCGCCGACAACGAACTGCCCGAAGGCCTCGATCACCTGTCCAGCCGCAGCCGTTCCTTCCGAACCATGCAGCAGAATCCGGCGGCTGGAGGCGATATTCAAAGCAAGCCGGAAGAGGGTCAGCAACAACAACAGAGTCGGAAAGACGCTCAACTCCACGGCCCGGCGAATCTGCACCGAAGAGAGAAAGACAACGATCGAGGCGGCCATCGACATCGAAAGCAGAAAATCCAGGGCAAAGGCCGGCAGCGGCACCAGCATGACGAAAATCACGCTGATAGCCACTAGCGGCAGTACATACTCGCGCATCCGCTCAAGGATCGGCCTTGCAGGCAGTGCGCCGGCGGCCAGTGCAGTCGTGCTCATTGGGAACCTCCAGCAAAGGGTGGGCGCCCGGAATTGGCACCGGTTCCGGATGAAGCGGCAGCCCGTGCGGCGGCTTCGCGTGCGCGGCGCTCGCGCAGTTCGGTCTCCACGCGCTGACGGTAGAGATAGGCCAGGATGGCGGCAACGGCGGCATAAAGGTCGGCTGGGATGGCTTGGCCGACCTCGACAGAGCGGTAAAGCGAACGCGCCAGCGGCGGGTTTTCGATGATCGGCACCCCAGCCCAGCGCGCCTCGGCCTTGATCTCCTCGGCCAGCAGGTTGCGGCCCTTGGCCAGAACTCTGGGCGCTTCCATGGTCGAGA
>CAYVMS010000148.1:0-8951 GCA_964452615.1 uncultured Occallatibacter sp.
CACAAGTGTCAGGGCACGACTTCAGCCGTGCCGCAAACGCAACAATACAGGTGCTGGGCTTTAGCCCCTGAGGGAATCTCTGATTACAAGAGTGACTTGTTCAGAGTTTCCCTGGATTCTCTTTCTCACTCTTGCTAAATGAAAGCTCTTCTCTCCTGCCCTCGGGAAGCCAATAAGTCACGAGTCACATGACCCAGATACGGGGCCGCATCACGACTCGCGGCAAAACGCAGTGGCGTTTCCAGTGTCAAACGTAACGCGATCTCCTACACACTAACGTGTTGGGAGAAGCTGACACGCTTCATCGAGCATCCGGTGATTGAGTTGTCGACCAACTGGGCCGAAGATTCAATGCGCACTATTGCGCTTGGAAGAAAAAATTGGTTGCACCTGGGCAGCAAATTGGAGAAAACATGGTTTGGTCAGGAGCGGGCTCCGGCTATTTGATTGGGGCAGCGATCTTTACAACTGGGCTTGAGGAGCCGACCTTTCCATCGGGAGAGACATACGCAATGCGATATCCAACCTCGCCCGAAGAAGGCACCTTGTTATCCATGGCGTTATCGGTCACCATTGGGCCAGCGATGCGGATCCATCCGCTGTCCGGCTTCTCTTGGCGCTCGACGATCAGGCTTAGTCCAGCGGACGGCATCTGGAATTGCAGAACAAAGTGCGGATACGGATCGGCTGCGTATTTCACCGTGGGCGCCGGTGGCGCGGCCATCTGCGGAGAACCGACACGGATGGCAATTGGCCGCGTGGGATCGCTGCGATTGCCGTTCTTCCCCACCGCCACAAGTCGGTACCAGTATCGTTCGCCGGGACTCACATACTGGTCTGTAAACTGGCGCGCATCTCCAGGGAGCGGATCGCCGATCACTACGCCAATATCCCCCTCGCGTCCTGAGCGCAACACCAAAAACTGAGCGGACCTTTCGGTTGGCGAGGAAGGAAGGAAGTCGAGCCGCGATTTGCCGTCCGCGCCGCTCGATGCAGTGATCGAAGGCGGCTCTGGTATTGAGCGATCCGTAACCACCACTTGCACCGAGTTGCCGGCCGGTCCCTCGGCGTTATCGAAGGCAACGGCAACAACGCGATATTCCATTGTCACATCAGAGGCGAGGCCAAGCAGATCGTCGTAGAGGGGTTCCGGCGTCACACGCGCATTCTGCCGAACCCACCTCTGGGTGTTGGCGGCTCCGGTGATCACGCGACGCTCGACAAAATAACCGGCTATGGGAAAAGCGACTGGCTTCCACGTAAGGCGGACGCGGGTTTGACCCGCATCAGCTGTGAGTCCCTCCACCTTCGGAGGGCCTCCTGGATTTCTTGCCTGCGCAACGCTTGCACTCGAAGGCTCTCCCAGGTCTCCGCGCGAGTTTACGGCGCGGACGCGATAGTAGTAAGTTGTGCCGCCTTGAACCGTGTCATCTTCGTATTGCGCAGTCGTCGGGGCCAGAGCCTGTGTGAAAAGAGCCTCATAGGGACCATCGTAGAGAAATGCGCGCTCCACCAGATACCCGGCGAGGTTAGGCTTTTGCTCCGCGGGCCAGCTCACAACGATCTTTCCCACATCTGCGCTTGCCGTCACTGGCTGCGGCGGTTCCAGCGCATGAAAATCCGGGAAGAAGATTCGAATCGACGTGGGAGCGCTGCGGCGGCCAAAGGCGTCTACGCTGAAGACTCTGTAGGTCAGCATCTCATTTGGTAGAGCGTTGCGGTCGAGCAGCAGAGGAATCTTCGCATCCCATCGCACCCCGGGAATGATGGGTTTGGCAGTGACCGCCGCATTCGTCTGGCCTCCGCCATCGCGCTCGACGGCATAGGCAATTGCCGGAAGTTGCCGGTTTTCCGCTGGCGGCGACCAGAAAAGCGCGACCCCGCGTTCATCCGATTTGACCTGAACTCCGTCGGGCGCAGGCGGCAATGGAGTCGCGGTATTTCCATCGACTGCCGGACTCGTAAGTTGCAGCCCCGTCGGCATTCCGGCTGAATTAAGTCCTTCGACTTTGTAGCTGTGGCTGCCGGGAGCAACCTTGTCCAGCGTCCAGTAGATCCCCAACGCACGAGCATAGGCCGGATCGGTCAGGGCGCGCAGTCCTATGATATTGAACAACTGCTTACGTTGCGGTGTAGCGCTCGGCTTTGCCAACACATCGGGCAAGCGGCGGATGGCATCCGCATCCTCTACTGAAAGCGATTGCAAAGCCGTTGGATCGGCGATGGCGATTCGGGGCGCGAGTACCTGCCCGCTGGAATCGGAGAGCTTCCAGCCGCCGGCAGGCCACTGAGAAGGCGGAGGAAACCACAAAAGAGATATCTGCCCTTTGCCATCGGAGGCAGCAAAGATGGCGCCGGGGGCCTCTTGGGCAGTACTGTTCCGAGCCGCAAGCAGTAGAAGCGCAGTCAACAGCAGCAACGATATTCTTTTACGATTTATCATCTCTTTGCCATCCAGATGTTACATGTGTACCGAGAAAGAAACCGAACCCAACGGCCAGGGCAGACCGATGCTTGCGCTGGCATTCATTTCCAAAGGCAAAGCCTCGGCGTGGATCTGTGCGGTAACACCGGCAGAAACGCAGACATTATCCACGCAGACACCCGCCGAGACGCTTGCTGCAAGGTCGCCGGAGATATGCGGTTGCGGTGTCACTGCCAGGCCCAGATCTATATCGCCGCGTACATATGCCGACGCCACCGAGTCGTCGCCTATATCGAGATTGATACTCTCTCCGCCACCGATTGCCAAGCCTGCGTCAGAGAGCATGACATACATATTCGCGCTTGCGTCGAGGAGATGACCGCTGATGCGTGGACCTTGCTGCTTGCCGGCATCGATATGCCACGGAGCACTGGGACCGAAATGCAGATCAACCGCGGCATTGCTGGCGCTATTGCCCATATCCACTGAGGCAATGCCGCTCATGAGATTCAAATGTCCCCAAAGGCGCGCATCGAAGTTCCCGCCCGCATACTGCAAATATCCTTGGAAATCGCCGCTGCCGCTATCCGCCATCTTCAACAACCACGCATGAAAGTCCATGCGTGCGCCCGAGTCCTGCCCGCCCGCTTTGATCACCAAATCGCCGTCGAGGGTATAAGTGAACTGGTCCGGCATTCCCACGCGAATGCCCGCCATGAAGAGAAATGAACTGTCCATGACCGGCTGCTCTGCCTTCAGAGATCCGGTGTCTTCGAAGGCGCTGATGGGAAAGTTATGACCTATACCGCCCTGTACGCGATAAAGATTCATCAAAGGAACTGGAACGGAAATCAAGGGCAAGCCAGTCGGACCCAACGCATAACTTACACGCGTCAGCCAGTAATCGTGTCCGCCTTGATAGCCCAGACGAAACTCGCCGGTAATCGGCGGTCCACCTAACTCGGAGAGATCGACCGAACCGGAGATTTCAGTTCCGCTCGACCCGCCTGATCCGCTAGCGCCGGAGTAAACGGGATGAATTTTAGCGTCAGCGCTGGGCTGACCGGACGGATACGGAACGTCGATGGTAAAGGGCGCGAACGATGGGCCTGTTGTTGTATAGTTCGTTCCGTTCTTTTCGATCGAATAGTTCACCTGGGCCGTTGCCGCCGACATGACTTCGGATAAGTGAACGCTTGTATCGAACAAGGCTGCCAGAACCTGCGAGCCTGAGGAAGGTGCCGTCAAATGGACCGAGGCAAGATCGACCGGCGTCTGGCCTAAGTAGGAGCTGCCGCCAAGAGACACATCCTTCGTTGGAGCGCCCTGGGCAAAGTAACCGCGGCCATCCATTCCGAAGTTGAAGACCTGATCGAATGCGGCAAAGGACTTGTTCTCGGCTGAGAAGATGAAATGAGTATTGGCCTGCACCACCCAGCCGATGTTCTGCTGTTGCATGAACGTGAGATTACTGGCTGTGAAACCGAAGTTACCGTAGCTCTTTGTAACTGGCGAGCTATTCAGCGGAAAGCTGATGCTGGCCTGCTTGCCTCCTCCGGATTGCAATGTGGCATTGCCCTTGAGGTGCGTGTCGAGCCAGGGGACATAGACGTCCATCCCGTTATACTGCGCATTGAAGGTTCCGTTAAACGCGGTCGCATTGATGGAGGCGAAACTGACGGTTCCTGCTCCGAGGCTGGCTGTGAAGGAACCCGTTGCGAGACTGCCGCAGAGTCCGCTGCCAATCACGCCCCAATCGGTAACAGTAGGTTGCAAAGAGGCGGTCGAAACCAGATTCATCGTATAGGGAGTGATCGCCAGGCTCGGGAATCGTACCCCGACCCAGTCATTACCGCTCAATGGCCCGCAGTAAGACGGACTCGCCTCATCACCGGCATGATGGCTCAGGTCCAACCGTGTTGCGCTCGATTGCATGGTGAATGCGCTCCAGCCGATCAGGGTGGAAGGAAGGGTTAGGCCGTCCTTGATCCAGTCGCCGTTCGCATGAAGTTCAGCCGTAACTCCGTTCCATGAAACAGGCAGTTCGCCCGGCAAGCGTAGCGTGTCATCGCTCAAAAAGACATTGAGCGTAGCGTCGAGTTCTCCACCCGCCTTTTTAGCTTCGATCTGCTGAATACTCCCCTGCAATCCCGGAACGCTTGCAGCCAGCGTCAGATTGGGAGAAACATCGATGCTGCCTGTTTGCACATGCAGTCCGTCGGGCACGATCCAGTTATCGATCTTCACGGGGATGGGCGGATACTCGTCGTAGCCTTCACTGCCGGAGTTGGCAAGATGAATGATCAGATTGCCCGTACCGCTATAAGTTGTACCTTGCTTGGTAACATGATTCTGCAAGCCGGTAACTTCGAATTCCTCGCCGTTATTGGCAGGAAAGAGAAATTTGCAGGGTTTCTTTGGATCGGAGGCAATGACTTCATAGAGTTTTGCGTTCGAGGCAACATGCTGATCTGGGACCGAGCCGGCCAATTGGCTGATCGCTTGTTGCAGCGGACCGTTGACATATTGCACCGCGCCAAGCCCGGAGACGCTTTGGTTCGAAGACGAGAGAAGGCCAACCTTCAGCGGCGGCAGGTTGCTTCCCGCTGGCGGGGTTAGCGTCTGCAGCAGAGATTGCGCCTCGGCAACATTGGGTCCAGTGGACATTTTGTCGCTATTGCCACTACTTCCAGATGCGCCGGTGGAAGGCGTCAACCCCATCGGTATCAGCGAACCTAACGCCTTGCCTACGGCATTCGATAGATTGGGCATGGTCGGCTGAGGCAACACATCGGCCTCAACGGTTACGCTGTGATTGCCCAACGGTTGAACCTGCAATCCCGGTGAATCGATCGGCTTGCTTGTAGAGACAATGATCGGTGGCTCGGGAATCGGAATCGGAATCACCATTCCACCGAATTGTATGGTTGTAAATCCTTGCCGTGTCAGGTTCATGCGGCGCGTGGAAGGAGGCAGCGAAAACGTCTGCTGCGACTGGACCCCATCGACCGTCCAGGTCACACGCACCGGTCCGGTTCCGTAGTACTGGAGCGAAGTGGTGGCGTCGATGCCATCGTCGCACGTGCTGCATATCGCCACCGGAGTCTGCGCTGCCGGCATGGAACCCAAACCGCGATGCTCAAGCTCCGGCGACTTCTTTACGTCCGGTGGAGAGTTAGTTTGTTCAAGGGAAGGATGTGGCTCCTTCGGCGAATTCTGTTTTCCGGAGGTATTCCTATCGAGGAAATGATCCAGAACTGGAGTCTTTATTTGTGAGATGTCATACGCGCCAAAGTCCGGATCGGCGATTCCCTTCAGATGAAGCGGCCCGTCTGCGGCCAGATCTTCTACAACGGTGATATTGACCGGCTGGCACTCAAGCATGTAGGCATCGCTGGCCGCCTGCGACGCGGGAGAACCGCCGCTGCCCTGCGAGAGAATCTGCTGGAAGCTGGATTGAACTCCAGCCATCGTGAGACCACTGTGGCTCACCGCTCCCTGCGAGGTCATCTTCGCGAGCAAAGCAGCCTGCATGAATGGCGTCGTCGGACCATCCACACTCGATGAGACTGAACCGACGCTTGTATGCTGCAAGTCCTCGTTAGAGAGCTGATAGACACGGATCGTGAAACCGCCAGTGGTCTGGTAAGCATGATGCATGGGGCCGGTAGAATTCGTTGGTAGTGCAAGCTGCTGGCTTGGATCCCAGTTGGTCAGCGTTGAGGAGACTGGCGGCGCTGTCAGCGGCACAACCGTTCCATCGCCCCAGTCCACAAAGACGTTATTGAATTGCACCTGTGTAACGTCTTTGACGAGACATTCATTGCCGCAGTTCGATCCTGGCGGAACTGCGGTCTGTGGGGTGTAATCGGCCTGATAGGGAGAACGGGAGAGATCGATTGTGCCAGTCAACGACCAGTTATCGCCCACATAGTTATTGGGATCGGTGCTTGAACCGCTACTGTTTTTTGAAAGGTTCTGAGCCACCAGGTTCCCGGTGGTTACACCGGTGCCGCTGCACGCCAACCCGGTGGGTGGAAGCGGAGCCTTCAGCGGCCACCGATCAGATAGCTCCACTTGCACATCGATAGTGCCGCCGGCGTTCTGCGCATTGACCACGTTTTGCGATGCGTTCTGATTTTGCATCGGAACCGTGCCGCCGGTCTGCTTTGCCTGCGGCTGCGTCGTCACTCCATTCTTGTTATAGGTGTGAAATCCTGCCACCTCCCATTGCAGATCGCCCTGGCTGAGTTGGCCGTTCAACTGGTCGGGAGACGCAATTGGATTGGCATTGCCGCCGGAAGGCGGACTCTGCTGCACAGTCGTTTGCTTGCCGAATCCTCCCGATTGCGCAACGCCGAAGACCATCCGCCGCGTCGGCTCGAGTACCGTTTTCAGAAACGCCGGGTCGGGGCGATAGTAGGTTGGAACCACATTGATGAAGCCGCCCGGTGCACCCAGGGCAACGGTTTTTACTCCTGTAATCTTCTGCGTTGCCAGCAGGGTCTTGCCATCTTTGGCATAAACGCGCAACTCGTAGTAGTCGGCCAGGCCTGGATTCTGCTCATGCCATTTGAAGACCGAGTTATCGTCCAGCAAAGGAACAGTGTAAGTTACGTATTGGTCGCTTTGTGTGCCGGGACCGAGCGGTGCATCCAGATGGATCACGCCTTGGGTAAATTTCTGAATCGAAATAGGCGGAATCTTCAGCACCGTCGGAAGACCGGATTGCTTCTGCGCCAGAACGGCCAACATGCCCTTGCCAATTACTGGTTGCTGGCCGGTCTGATTGTTCAGAACAAGCAGCCGGGTCTGGCTGCCGGGCGGTTGTAGATTGATGTCGCGGCCACCGGGAAGTGCCGACAGCAGCGCGTTCACAGACACATGCATCTCAGTGCTGTTGACGTAACGAGCGGGGCCGTTTGCAAAAATCGCGGCGGGAACTCCGGCTCCCACAGTAAACGTTACCTGAGTGCCGGGAACAAAATTGGTGCCTTCCAGCGTAAGATCCACATTCTGACTACCCGGCGCAATCTGATTGGGGATGACGCGCAAAATCTGCATAGGCGGAGCATGAGTGGAACTCGCGCTGGAGACAACTGTAAAAGTGTTCGTTGCCGTCAACCTTTGCTTATTGCCAACAACCAGAACAACGCCACGCGCGCTCAAAGCGGCATTGGGAGCAATGACAACCTGCGCCTGAATCTGATTGGCGCTCGTAATAGTGGCGGACAGCACCGTAATGCCGCTGTTGGGCGTGAACTGCACTGAGGCAGGCGCGGTGAAGTTCGCGCCAGTAAACGTGATCGCCACAGTCGTACCTTGCGCACCTAGCACCGGTGTGAATTCTCGCAGAACCGGCGTCGCCGATGGCATAGAACCGCAAGCGGTGGCGGCCATTCCAGGCGGACAATTGTTCTGCGCTCCAGCGGTGATCGTGAAGAGTGTGGAGACATGCAAGTTATGGTCTGCATCCAAAAGAATGACCTGGCGGCTGCCCGGCTGAGCGCTGGCGGCAACTTGCACCTGCGCGGTAATCTGCATGGAAGAAACCGCTCGCACGCTGCTCACAGTAATTCCCTGCGCGGGAGAAAACATCAGATTCAAAGACCGCGGAACAAAGTTTGCTCCAGTGAATGTAAGCGTAACGGTAGAACCTGCGGATGCCTGCGTAGGGCTGAATGCAATGAAAGTTGGCGGAGCCAACTGGGCCTCGCTTTTGCTGCAAAAAAGCATCGCCAGCAAAAGAGCAAGAAATGCGCTTTGCGCCCGGAAATTCCACTTGGAAGCACGCTGTCTCATCGCGGTTTCCTCAGAACGTGTGCTTATGTCCCCAGGTTGCGGTCCACAGTATCAGCAACTGCGTGGTGTTTTGATCGAGGCTCGCAACGGCATTGTGATTCTGGTTGTAACTTCCCTGCGCTGAGAAGGTGCTGAATTTCAACGGGCCGGGGAGAGTCCAGGAAACTCTCCCACCGTATTGCCCGGTCAGAGTATCGCTGCTGAGTGTGCCATTGGCCAGTTTCGTTTGGCCTTTGGTCACCGTAGCCAGCGGAGAGATCTGCAGCGTGGGCTTCTTCCAGGAAAAGGCCGGCTGAACATAAAGGGTATAGTTGCTTGTTGTTCCCACTGTCTGTCCATCCGCGGCAACCCAATTTGCATTCACCTGCGCATTCAATTGGAAGAACCCCTTAGTGGCCAGGTTCACGCCGGCGTTGACCGAAGAAGTAATCGTGTCCGCGCTGGGAGTCAGGTTGTTGCGGCTCCAGTCCCGCGTTCCTCCGGCGGTCATTGACACGGCGCCGATCTGGCGGCTCACGTTAATGCTGCCGGAGATGTCCCGCAGATCCTGCGCGCCGGTCTGATCGGTCGGCTGGCCTTCGAGAGCAGAGGGAACCATTCCGGTTTCGGTCAGCGACTGGCGCGACTCCACGGTCAGGTTGGTTTTCACGCCCAGGGCCTTGCTCCAGCTTTCGTCGAAGCTGTTCATGCGCAACTCGTCGCTGGTGGTGGGATGAATGTTGTT
>CAYVMS010000149.1:0-8889 GCA_964452615.1 uncultured Occallatibacter sp.
ACCGCGTACACCTCCACGTCCGTTCACAGTTGCGTACCCAAGGCCATGGACATCGCCGGCCTCGGCAGCGATGCTCTGCGCCTCGTTCCGACCGATGGCGGCTGCCATATCGACCTTGCTGCACTTGCCGCAGCCATCCGGAGAGATCGCGAAGCCGGCATGACACCGTTTCTCGTCGTGGGAACAGCGGGAACCGTGAATGCAGGAGCTATCGACGACCTCAGCGGACTGGCCGACTTATGCCAGCGCGAAAAGCTCTGGTTCCACGTCGACGGAGCCTTTGGCGCTCTGGCAAAGCTCGCCCCCGATCTCGCGCCCAAGGTGAACGGGATGGAACGCGCCGACTCCGTGGCCTTTGACTTTCATAAGTGGGGACAGGCACCCTACGATGCCGGCTTCATTCTGGTGCGCGACTTGGCTGCGCACAAAGCTGCATTCGTCGCCCCGGCGGCATATCTGCAACGTGCCGAGCGCGGTCTGGCTGCGGGCTCGCCCTGGCCTTGCGACTTCGGACCGGATCTCTCGCGCGGATTTCGCGCGCTGAAGGTCTGGTTCACCCTGAAGGTCTATGGCGTTGAGGCGCTGGGTGCGTCGATCTCGCGCAGTTGCGCGCTGGCTCGCTATCTTCAAGGCCGCATTGCTGAAACACCGGAGTTGGAGCTGATGGCTCCAGTCGAGTTGAATATCGTGTGCTTCCGCTATCGGACGGAAACGTCAAACAAGGACGGCGCAGAAGACTCCGAGCGCTCGAATCGGGTCAACGACGAGATTGTGATTCGGCTGCAGGAGTCGGGGATTGTCGCTCCATCAACTACCACCATCAGAGGCCGCTTGGCGATTCGCGCCGCAATCGTGAATCATCGCACCAGCCGCGCCGAGATCGATGCGCTGGTGGAAAACACGCTGGCTCTGGGGCGGGCTCTTTAAAACGCACAACAACCTTAAATCGGGGTTCCGGAGGGAGCAGTGGGCTTTAGCCCACTGAATCAGAGCGGGATTACAGGGCTTTAGCCCTGGGCCTTTCCGCTCTTCGACAACTCGAACTCGAAGAGAACACAACTGCCGCAATTAGTTCACGCCCGCTCTTCAAGCCGCGCCACGACTTGCTCGACCATGCGCTCCAACTCAGCCGCACACTCTCCCTGCTCCGAAGAGGCCACCTGAGGAGCGCGCGAGAGACGTGCATCGGGCAAACCCATTCGCCGCTTGAGCGCCAGGATCTCCGAAATCTTCTCCTCCGGAATAACCTTGAGCGGCTGCCCTATCTGCTTCGCAAGTAAATAAGTCTTGCAGCATGTCTCGAAGATTTCCGTCAGCCATTCAGCATGAGTCACCGTATCCGCCCAGCAAACGATGCCGTGGTTGGTCAACAGAATGGTGTTGTGCTCCTCAACAAAGGGCAGCACCGTCTCGGCAAAGGCCTGAGTACCGGGCGTCTCATAAGGCGCGACCGCTGCCGGACCGATGAAGATCTCGTACTCGGTAATCAGCCCGTTGGGCGGCGTCGCGCCAGCCACGGCAAAGGCTGTGGCGTAAGGCGGGTGGCAATGCACTACAGCGCTGGCACGTGGGTTGGCCTTATAAATCTCCAGATGCAACAACAGTTCGCTGGTGCGCGACCGATCCCCAGCAAGGATATTGCCGTTCAGGTCAGAGAGGCAGATGTCGGCGGGCACAAGATCCTCTTTGCTGACCATAGTGGGGGTGCAGAGCACATACTGCGAGCCCAGGCGAACGCTGATATTGCCTCCGTTGCCGTCAACGTACTGCCGCTGCCAGAGCTTGTGGCCGGCGCGAATGATCTCCTGCCGGAAGGCCTCGGCCTCAGGAGAACTGGCAGCGGCAAGAGGCGAATCCTCCGCGAGCTTTAATGGCTGGGGCTTCCAGACAAAACCAATCTCCAGAGCGCCTTTTGCCGCTTTCCCACCGTGCTCCGCAGGCGAATCCGTCGTCTGCTCCATGGTCGACCTCACGCTTTGGCTGGATGGCCGGGCACAGGCAGCCCCGGCGTTACCCTCAGATTATATAGAACACCATTCGGGGAAGCGCTCCCGATAGCCATCGCGGTGCTAGACTTTGTCTTTGCCGTTCCAACGCGTCCCCGACGGCAGGATGAAAGTCTGTCGCCGCCGCGGAACAAGGAGAATTGCAGCGATGCATACCACGCGCTTGACAATGCACTGGATTTCGCCTCGCCGGAACGCCGTCTGTGTGGCCCTGCTCTGCCTCGCCGCCACTCTCAACGCGCAGGCGGGGAAGTGGAAGACCTACAAGTATCCAGCGGATGGTTTTCGAGCCTCCTTTCCCTCCGAACCCACGCTGGAACGTAACCAGAAAGAGGCTAAGTCGGGCGCCATTCTGATGAATTCGTACTGCGCGCAAGTCTCCACCACCTATCTCTGTGCTGCTGTGATCGATCAGGGGCCGGAGGCCACCGGCCTCACTCCGGAAACTCTACTGAATCGGACAAAGCTAGGTGTGCTTGCCGCGCCAAAAGCCCGCAAGCTCAGCCAACGGGAGATCGATCTGGACGGGCACAAGGGCGTCGAAATCGAAACTGCGAGCGATACGGTACACGTATTCACTCGCATCTATCTTGTGGATCAGACGATTTACCAGACGCTGGTCACATTCCCAGTCGACGGCAGCTACACTGACACGAACCGCTTCCTCGACTCTTTCAAATGGATAGCGCGGACACGTTAGTCGGCGCGGGCCGACCGAAAAGTTCCACGCATCTTATCGCGGAAACAGGCTATAATCGGTTGCCCCGAGAAGTTGTAGAAGGATGGATGGCTCGGAGCTTGGTGTGCGTTTTATGAGCCTATAGCGCCAAGGCTCGATCCAACAGCAGTTTGATTACTTCGCGCATGCAAGGAGACAAGTGATGATCGGCATTAAGCAAAGAGGTTTCACGCGAACCATTTCCATTGCTGTCGTGGCGCTCGGGTTTTCCGCCTTGCTTGGCGCGCAGGCGACCGTTACGCCTGCCCCTGTCACGCCCACCTCTCAGGCGCCCAGCACGCCGCCCCCTGCCGCATCCAGCGCCCCAACCCCGGAGTGGAAGGCCTATAGCTATCCGGCGGATGGATTCAGCGCCACCTTTCCTTCCGAGCCCACCATGCAGAAGAAAGATGTTCCGACCTCTGCGGGCACTTTCGAGTTGCGCGCGTATCTTGCGGAGCAAGGCGAGGCGGCGATGTTCGTCGGGGTTTGCGACTACGGCAGCGCGGTCGCGGGCAGAGACCCCGACTCTGTGTTGGATGGCGCACAGGACGGAGCGATTTCTAACGTCAGCGGTCACCTAATCAGCGGGAAACGGATCACATTTGGGATCTACCACGGCAGAGAGTTCGAGGCAGACAATGACACGATGCACTTCACCGCCCGCATCTACCTGGTGGGCTCCACGCTCTATCAGACACTGACCGCCTCACCTCTCAGCAAGCCATTCGGTGCGGCCACCCGGTTTCTCGACTCGTTCCAGTTGATCGCCAGAGTCGCCAAATAGCGCAGAGACGATCAACCCTCTGACAGTGGGCAGGCAGGCATCACCGCCAGAATCCGGCAGCGGTGCTTGCCTGCCGCGCTCCAGGCAAGCGCCATGTCGCTCTCCATATAGGCACAATCGCCCGCTTCCAGGATCTCGCTCATCCCGTCAGTATCCAACTGCAACTTCCCTTCCAGAACGTATACCAAACCATTGGCTCCGTGACAGGCATCCCGAACGCAGGAACTCCCTCCGGCGGGAAACTCCATCATCTGCGCCACCAGTTTGGCCCCATCCGTCAGCGCGTTCAGCGGGGTGACCTTGACCGACTCAAGCCCGCGGCTGTTGCCCTGCAGATGGGCCTTACGTGTAATCGAGAGCGTGTGTTTGGCGGGCTCGGAGAAAAAGTAGCTCATGCCTACGCCGTAGACCCGGCTGATGGTGGCCAGCGTGGGCAGCGTGGGAATCATGCGGTCCGTCTCAAGCTTGGAGAGCAGCGCCGTCGAGAGTTTGGTTTCCGCCGCCAGACGCGAAAGCGTAAGCCGCTTCTGGGTGCGGAGTGATCGCAACTTCATCCCGATGCTGTAGGGCTCTAGAAACCAATGCGCGTAAGAAACAGGCTTGTTCATGGCAATCTCCATTTGAATAGTGTGCCAGCCGGAGGTCTTAAGCTTCCTGACGAATCTCTGAAGTTTTCCTGAAGTCCGCTGTCCTGTCTCCGTATTAACCCCTCATCCTCACCTCATGCTCAGCGACGGACCAGCGTCAATGGAGATACAGCAGTTACGTTCGATAGTCGAAGATAGTTTGGTGGTTACCATTTAATTGCCCACGGATTACTTCTTGAATGAGGAAATGCTCATCCAAACTCTTCCCGTGTCCCTCATAGAAGCGGATAATCAAGGAGTCATAAAAAACTCTGGGCTCATAGAAGCACATGAATTCGTTGGAACCACTGCTTTCATTTTTCCCACTGGATTGTGCCCCACGCAGGTTCCCGCGACCACTTTAGGCAGTCGCCCCTTCTTTGCCCGGATGGGCAAGCGACCGGCAAATCTGCCGCCCAGGATTCGAGGAAGTGCGTTGGATCCGAAAACAGAGCCGTTCCATGTCTCACAAAGCGCCCCTGATGCCGGATCCACGACGACCAATTCTGGCCTCGTGAGTGAAGAGTTGGCCTGTTCTTTTGGCGGATTTCGGCTGGATGCCGATGGGACGCTCTGGAGAGGCAATGCGGTGGTTCACCTGCCTCCCAAGGAGTTGGCGGCGCTGCGTCTGCTTCTGGCCAGCAGCGGACAGGTTGTCTCGCCTCAGCAATTGAAACATGCGCTGTGGGGCGAGGTGCATGTGACGACCGACAGCGTTCTCAAGTGCTTGTCTTCGCTGCGCGCGCGGCTTGAGCCGGACTCCAGTATCCAAACTGTTTACAAGCGCGGCTATCGCTTTACGGCTGAGGTATTGCGCCACGCCGGCAAGGCGGTAGAAACTACTCCACGGTTGGCCATCGTGCCTTTCGCCACTGAGTATTCCGTCCCGGAACATCTAGGGCACGCAATTGCCGAAGAGACCATGGCCCGTCTGTCGAATCTGCGCCTCCCGGCTCTTTCCGTGCTTGCCAGGGATTCAGTATTTACACTAGTCCGCCAAGGGTTCACAGCCGTGCAGATTGGCCTGACCCTCAAAGCCGACCTGGTCCTCACCGGAACCCTTCGCGCCTTCTCTTCGCAATTCCGGCTGCGTGCGGAGATGATCCGCGTCGAGGATGGCGTGCAGATCTGGGTTGAAGACTTGCTTGCAAACCAGCGCGGAATCGCCGGGATGGAATCGGAGTTGGTCGAGCGGCTAGCCTATCGTCTGGCTTCTGGGGTCTCCAGCGACAAGTCTTCGTCGCAGGAGCAGGATGCAGGTCTGCAAATCTCTGCAGCAGCAGCCGACGAGGCAGACGGTGAAAGCCTTGGGCAGCAGCGAGAAGCCTACGACACATTTCTGCGCGGGCACCATGAGTGGCAGTCGCTCCATCGCCATCACATGCAAGACGGACTGCAACACCTGCTGCGCGCCGTCGATCTTGACCCTTCGCTGACCCGCGCGAAGGTGGATCTGGCTCACTTGTGCGTCACACAGGCCATTTTTGGTTTCATGTCGCCTGCCGTTTCAGCTGACCATGTCCATCGCGTCGAAGAGTCGATCCCAGAATTGACCCATAGAGCTCAGAACCTGCTTCCTGCGCTCGGCTGGATCAAATTTCACTTTGATCGGAACTTGTCCGCAGCCATCGAGGCTTTTTCATCTAGTTCGCATCTGCCCTACGATCCGTGGATCACGCGCGAACGCGTGATGTTCACGCTCAGCCGCCACCGCTTTCCAGAGGCAATCGCCCTGCTGCGCGCTGCCATCCAGATAGATCCATATTCGCCTTGGCTGCAAAGCCGCCTTGCCTGGGCACTCCACCTGGATGGACAGGCCACCGAAAGCGTGGAGCAAATTATAAACGCTCTCAATATCCTCGGCGAACATGAATTCACTAAAATCTATGGAGCGCTGATCCTCGCCTATAATGGGCATTCGGAACGTGCCATTCAGCTTGCCCAGGATCTTGCGCAGAGTCTGCCCTACTTTGACCCTGCCACAGCTGCCCACGCCTACGCGTTGGCCTGCGCGGGCCGCAAGGATGAAGCCCGCGCAATCCTCGAACGATTGCAATGGCTGAGCCGCGAGCGCTTTCTTCTCAACTCCTTCAATCCGGCAGTCCATGTCGTGCTCGGCCATCTGGATGCTGCACTTGGGGAGCTTCGCACGGCCAACGAAATCCGATGCCCATGGTTCTTCCAGATGCTCGCCGATCCGCGCCTGAAGCCGCTCCACGGGCACCCGGAATTCGAGCAGATGCGCGCCATCCTCCCCGCCATGGAAG
This sequence comes from uncultured Occallatibacter sp., assembly GCA_964452615.1. Lineage (GTDB taxonomy): Bacteria > Acidobacteriota > Terriglobia > Terriglobales > Acidobacteriaceae > Telmatobacter. The sequence goes on from CAYVMS010000149.1 coordinate 6,405, forward strand.
CCGAGGCTGCGCAGCAAACGCAATCGGAAGGCTAAGCCAGGTTCTTCCTCACTACTTCATCTGAAACCAGCCCTTCTCCGCCCTGGTGACTTGCATCACACGGCAACCCGCCCCAATTGCCGAATAATCAAATAGGATGGCTCTAGGGTGTTAGTGCCTTGGCGTGCGGCGTGCTCAGCCGGTCCGCGCGTCGTGTCTGCCCATCTCGAACATGGAGGCAAATCACCTCCAGCCCAGGCCAAATCGGAGTGACGCCACTATGTACAAGATCATCGAGGCCCGTAGTGTCGGCCTCAATATCAAGCAGTTTGTGATTGATGCGCCGCGCATCGCGCGCAAGCAGAGGCCGGGTCAGTTCGTCATTCTGCGCCTGCATGAGAAGGGCGAGCGCATTCCGCTCACCATCAAATCGTCTGACCCTGAGGCGGGCACGGTCACCATCGCGGTGCAGGCCATCGGCAAGACTACCTCGCTGCTGAACTGTCTTGAAGCGGGCGATTCCATTCTTGACATCGTCGGCCCACTGGGCAAGCCATCCGAGATTGAAAACTACGGCACGGCGGTGATTATGGCTGGCAGCGTGGGTACGGCCATGGCGCTACCCACGGCCAACGCGCTCAAAGCCGCGGGCAATCACGTCGTTTTCATCGAGGGCGCGCGGAACACCGAGATGGTCGTCTTTGAAGACGAAGTGCGCCAGGCCAGCAATGAAACATACATCATGACCGACGACGGCAGCTACGGCGAACAAGGCTTGGTCACAAAGAAGCTCGACGAGTTGCTCGCCGCCGGACGCAAGATCGACTTTGTACTCGCTGTTGGCCCTGTGCCCATGATGCGTGCCGTCGCGCGAGTAACAGCGCCACTCGGCATCAAGACCATGGTCAGCCTCAACTCCATTATGGTGGACGGAACCGGCATGTGCGGCGGCTGCCGCGTGCTGCTGGGCAGCAAGAGCCAGTTTGCCTGCGTGGACGGGCCGGAGTTCGATGCCTCGCAGGTCAATTTTGAGGTTCTGATGCAGCGCAACACCATGTATCGCGCGAAGGAGTGCGAGTCTCTCAAGCGCTTCGAAGCGAACAAGGAAGAGGAAGTAGCCGAGCTTCGCGCGGAGTTAGCGGCAGGGGAGACTCACTATGTCTGAGAAAAACACCATCGCGCTGAAAGATCGGATGAAGATTTTGCGCACGCACATGCCGGAGCTCGATGCCACGGTGCGCAGCCGAAACTTTGAAGAGGTCAACCAGGGCCTTGTAGCTGCCGACGCATTGACCGAGGCATCGCGCTGCATTGAATGCGCCAAACCCGGCTGCGTCGTCGATTGCCCGGTGGGCGTGCAGATCAAGCAGATTGTGAACCTCATCTATGCGGGCGATTATCTGGCCGCAGCAGCCAAGCTGCGCGAAGACAACGCACTGCCCGCCATCACCGGCCGCGTCTGCCCGCAAGAGAACCAATGCGAGGGCGGCTGCATCCTGGGCAAAAAAGGCGCACCCGTCGCCATTGGTAACCTCGAACGCTTCGTCGCCGATTACGAACGGACGAGCGGCAAACTCGGCCTGCCCGCCAATGCGCCCGCAACGGGCAAAAGCGTAGCCATCGTTGGCAGCGGTCCAGCCGGCTTGAGCGCCGCCGGAGACCTCATTCAGAAGGGCCATCGCGTCCGCGTCTTCGAGGCTCTGCATGAGCTCGGCGGCGTCCTCGTCTATGGCATCCCCGAGTTTCGCCTGCCCAAGTCCATCGTCAAGGGCGAGGTAGACAACCTGCGCCGCATGGGCGTCGAATTCGAAACCAACGTAGTGGTCGGCAAGAGTGTCACCATCGACGAGCTCATGCAGGACGAGAAATACGACGCGGTCTTCGTCGCCACCGGAGCGGGTCTGCCGGTCTTTCTCGGCGTTCCCGGCGAACACTTCAACGGCGTCTACTCGGCGAATGAATTCCTGACCCGCGTAAACCTGATGCGCGCCTATCAGCACGAAGAGTACGACCAGCCGGTCTACGACTGCCGCGACCGCGACGTGATCGTCGTTGGCGGCGGCAACACTGCAATGGACGCAGTGCGCACGGCCCGGCGGCTCGGAGCGCGCACTGCGACTCTCGTCTATCGCCGGTCGGATGCCGAGATGCCTGCCCGCGCCGAAGAGGTAAAGCACGCCCGCGAAGAAGGCGTCGAGTTCCAGATGTTGACCAACCCGGTCGAGTTCCTCGGCGATGAAAAGGGCTGGCTCACTGGAGCGAAATGTGTCCGCATGGAGCTGAGCGAGCCCGACGATAGTGGTCGCCGCAGGCCCGTCGTGATCAAGGGAAGCGAATTTGTGCTGCCCGCAAATGTGGCCATCATCGGCGTCGGCACCACCGCCAATCCAATGATCCAGAGCACCACACCCGATCTCGCCACCAACAAGTGGAATTACATTGTGGCCGATGAAGAGTCGATGCGCACCAGCAAGCGCGGCGTCTTTGCCGGCGGCGACATCGTCAC
>CAYVMS010000150.1:0-8872 GCA_964452615.1 uncultured Occallatibacter sp.
CCAGCTTTGCGTCGAGGGTAATTTCTGTGTTGTTGGCGAAGAGCTTTGAGATGGGGCAGCCGGCCTTGGCATCGGCGGCGGCCTTGTCGAAGACTTCCTTGGAAGCGCCGGGAACCTTGGCTGTGGTTGTGAGCGCGATGCGGGTAATTGCGAAGCCGTCGCCGACCTTGCCGAGCGAGACAGCCGCCTGGGTTTCGATCTTTTCCGGTGTCAGGCCGGCGCCGCCCAACTGCGCGCCGAGCGCCATCGAGAAGCAACTGGCATGGGCCGCCGCAATCAGCTCCTCAGGGGTGGTTCCCGAGTCGGCGCCTTCAAAGCGTGAGGCGAAAGAGTACTTCGCGTTTTCCAGCACACCCGTCATTGTCGAGATGGTGCCCTTGCCTTCTTTCAGTGAACCTGTCCAAACTGCACTCGCCTTGCTTGCCATTGTTCCTCCATGGGTTGTTTAAAATCTTGTGGGAAATCGCCTGACGGGAGTTCGATGCGCCAGATGTATGCGAGGATGCGTGTTCTATCACCCATTCACCGAGATGCTCGATATAACTTGCACCGACTCTGTATGGTCTCTGAATTTGAAAGAAGGGCGAGGCTGGAGGCAAAATTGTTGATTTCATTGGAACTCGCGTTTTAAGCGGATTTCGCACCGTCCCTACGGGACGGGCTTTTATTGGAATCTTACCCAGGACTGCGCTGCGCTTGCCCTGGGCTATTATCGATTCTCCCTCCAGGAGAAAATGCGCCAACAGGTTTCATCTACCGAGGGTCGGCGAAGCCGGTGGACGACTGACACATTTGGCAGTCTCAATCGGATGTTGCAAGAGGCTAATGCTTATAAGATTCTCTTAAAGTCTCCCCCCACAATTTCCGATAGAAGAGGTACGCTTGTTGAACGGGGTGTGGTTCGCGTGCGTTCCCAGGCGAATGAAGCACGTCGGCCGTCAAGAAATGAAAACAGCAAGGCAGCGCATTCGGGTGACCGTGGCAACCACGATCCTGGCTACAGCCTTTGGATCCGGCGCCGGGTTTCTGCTCGGGGGCGGTCTCGCGCTGAGGCAGGCCACGCATGAGCTGCAAAAGGCCGTCAAGCGCCTTATCGCCGAGCAGAACGCCTCACTCAAAGAGAGCTTCGCCACGGTGAACAAGATGCGCTCTTCGCCTTACCCTTACTGCTCAGATGCGGAGGTAGCATACTTTCGCAAACTCCTCTTTCAGACCGACTACCTGGCGGATGGCGGCCGAATGCACGATGGGATCATCGATTGCTCGGCGATGCTGGGCAAGGCGGACTTGCAGCGTGAACCAATGAAGCCGTTGTATTCCATGCCCGGCGGAACCAATGTTTACCGGATAACCGGCCCCTTGCAGGTTCGCGATCAGGTCACCTTCGGATTGCAACTCAAGGACTTGTATGTGGTGATCAATTCTGGAGTGGGTAGGCGCCTGGACACGGACCCATTGCCGTTCATTATGACGGTGAGGTCCTCGTCAAGCAGTAAACCTGCCAGGCTATTCAGTACGACGCCCGAGCCCGATGATGCGGTTTTCGCCGCCGAAGGGCTGGCCCGCAGGGGCAAGACTCTCTATTACACCCGCTGTACACCGAACAAGTTAAGTTGCATGACGACTCACATGGACCTTCCTGAGGCGTTGCGAGCCGATAATGCCACGGTGAAGATTTGCACGCTGCTGGGCGCGATGGTCGGGGCAATCTTCGGCTTTCTCCTTTCTGTTGTCTACCGGCGCAGCCGCAACCTGGAGCAGCAACTGCGCCGGGCAATTGCGAGAGACCAACTGCGGCTGGTCTATCAGCCGATCGTCGATCTGACCACCAAGCGGATAGTGGGGGCAGAGGCGCTGGCGCGCTGGACCGACGAAGAGGGATTTGCAATCAGCCCCGAGGTGTTTGTGAAGCTGGCTGAAGTGTGCGGTTTTGTGGGGGCTCTTACCCGGCTGGTGGTGCGCCATGCCTTGCGCGATTTCGGAGATACTCTGCGCAGCCATCCCGATTTTCGGCTCAGCATCAATGTGGCCGCCGCGGATCTGAGCGATCCGGCATTTCTGCCGATGCTGCAGGAAGGTCTAATTTTGTCCGGGGTTAAGGCGGAGAGCCTGGCAATCGAGATCACCGAAAGCTCCACCGCGCGGCAAGATGCGGCCATGGAAACAATCCACCAGTTGCGCGAGATGGGACACAGCGTGCACATCGACTACTTCGGGACGGGGTATTCCAGCCTCTCCTATCTGCCGGATCTCGCCATCGACGCGATCAAGATCGACAAGTCCTTCACCCGATCCGTCGGAACCCACGCGGTCAATGTGGCCATTTTGCCGCAAATCCTAGCCATGGCTGCCGCGCTCAAGCTCCAGGTGATCGTGGAGGGAATCGAGACAGGCACTCAAGCCGAGTTTTTCTCCTCCCTGGCGAAGCCGGTCCTTGCCCAAGGATGGCTCTTCGGCTATCCGGTTCCGGCTGAGAGATTCCACCACTTACTGGCCGAGGACGAAAAACAGGCGCAGGCCGCCATGGCCACGCTTTGAGCACTCAAGTTCCAGATATTCCGGAGTCAAGGGCGGGCCGGCCCTACCAAGGCCAGATCGACGTTGCCCCTGCCCGCGAACAATAAGCGAAAACGCACCCCGAATCCCCTGCATTGCACTTTGGGTGCACTTTCTCTAGATTTGCCCTGAAGTCTTTCTAAGTTAAGCCGATAATAGACGCACCTTGATTGTTGCAGAGAGAGACTGCTTCCTGGGGTAGACCTCCAGAACGCACGTTCATTCACCCTATGAAGCACACTTTGAAGCAGCGCGTACTGATAACCCTGGCGGCAACAGCGATCACCGCAGCCTTCGGCACGGGCGTCGGCTATCTGTTTGGACGCGCCCTGACTCTGAGAGTGGCTGAAGCCAAGCTGCTGCGGGATGCGACTTACATTGCCGAGCAGGGAAATGCGTTCAGCAGCGAGTCGCGCGCCATGCTGGCCACCTTGAACGCATCGCCCTACCAGTTCTGCTCGGAGGCGGAGATCGCCTATTTTCGCAAACTCATCTTTCAGGCGGAGTACCTGAGAGATGCTGGCCGCATGCGCAACGGAGTTATTACCTGCTCGGCGGCGATGGGCCACTCGGATTTGCCCCTTGAGCAGGTCAAGCCCGATCTATCCCAGCCGGATGGCACCCTGGTCTTTGGCGATCTGCCTCCCTTTCGGTCAGGCAATTCGCAGGGTCTCCTTCTTCAACGAGGCGACTCTTACGTCGTGTATTCTCCACACCTGCTGGAAAACCAGGGAGCGACCTCCTCGCGCATCATCTATACCCCGACCATCTCTTCGATTCCGCCAGACGAAAGAGCCGGGAGCGATTTGTCCCAGGCAAGCGCAAAGATCTTTACAGCTAACGGCCAGGCCCGCCTGGGAGACAGCCTCTACGTCACGCGTTGCTCCTCGAACTATTTCAAGTGTGCCTCGGCAACCATTTCAATAGCCGAAGCGCTTGCGAATGACCACGTCCACACTACGTTGGGCGCTGCGTTTGGAGGCCTGATCGGCGCCCTCTGCGGCCTTTTCACTTCACTGCTCTATCGGCGCAATCGCAGCATCGAGCACCAGCTCCGCCGGGCGATTGCCAGAGACAAAATTCGCCTGGTCTATCAGCCGATCGTCGATCTGGCCAGCAGACGCATCATGGGAGCTGAGGCTCTGGCACGCTGGAACGATGAGGAAGGCTTCGCGGTGGCCCCGGATGTCTTTGTCCGCATCGCCGAGGAACGTGGCTTTGTGGGAGAACTTACCCGGCTTGTGGTGCGCCAAGCCTTGCGCGATTTCGCTGAGATTATCAAGGAGTATCCCGAATTCAGGCTCAGCATCAACGTGGCAGCCGCCGATCTGAGCGACCCAGCTTTTTTGCCCATGCTGGATCAATCGCTCAAACTCGCCGGGGTTCATGCAAAGAACCTTGCTATCGAAATCACAGAGAGTTCCACTGCGCGGCACCAGATGGCCAAAGAGGCCATGCTTCGCCTGAGGCAGCAGGGACACAGCGTACACGTCGACGACTTTGGAACAGGTTATTCAAGCCTCTCTTATCTGCACGACCTCTCCATCGACACCATCAAGATCGATCGATCGTTTACTCAAGCGATCGGCACTCAAGCGGTCACAATTGGTATTCTGCCGCAGATCCTGGCGATGGCCTCGGTGCTAAACCTTGACGTGATCGTCGAAGGAATAGAGACCGCACAGCAGGCGAGCTATTTCGCAGAAGCTGACAGCTCGATTCGCGCCCAGGGCTGGCTCTTCGGTCGTCCTGTGCCAGTGGGAGAATTTCGAACCGTGCTCGATGCTGACCAGGTGAAAACGGCCGTCTGCGAGGGTGGGCTCTCTTTGGGCGGATCCACCGAGCCCCTCCAGGCTACTTAGCGGCCGACGCGATGTTTAAACCGCTCGATGTGGCACCGGAAAGTTTGACGTGACACACAAAATTCTTTGAATCGTCACACAATGCCCTAACGAGCCCGAGTTTTTGGCCGATATGAACAAGTAAACGCACTCAACATATTCCTGCACTCCGATATGAATCGGCTCAGAAAGACTGTCGGTCCTTATTTTATGATGCTAACTCTCAGAAAGCGTATCCAACACACCCTAATCGTCGCGGCGATCGCGATGGCCGTTGGCACGATAGCAGGATATCTGGTTGTGCGCGCGTTTACGGTGCGAGTGGCGGAGATGCGGCTCGAACAGTACGCCGTCCGCATCATGGCAGACGGTGAGGCGTCGTCGGCCGAACTTAGGACCGCGCTGGCCGCCGTAGAAGCCTCGGGACTCCCGCCCTGTTCAGCCGCGGAGATTGGCTATTTTCGCAACCTGATCTTCGAGTCGGACTTCTTGAAGGATGCCGGACGGATACACGACGGTAAAGTGGTGTGTTCGGCGGCGTTGGGCCGGCTGGCGCAGCCACAGATACAGCCGGAGGCAGATCTCACCCAGCAGGACGGAACGCAGATCTATAAGAACCTGGCCCTCTATCAGAATGCGAATCTGACGGTGATTACGATGAGACTGGGCGACTCGTTTGTCGTCTTCACTCCTTACACCCGCATGCACCTGGAACCGCTTCCCATGCACTACACCGAGACAGCAACCGACGCGCCTTCGCTGAAGGCTGTCCGGCTGCTTGGCGAGCCCTCTGGAGCCAGCATGCCGATTCTGACCACAGAGGGCACGGCCCGCGAGGGAGACAAGCTGTATGCCACCCAATGCTCCATCCGCTTTTTTAATTGCGTAACGGCATTCACATCGATACCCGAGGTGGTGCAGGCCAACCGAACCCAGTTCGTCGGAGGCGTTGCATTGTGCGGACTGTGTTCCGGCCTTTTAGCCGTTGTTATTTCTCTCCTTTACCGCCGCAACAAGAGCGTCGAACATCAACTTCGTCGGGCCATCTCGAAAGACAAGTTGCGGGTCTTTTATCAGCCGATCATTCACTTGGCGAGCCGGCGCATAGTGGGAGCAGAGGCTCTGGCGCGCTGGACTGACGAGGAAGGGGTTGCCGTTGGCCCCGACGTTTTTATCAAGATTGCGGAGAACAATGGTTTCGTGGGAGCGATTACGAAACTGGTGCTTCGCCACGCTCTGCGGGATCTTGGAGCGACGCTGCGCAGCCGACCCGATTTCCGGCTCAGCATCAACGTTGCAGCCGCCGACCTGAGCGACCCGGAGTTTCTACCCATGCTTGAGAGTTCTCTCAAGCGAGAGGCTATACCGGCAAAAAGTTTGGCGATAGAGATTACAGAAGGCTCAACAGTCAGACGCGAAATAGCGATCGAGGCGATCTGCCGCCTGCGAAAGAGAGGGCACAGCGTTCATATCGACGACTTCGGCACCGGGTATTCAAGCCTGGCCTATCTGCATGAACTCTCCGTTGACGCCATCAAGATCGACAGGGCTTTCACGCAGGCTATTGGTACCGAGGCGGTAACCATGGCCATCCTGCCAAACATTTTGGCTTTGGCCTCAGCGCTCAACCTGCGGGTGATAGCCGAAGGCGTCGAGACCGAAGAGCAAGCCAGCTACTTTGCCGAGGGGGAGGATTCCATCCTTGTGCAGGGCTGGCTCTTTGGACGCGCTGTGCCAGCGATCGAACTTCGTAAACTGCTGGACGCTGATGTAAAGAAGGCCGTGGCTTCGGTGGAAGCATTTGAAGAAAGCGCATCGGCGATGCCGCTACAGGCCGCTTGACAGTTGCTGCGCCGTCCATGAGGCTTGTTGCAAGGATTGTTTGCTCCTTTCAACAATCTGATTGAGGGAAGAGATGGACCCGTGCGATGAAGCAGAGCCTGGCCAGTTGGAGACGCTGGCACAGGTCTTCTGCGAACAATTGATGGCCTGCCTGGATGAATGCGCCCGTGGCCGGCGGGGGCTGTTTTCCGGCGTTGAACTCCTGAACGAGGGCGAATGTGACGCATGGCCTGAGGCTGAACGGCTGCGCGAACTGGCGCTTGCCCTGCAAGGCATTTTTGCCCAAAACGAAGAACGAAATGCTCTCTGCGACGAGTTTCTCGATCTGTGCTCAATCCACGGCGAAAGCCATCCCGGCGAACGAAAGTTGGCGCGTTCGCTTCTTGAGCGGATCGAACGAGGCGAGGTCGGCACACCGACGCAAGAGGAGCGCAGGCCTTGGTAATTCTGCACGCATTTATGGCGCTAGTGGCTGGCTTTGCAGCAATGGCTCTGTTTGTGATCGCGATGACGGCGCTGTTGACGCGCCTGGTTCCGAGCTGGACGGCAGCGGAAGGCAAGCTGTCACCCAGTTATATCTTCGTCAATCTGGGCTATTCGTTTCTGGCTGCTGCCGCCGGCGGCTATGTGACCGCATGGGCGGCCGCAGCCAACCCGCTGATCCACGTGCTGGCTCTGGCGCTGGTGGTGCTGGCTCTGGCTGCGCTGAGCGCTCTGCAACTGCGCGGTAAACAGCCCGTCTGGTACCAGCTATCACTGGTGGCAATTTCGCCTGTCGGCGTACTGGGCGGAGGGTTGGTGCGGCTGCGGGTATTGGGAATCCTCTAGAACACCCGCAGTGCAAATCCTATGAAGGATTTGTCCGCTACCAGCGCACTCCAAATGTCACCGGAACCAATTCGGTTCTCCCCAATCCGTTGATAGCGCCCACGCGCGGTGTATTGAGGAAGAGATAGCGCGCTTCACCAAAGAGCTTCAAATTGCTGTCACCGTAGGTGCCACCCAGGCGATGCGTCAACCCGATTCCAAGATTGCCGCCGAGTTGGTTCGATGAGAACGAATCGGTGTTGATGCTCACAGGGTACCCGTAAAAGTCGCAGCACACCTGAGCGGTGAAGTTGGTGGACTTGTGATAGTAGCCGCCACCGCCGGTTACATAAGCGCTGTCTTTCCACTTAGGGAAGAGATCAATCACTGGATCGGCTGTGAGAGAGACGATATGTGTGTTGCCGTTGGTGGCTCCCGCCCCCGCCTCAGCAATGAACGAACCGGGAAGCTTGTTGTCGAGAAACTGGAACTCACCCAGCAGGGACACGCGCCGGGAGAAGCGAAGGCCTCCACCCGCAGTAAAATTGCCGCCCCAGGTGATGAAAGGACCGCCTTCATTGGTTGAAGTGTCATTGCCAATAGGCGCGTTGAATCCGGCGCCGGCCTCGAACGCGAGACCATGGAATGGAAAATGTCTTCCTGCTGGCTTGCTCTCTTGACCTGCACTCATACCCGAGCCTGATGCTGCGGGCGCCGCTGGCAGCGCCGAGGACGAATACCCCGCCGTTGCGCTCTCGGAGCCGTTATTGAAGTCGAGGTGAAACTCGTTCGAATTGGATTTGCCAGCCATGAACAGGCTGGAACTGGATGAGTTCGATAAGGGCGAGGATTGGGCGCTCGCGGAAACCACGGCAAGGATTGCCGTGCTCAAAAAGAGCAAAGCACGCCGCATCAATAATATACAAAAGTCGTAAGACATGCCTGAGCCTCCATAATGGAATTCAATCGAGTTCCCCGGTAGTCGTGCAAAGCTCTCCGGGCAATCGGTTAGACACGGAATTGGATGCGGAGTTGCGGAATGATGTGATCGATCAGGTGGAAATTTTAACTATTGTGCCACTTGTAAACATAGTCTCACCTTTGTATTATAGTGTCACTACCGAAGGTAGGTGGAACTCATGCAGATATTGGAACATCAAGCGCCAGAAGTCGTTTGGACTCCTCCCAAGTTTGTCGAGGATCATAGGGTTCGGATGCGTATTGGGCCGAAAGGGCGCATAGTGATACCGGTAGCGATGCGCGAAGCGCTGGGAATAGCGGACGGCGATATGCTCGATCTGATTGTCGTTGACGGGGAGTTGCGCATTGCAACGATGCGAGAGCGCCTGCGGCGCGCGCAGGAGAGAGCCAAGAAATATATCCCCGCAGGAGTCAGTCTCGCCGACGAGTTGAGCGCGGAGCGGCGTGAGGCAGCCAAGCATGAATGAGGTTGTTTTTGATGCATCTGTGATGCTTGCCATGATCCAGCACGAGCGAGGCGCAGAACAGGTTACGGACGATATGCTCGATCGGTCTGTTGCCAGCACAGTCAATCTCGCCGAGGTGCAATCGAAGCTGGTTAAGAGGGGCTATATGCCGCACGAAGCTTGGGAGGACACGCTTTCCACCGTGAAAACAGCAGAGCTATATACCACCGACCATGCCAGGATTGCGGGCGATCTGATTGCGAAGACGGAGAAGCTCGGGTTGTCACTCGGAGATCGATCGTGCCTGGCGCTGGCGATTGCGCTCAAGGCACCGGTCTATACCACCGAACAACTTTGGAGAAACCTGAAGATTGGCGTGCCGATTCATGTGATCCGGTA
>CAYVMS010000151.1:0-8871 GCA_964452615.1 uncultured Occallatibacter sp.
CTATCCCTGGCTACCCAGACCCGTCAACCATGGTGTTGCCCGGAGGGGTACGATGCAACAACCGGAATTCGACGCGGAGAACTCACCGTGTTAAATGGAAGGACGTGAACTTCGATCAGATGCTGACTTAAGTCGAACGTTCGGTTGTAGACCAGGTCGCTGGCCCTTGCAAAACTGAGGCGTCCAAAAGGCCGGTACCGCTCGACGAGTACATGGCCCAGGATCTTCTCGAATGGTACGGGTTGACTCCCTATCGAAACCCGGACGATTTTGTCTTCGCCACGGACTCCAATCGTGCCAGGAAGAAACCAGGGAAGCAGCCACTGTGGCCTACATTCCTCGATATCGCGTAGGCTCGTGAAGCGCACGTGGATATGGGTTATCGTGGTCACGACTACGTGGGCAATGCCACGATCCATGTGGACAAACGACAGCGAGGCCGGACATCAAAAGCGCAATGGAAGAGGATGAAACACCGAGCGGCTGTCGAACCCAGCATCGGACATCTGAAGAATGAACACCGGCTAGAACGTAACCGGCTGAAGGGCGTTGCCGGAGATGCGATCAACGCTATCCTCTCGGCCGCGGCGATGAACTTCCAGAAGCTGCTGAGGACGTGTGAACGCAAACTTTTCGCCGAAATTAGAGCGATCCTGGACCGGATAATCTACCAATCGCTCTTCACTGCCTTCCTGATCGCCTTGCCATCTGCCTGAAATCAACTTTTTCAGGATCGACTCGATTAGCGATTGCTTCGCACCGCAGAGCGAGCGCAGGCCCAAATTGAGCAGGCCGGCCAATGAGCGGCCGGCCTGCTGTTTCCACTTCTATCAAGGGGCTAGTTGGCTGTCACTGTAACGCTCACCACCGTTGAGGTTGCTCCATTGTAGTTTTCATCGCCGCCGTAGCTTGTCGTGATGCTATGTTTGCCCACCGCCAGCTTGCTCGTAGAGTAGGTGGCCACGCCGCTTCCATTCGGCGGACTCGCGCCCAGCTGTGTTGAGCCGTCGAAGAATGACGCCGTTCCCGTTGGGGCAACTCCGCTGCCTGTCAACGTTGCAGTAAACGTCAACGTTTTGCCTACGACTATCGAACTGGCAGAAGACGTCAGCTTCACCGTTGGTGTTGCTTTGTTTACAACCAGAGTCATACTGTCTGTTGCTGTCGCGTAGTCGGCGCTATCCGTGGGAGCAAAGGTGACGGACAGAGAATGCGATCCAGCAGTCAACACCGTGCCAGATACCGGCGAGTAAGTGAATTTTCCGGCTACCGACGAGCTGGCGTTCAATTGCGTCCCGCTCAGCGCCGTGCCGTAGGTGATTGCCTTCGGCGTCGCCCAGGTAATCGACGGCGTTGCCTTATTGACGGTCAACGTGACCGACGACGACGCTGTGTTGTAGTCGGTGGTATCTGTCGAAGCGAATGCAACAGACAACGTGTGCGAACCAGCAGTCAGCGTCGTTCCCGCCGCTGGCGAGTAAGTAAACTTTCCGGCGACTGGCGAGCTGGCGTTCAACTGAGTTGCACTTAGTGCGGTACCGTAGGTGATTGCCGCCGGCGTTGCCCAAGTTATCGACGGAGTCGCCTTGTTCACTGTGAGAGTTACTGTCGCGTTGGCCGTTGCTGTCGTGTAGTCAGCGGCGTTGGTTGGAGTCAGAGTTACCGTCAAAGTATGACTTCCAACACCGAGTACGGTCCCGGCTGCCGGCGAATAGGTGAAGGTTCCAGCAGCAGTTGAAGTGGCATTCAGTTGCGTCGTGCCCAATGCGGTTCCGTAGGCGATGGCCGTGGGTGTGTGCCAAGTGATGTTAAGTGCCGCCTGATTCACCACCAGGTTTACGATTGCCTGTGCTGTTGCGTAATCGGCGCCATCGTTTGGAGTGAAGGTTACCGTCAGCGTTTGTGTGCCCGCATTCAACACCGTTCCCGCTGGAGGTAAATAGCTGAAACTTCCGGCCACAGGAGAGGTGGCGTTCAATTGCGTTCCGCTCAGCGGCGTGCCATAGGTGATGGCTGCAGGTGCTGCCCACGTGATGGACGGCGTAGCTTTGTTCACCGTCAGCATGACGCTTGTCATGGCTGTTGTGTAGTCGGTCGTATCAGTTGGAGTAAAGGCTATTGACACCGAGTTGGAACCCGCAGCTGGCACGGTTCCGATAGCCGGGGTGTAAACAAATGTTCCCGGCACATTTGACGAACAGCCGAACATCGCTGCTGAAATTGGCGTTCCGTACACAATGGGCGCTGGCGTCGCACAGGTGAGAATAGGCGATGCTTGATTCACCGTCAGCGTGACGCTTGCCGTCGCTGAGGTGTAGTCGGTGGAATCGGTCGGTGCGAAAGTCACCGCTAGCGTTTGCTGACCGGCCGCCAGCAGCGTCCCGGCCGCTGGCGAATAGTTGAAGGTTCCGGCTACTGTAGAAGTGGCGTTCAATTGCGCTGCGCCAAGAGGCGTGCCATAGATGATCGCCGCAGGTGTTGCCCAGGTAATCGTCGGTGCCGCTTGAGTAGCCGTGCCGCTCAGCGTAACGCTCTGCGTAGTGAATGCCGGCGCGGATGCATTCAGATTGTTGTCTGTTAGCGTCAACGAACCGATCAGTGAACCCGCCGTCGTCGGAGTAAAGCTGATGGGCATCATGCAGGATGCGCCTGCGGCCAGCGTTCCGGCCGTCGAGGAACCACTGCTCACCAACGGGCAAGCCGAAGTTCCAATGCTATCCAGAGTGAAGTTCGTCGATATGATCGGATTGTTGCCGCTCGAAGAAGCCGGGAAGCTCAGAGGAGCATTGCCCACATTCTCGACCGTGACTATTTGAGGGCTGTCGGTGCTGGTTGAGCCAAAGGCCGTGTTGGCGAAGCTCAGCCTCGGCGCGTCCGCGAAGTCTTCTTTCAACACGTTTTCATTGTTGGCGTCACCAATATACAGGTTACCGCTCCCATCCACTGCAAGACCTAAGGGTTCAAACAATTGGCTAGTTGATATGGTGCTCTGGATGTAGCTCTCTGCGGTTAGTGTCTCCTTGAATACCGGACCGCCAACCATATTTGCAACATATATGTTTCCCATTCCATCTACCGCTATGCCATACGGTTGGATCAAGCCGTTGGTTGGCACGGTAGTTTGGATATAGCCGTATGCCGAAGGCGTCTCTTTTATTACCTGACCGTTCCCTGTGTCAACAATATATACGCTACCGTTTCCATCGACTGCTATTGCTCCAGTCCATGAAACTCCGGAATAGGGTATTGTGCTCTGGGTGTAGCCGCCTACAGATGGGGTCTCCTTGTAGAGATATTCTTGATATGTCGTGCTATCTCCTCCAAAGAAATAAACATTTCCGTTCACATCCACAGCAAGTTGTTGGGGACTGAGAATTCCGTTGTTTGCGAGGTCTACGACCACACTTTCGGTGTAAGTTCCCGCAGATGGGGTCTCCTTTAGCACCCTATTGTTGTCAGTATCGGCGATGTAGACATTACCACTCCCATCGACCGCAATTCCGTAGGGGTTGTTCAGGCTGCTGGTTGGGACTGTGCTCTCGGTGTAGCCTCCGGCCGACGGCGTCTCTTTCCATACCGCGTTCCAGTTCCTTCCGCCACTGGCGATGTAGATATTCCCATTTCCATCCACTGCGATCGCAAGCGGGGCAGCCCCGCTGGTAGATGCGACCGTGCTCTCGGTCCCCGGCAGGAAGTTAATCTGCGGTCCTACGCCCCAACCTTGAAGGTAGGCTGTGGCAATCGCATTTCCAGTGCTGTCATTAAGCACCACAGCGCCGTAGCGCGACCCAGCAAAGCCGGGACTAAAGGTCACATTGACGGTGCAGCTTTGGCCGACGGTATAGACGGTCCCTGCCACGCACGTGTCCGACCCGGCATCTGCAAAGTCGAGTCCAGTTGCTCCCTGCGTCAGTACGGCCGTCGAGCCTAATGTGACTGGCGCACCGAAGGTGTAAGTCAACGTCTGCACTGGACTTGCGGAGCCGATGTTCATCACCCCGAAGTTTTCGCTCGAAGACGCAAAACCTGGCGGAGGAGCGATTGTCAGATAGATTCCGATACTTGCAGTCAACGTGCCCGAGGTGCCGGTGATGGTCACGTAAGACTGTCCCGCGACTGCTGCGCTGCTCGCTACAAATGTGAGCGTGCTCGTTCCTGTTGTTGGATTCGGGCTGAACAATGCGGTTACACCGCTGGGCAAGTTGGATGCGGCTAGACTCAAACTTCCCGAGAAACCATTTTGACCGTATACGTTGATCGTCGATGTGCCGGAGCCTCCCTGAAAAACGGTTAGAGTGGATGGGTTGACTCCCAGAGAGAAGCTCGGCGGTGGAGGTTGAACAACCACTTGTAAGGAAGTGGTTGCGGATTGTGTGCCGAAGGTTCCGGTAATGGTCACAGTTGCGGTACCGAGCATAGCAGAATCGCTCGCAGCCAGCGTGAGCACGCTGGATCCAGTGGTGGGGTTCGGAGAGAACGACGCTGTTATGCCACTGGGCAAACCGGACGAATTTAGACTTACGCTGCCAGTAAATCCGGTGCCAGGAACCACCTGGATGGTGGATGAACTGGAGCCGCCTTGATTCAGTGTCATCTGGCTGGGCGCCGTGAGTGCAAAAGTCGGCAATGGCTGAAGCCCAGTGCCGCTCAGCGCGATGCTCTGCGTGGCGTACCCGGGCGCAGCGGCATTGAGGTTGTTGTCCAACAGTGTCATCGAGCCGGTGAGAGCGCCCACCGCTTGCGGCATGAAATCAATCGTCAGTGTGCAGACTTCATTCGATGCCAGCGAAGTGGTTGTCATGCAATCGTTGGTGGCCGAAGTGCTCTCCGGGAAGTTGGCGGGGTAGGTGATTTGAGTGAAGTTCAGCGGCGCGTTGCCGTCGTTGGTAATGGTCACCGTCTGCGCGGCGCTGGTCGCGTTCACATACGTCGAGGGAAAGGTCAGAGAGGGCGCGGTCGCGCGGCCGATCTCGTACAGCCCACTGTTGCTGTAATCGACGAAATAGACGTTTCCGCTCCCGTCCACCGCCACGCCAGCGGGAAAGTCGAAGCCATCGCCCAGCGTCGTCACGCAGTTTGTACTTGCGCAGCCCGGCGCCATCTCCTTCACCGCACCGTTTTGAGTATCGACGACATAGACGTTTCCGTTCCCATCCACTGCCACGCCTTCTGGGCCGTTGAAGCCGCCGCCCAGCGTTGTCACGCAGCTTGTACTCGCGCAACCCGACGGAATCTCCTTCACCGTATCGTTGTAGTTATCGCCGACGTAGACGTTTCCGCTTCCGTCCACCGCCACGCCTCTTGGATAGCTGAAGCCGCCGCCCAGAGTTGTCACGCAGCTTGCACTGGCGCAGCCCGGCGGCATCTCTTTCACGGCATTGTTGGCTTGATCTGCGACGTAGACGTTTCCGCTTCCATCCACCGCCACGCCCATGGGTTGGCTGAAGCCACCGCCCAGCGTCGTCACGCAGCTTGCATTTGCGCAACCCGACGGCATCACCTTCACTGCATTGTTGGCTTGATCTGCGACGTAGACGTTCCCACTTCCGTCCACCGCCACGCCAGAGGGTACACTGAAGCCGCCGCCCAGCGTAGTCACGCAGCTTGCACTCGTGCAGCCCAGCGGAATCTTCGTCACCGCATTGCTGAGATTGGCGACGTAGACGTTTCCGCTGCCATCCACGGCCACGCCAACGGGAACAGATCCAGATCCGATGCCGCCGACCGGGGTGCTGATCAGCGCGGGAGAATAGATCACCTGCGGCCCGACGCCAGTGCCCTGAACGTAGCCGGTGGCAATCGCATTCCCGTAGCTGTCATAGAGAACCGCAGCGCCGTTGCGGGTTCCAGGGAACTTGGCGGTGAAGGTTACGTTGACCGTGCAGCTTTGGCCAGCGGCATATGCGGTGTTTGCCTTGCAGGTTCCCGTACCGGCATTTGCAAAGTCCAGCGCGGCCGCTCCCTGAGTGAGCACGGCAGTTGAGCCCAACGTTCCGGCGGTGTCGAATGTAAATGTCATGGGAATGCTCTCGGAGGTGCTTCCAACATTGACCAGTCCGAAATTCGCTCCGTTTAGCGCCAATTCAATCACAGTTCCGTCGAGGTTGCCCGCCTCGCCTACAAAAACGTTACCGCTTCGATCGAGGGTCACCGCTGCTGTTTCATTAAAGGTGCCCAGGACTTCAATGGTTGGGGAAGATGAAATGCTACCGTTGATGGCAACCATCTCTTTCAACGCGTTGTTACTATAATCCGACACATAAACATCCCCGCGACTATCTAGGCCCACCGCTGCCGGCATTTTGAATCCGCTACCGAGAGTCCGGATGGTGGGGGAGGCAGGAATGCCTCCATTCACCGCGACAAGTTCGAACACCGCGTTTTTCATCACATCGGCCACATAGACGTTCTCGCTGCTATCGACTGCGACACCAAACGGGTAACCGAATCCGCTTCCCAGACTTCTACTCGTCGGCGACGGGGGAATCACACCGTTCGCAGCCTGAATCTCCTCGAGAGCACCTCCTGAAAACGTTGTGTAGTACAAATTGCCCAGAGCATCCATTGCCATTTGGCCGCCGGTGCAGCCATTCCCCTGAAGCTGCGCAACCATGAACGGTCCATTGAGGATGGCGCCGGTTCCGTAGAAAGATTCGATCTGAATGCTCCCATTTACTCCGAGATACTTATAGATTTGCCCGGTATATGCATCGAGAACATAGAGGTTCCCAGCGGAATCAAAGGTCAAGCCCATTGGAGCAACCAGGCCGCTCACACCGTAAACTGTGCTGGAATTCGCCGGGCGAATGAAGAGTCCGCTGCCAACCCCTGAATAGGTGCAACTCGAAACATTCACCTTTTGCGCGGTGGCGTTGCGCGGACCGTCTGAAAACTGACGTATTCTAGCCGGATGATAAGCAGCGGGAATGGTATGAGCTTCGCGGCTCGATTCGAAGGCCAAGGAAGATGATTCCGGATTTTGCGTGGTGAAAACGACATCGCCTGCTGCGTCGACCGCAATCGCCACAACATTGGTGCCCGTGAGAGCAGAGGTGCCATAGATCGACGCGATCTGCGCGCCGTCAAAGTGCGCGGTCTGGGTAGCCGCTGTGATGCCGGAGCCGCACAGCACCAGAACCAGAACAGCGCGTAGGGCAATCAGCCAACTCCGCCTTTGCGGACGGCTGAAAACACGATGAGAGGCAGCGGCAGAGATCGCCGCGCAGACCGGGGGAGGTACTGAGATCATGGCTGAATCGCTCCTGAGGGGTGGGGTGGACTTGCTCGCCGCAAGTTACTGTTTGTTAATCAAACAACGGCCTATGACAAACCCCATGCGACGTGCGGGAATTGCAGACGACAGGAATTTGTCTCCATTGGAAGCGAGAAAAGAATAACACAACGGATCGGACGCCCCGGCCATTGAGCATTTGCGGGAAGTTACATGTTGTTAGTAAGTGCGGGCAGCAGATTACATTCTGCAATTGGTTGCAATTGCAGAATGCAATGAAAGCAAAGAACGCTATCGCATGAATCTACTGGAGCCGGCGGATGTTGGGCATTGCTCTACTTCAGCACCTATGCCATGCATCGCATTTCGGCAATGTCGGTCATGCTTTCCAGCACATTCAACTGCATCCTGATGCTGATTAGTATCGTGGTGCCTGTCGAGGCGTTGTCAGTGGAGAGTGAGAAATATCCGTCTGCGCAGTTGGTAATCTATGTTGACTCGTTATTAACAGTGAGGCCGATGTCGGTGGATCCGCTGTCGGAAAGGATGACAACCTCCATCGCGGCGTCCATCAAGGAGCTTCGCTCGCTCGCGCGACACGCAAAACGCGCACTTGGCCGCCGTCCTGGAGGCGGGCGTTGGTTATCTTTGATGAGCATTTGCTTTTCAAGTTTCTGCGGAAACCTGCAAGCGACCTCAGCGGGCCTTTAACGCGCCCGTGGCCAGTGGCAACAAGAATCTGTGGAATTAGGGGAGTAGCCCGGAGTTGTTTGTTTCGCAGCAAAAGACAGGTGGCTCTGCCCGACATTGCACGAAGAACCAACTACCAAACGCGTATCTTATAGATTGTAAATGAGTTATTTTGGGGCGGCGGGCGGGGATCGAACCCGCGACATCCTGAGCCACAGTCAGGCGTTCTGCCACTGAACTACTGCCGCCATCTACCTCTAGATTGTAGCATCGAACCAGGTTTGTAGCATCGACTCAGGTCTGTAGCATCAAATCAGGCTATCCGATACCGCACTTTCCCGAGAGAGTCGCCCATGCACCGATCCGATTCCAGTTCGAAGACACAACTTACGCCGGCAATCGGGCAGCCTCCACTCGATCCGCTCTCGCAGGATCGCTGGAACCGCGGGGCCTGGCTCTTTCGCGACAAGACGCTGCACGGCCTCGAGATATTGCTGGACGAGGCCTTCGTTATCCCCGGCACCGGAATGCGCTTTGGCTTGGACGGGATTATTGGCCTTGTTCCCGGACTGGGCGACGTGCTGGCCGGCCTGCTTTCGCTGGTGATTCCGCTGGCCGCCTGGATTCGCGGCGTCCCCTACATCACGCTGGCGCGCATGGCGGCCAACCTCGGCATTGGCGTGCTGGTAGGTTCAATTCCACTATTTGGCGACATCTTTGACATCGCCTGGAAGGCCAACCGCCGCAACTATCGTCTTCTCGTTCGCCACTTGGGCGAGCCTCGCCGGCACACCTGGCGAGACTGGGCGTTTCTATTGCTGCTGGCCGTGGCGCTTGCGTTGGTCTTCGCTATCCCCATAGCGCTGGTGGTGTGGTTTCTGGCCTGGCTCATCGGTCACTGAGGACCGCCTCGCGCCCAATGGGCAGCCAATCCGCGCTACAATCTAAAA
>CAYVMS010000152.1:0-8809 GCA_964452615.1 uncultured Occallatibacter sp.
GCCTTTCAGAAAGCCGCGTAAAACGATGACTCTTACACTTTCTCGTCAAGAGCCCCTTATTGTAACTCCTGATTCCAGCGGTGCTATACCACCAGTACCATCCTTCGATGCGCGATTGCAAAGATGGTGCAGACACAGACGTCATCTGGTCATTGTGGACTTTCTGGCAGGCCTTCTCGCGCGTGAAATGCCACGGAGTTGCAGTTCCAAGCTTAATGTCGCCGGTTCGATCCCGGTCTCCCGCTCCATCCCTCGCTTCCGCGATCAGATGCAGCGCCCGTTCGGCACCGCCATCTCGACCCGCTGGTCGAGTGAGGCCAATGGGGAGAATCACTTCGATAAAGAGAACGCTCAGTGAACAAAGGTGCAGAGCCGCTCGTCAGCAGATATGTGAAGGGGCCGCACTACGCCATGGCCTGAGGTGAGGCGGCTTCTTCAGCTTCCAGTTTGCTGCCTACCTCGGCCGCAGCCGCTGCCAGCACACGATGGTGGATGGTGAAGAGCGCCAACTCAAGCCGGTCGCTGACCCCGGTCTTGTCGTAAACCGAGCGCAAGTAGTTCTTGATGACCTGCTCGGTGGTCTTGAGGCGGAGCGCGATCTCGCGGTTCTTGCATCCCTGAACAATCAGCGCGACGATGCGCATCTCTTTCGGAGTTAGGCGGTCGCGGACCCTGGTGCCCACCATGTCTTCCTCAGGCGAATCGGCCTGCATGAGCTGCGGAGGCACCCATGTGTCGCCGCCGGCTACCGTACGAACACACTCAGCCAGCGCTGCGCCGGTGACGTTGCGGAAGACCACGCCGCGAAAGCCCTGCTGCAGGTAAACGCTCGCAATCTCGTTGTTCTCTGCAATCACGATGCCACGGCTGCCCACAGTTTCGAGCACCGTGTGCAGCCGTTCCATATCCGGCCGCAGCGAAGCGGCAAACAAGACGATGGAGCCGGGAAAAGTTGTGATGGCATGATTCATGCGGTCAAGATCGGTGCATTGAGCAATAATGCGCACGTCCTCGTCCATGGCCAACACCTTGGCTGTGCCAGCCCTAAAAATCGCCTGCGAATCCGCCAGGATGATCTTATTCATATGCGCGCTTCATCCTTTGTTCAACTTCAGAAACCCATCAAAACACGTCTTGACCCTTGTGACGGCAGGCCGGAATCGGCTGGCCTCTCACAGGGAGGGGCATCTGTTCTTTCCATTACTATCGGCAGATTACGGCAAGTGTCTCAAAGTGTCTCATTCTGCAACGCTAAGCTTCGGGCCGCATTCGCCTTTTGGCAGATCCCGGTACAAATCTACGCTTTCGAACTATTCCTACCAACGAGATTACAGCTAGTTGGCGATCCCGTCACGAAATTTCGTAAGTGGTTCGGGAAGCCTCTATTTACTGAGAAGGGTCATCGGTTCGAGGCACAGGCCGTAACAAGCGTCGCTTCGGTCGTTGTCTCTGCCCGCCCCTGAGTTCCCTTCCCTAACCCCAAAGCAAAATCAAAACCTAGTCTCCACATCGCCAGGCGGTCAAGTTGCTTTGAACCGCGCCGATGAGGGAGATAGGGAGAGATGGATGACTGATCGCACGGAACTGCTTGAAGCCGCTCTGGATAGTCTTCCGGAGGGCATTGCGCTGGTTGACGGCGAGGGCCGGGTGGTCTTTTGGAACCGCTCAGCAGAAGCCATCACTGGCTACGCCGGCCTGGACATGGTTGCGCATCCGGCGTCCGTGGTCCTGGAGCCGCTCATCATCAGCCAGCGGCCCAGAGAGCAGGAGCCGTGCCTGGGAATTCATCCGGGGAACGGTGCGCTGGTTCATCTCAAGCACAAGCTGGGCCACGATGTGCCGACCATGATGCGAGCCCTGGTGCTGCGCGACGGGCTGGGCGGACGCATCGGACTGGCGGCGGTCTTTCATCCCGCCGAGAGCCGGGATGCATTGCCGCATGGAGAGTGCAGCGAAGGCTCCAGCATCGAGGCAAGCCAAGCGGAGTTTGAAGACCGCCTGGAATCGGTCTTCCAGGACTTCCACCAGGGCGGAGAGACCTTCGGCATTTTGTGGCTGACCGTCGATCAGGCACATGACCTGCGCAAGACCCACGGCGCCCGCGCCTGCGACGCGATGCTCGAAAAAGTGGAGCATGTGCTGGCAAACGGGCTGCGGCCAGCCGAGAGGATGGGGCGCTGGGGCGACGACGAGTACCTGGTGCTATCGCACGAGCGCACGTCGCAGATGTTGGCAGCTCACGCCAAGGTGCTCGCCGGACTGGCTCGAACCGCCGACTTCCGCTGGTGGGGCGACCGCGTATCGGTCACCGTGAGCATCGGCGCGGCGCAGGCGGAGCGGAACGGGAGTCTGAGCGGCCTGCTGGAGAGGGCAAAGGCTGCCATGTCTACCAGCTTTCATGCGGGCGGAAACCAAATCACATCCGCGCCGGGGGGAGAAGAATGTTCGCCATCATAGGCATTGTCGTGGTCTTCGGGTCGATCATCTCCGGATTCCTGATGGAAAAGGGCCACATCCTGGTTCTTGTTCAGCCGGCCGAGTTGCTGATCATCGCCGGCTCGGCCATGGGCACGCTGCTCGTGGCCAATCCGGTTCATGTGATCAAGGCTATCGTTGCCGGGTTGATGGGAGTGCTGAAAGGTTCGCCCTTCGGCAAGGAAAGATACCTCAGCACGCTCAAGATGATGTACCAGTTCCTGAACAAGGTGCGCAAAGAAGGATTGCTCAGCGTTGAGATGGACGTAGAAAAGCCGAAAGAGAGCCTGATCTTCAAGGACTATCCCGAGTTCATCGCCGACCATCATGCGCGAGAGTTCGTCTGCGATACGCTGCGCATGGCCATCACCGGCGGCGTGGACCCGTTTGACATGGACCAGATGATGGAACTGGACATGGAGGTCAATCACCACGGAGCGACGCTGCCCGTAAGTTCCTTGTCCACGGTTGCCGACTCGCTGCCGGGCCTGGGCATCGTGGCCGCAGTGCTGGGCGTAGTCATCACTATGGGTTCGCTGGGCGGCCCGCCGGAGGAGATCGGCGAGAAAGTAGCGGCAGCGCTGGTGGGCACGTTTCTGGGCATCCTGCTGTGCTATGGCGCAGTTGGTCCGCTGGCCGCGAACATGGCCAAGACGGCCGACTCACACAACGAATACCTGCATGTGCTGCGAGTGCTGATTCTTTCATTTTTGAAAGGTTCGGCTCCAATGATTGCCATCGAGATGGGACGGCGCGCAATTCCCGCGCATGTGCGGCCCAGCTTCGACGAGATGGAAAAGAACTGCAAGAGTCACGTAGCTGCCGCTGAACCAGCCGCGGCAGCGGCGGCATAAGGTCATCTTTGGAGAAATGCAACACCATGACAGCCAGAACGCAACCGATCATTGTCAAGCGAAAGAGCGGCCACGGCGGCCATCACGGCGGCGCGTGGAAGGTGGCTTATGCCGACTTTGTCACCGCCATGATGTCTCTGTTCATCGTGTTGTGGCTCATGGGCTCGAGCGAAAAGGTCAAGAAGGCCGTCTCCGGATACTTCAACGATCCCAAAGGAACCGGCAACCTGATGGGTACCCTGATGACCGGCACCGGCTCCGGCGTGACCGTCGCACAAGTCAGCACCGACGAACTGCAGAAACTAAAGGAAAAGCTCGAACAGGAAATCAAGGCGCGCAAGGAACTTGAAAAGCTCTCAAAGCAGATTGAAATCACCATTACTCCCGAAGGGCTGCGAATCGAGCTGATCGAAGGCAAGGATGGAACCTTCTACGAGCTTGGCAGTGCCAAGCTGAGCTCAAGCGGCCAGGTACTGCTGGCGCTGCTGGCGGCGGAGTTGAAGACCCTGCCAAATTCGCTGCTGATCGAGGGGCACACGGATTCGACCCCGTACTCGAGCGCCGCTGGTTACAGCAACTGGGATCTCTCTGCCGACCGCGCAAACGCCGCTCGCCGTCTGCTGCAACAGGATGGTGTCCGCGTCAATCAAGTGACTCAGGTGCGGGGTTACGCCGACCAGATGTTGCGCATAAAGGATAATCCCACCGATCCATCAAACCGCAGGATCTCGATCCTGGTAAAAAACGACAGCGAATCGGTACCGACGCTGCTGGCAGCCAGCGTGGTGGACGGCTCGACGCCTTTGCCGGGAGCCGCGAAGCCGCCTGCTCCGGGAGCGAACGGAGCCAAGCCGCAGGTTACGCAGCCCGTCGAGCCAAATTCGGCGACTGCAACCAATGCGCCTCCGCAGGCCAAGCCATCGGCTGGCAAACCCAGCCTGATCGACAACCTCAAGAATATGCTGCCGGGAAAAATGAAGTAGCCGGAACAGTGCGTGACGGAACGGGCCGATTGCACGCCCAACCCGCCGCGCACAGGCCTCAACGCCTATAATCAGCCTGTCGTGAAACCATCTATTTCATCTCGCTTAGTCCTGTTTTGGCAATGGGCCACCCCGCTGGGATGGTGTATTGCGCTCGTATTTTCCATCACCGTTTTCGCTCGTGCTCAGACGCCTGCGGAGACCGGCACTGCCGCGAGTGGCTATGGCCGCATCCTGCTGGTTCTGCCCTTTGACAACCGCACCGGGCAGCCCAACCTGGAGTGGATTCGCGAGGCTTCGGCAGAGATTCTGAGCAGCCGTCTGGCGTCGGCGGGCTTTGCCCCGATGAACCGCGCGGATCGCATCTACGCCCTTGATCACCTGGGGCTACCGCAGGGCTTTCACCCTTCGCGCGCCAGTTCGCTGAAGCTGGCCGAGACCCTGGACGCCGATTCCATCGTGGTCGGCAGCTATGTGACCGACGGCGCCGGCATTGTGGCTGAGGCGCAACTGGTGGATGTTCCCCATCTGCGCATGGGTCAGGCAGTGACGGCACGCGGTGAGATGCGCGACCTTATTTCGGTCTTCGGCTCGCTGGCGTGGAAGCTGACACGGCAACTCGATCCTGAGTTCAAAGCCTCAGAGGAGACCTTTGTGGCCGCCGGATCGGGTCTGCGCCTGGACGCCTTTGAACAGTACATCCGCGGAATTAGCGAACCTGACCAGGCGGAGCGGCTGCGCCACCTCAACCAATCGGTTCTGCTTAGTCCGGAGTTCTCGCCGGCCTGGATGGCGCTGGGCCGCGAGGACTATGCGAGTCAGCAGTATGAACAGGCGGCAGAGGCCTTTGCCAAGGCTGGGGCCAACAACACTGGCGCCGGCGATGCCCTTGAGGCTGGCTTCTTTCGCGGGCTCTCATTGCTGTTCTCCGGCAAATACGCCAGCGCGGAAAATGCCTTTGCCGGTGTTGCGCGCCAGCTTCCACTGGCTGAAGTTCTGAACAACCAGGGAGTTGCGCTTGCCCGCAGCGGGAAGGACGGGACACCGTTCTTTCGACAAGCGATAGCCGCCGACCCAGATGGAGCAGACTACCACTTTAATCTGGCCGTCAGCCTGAAGAGGCACGGCGGCAACGACACTGAGGCCCTGGCAGAGTTGGCCCAGTGTTTGCGACTGAAGCCCAACGACAGCGAGGCTCAGACCGTCCAGAGAGCCTGGTCAAAGCAAGAGAAGCCTGGAGTCGCCAAGGCCGCGCTTTCAACTGCGGCGACGGCCGCACTACCGGTCGCAGGCGCGAGCCAGCCAGAGGAGGAGGCCGATGCCAAGCCCGATCCGCTGGAGCGCATCAAGCGCAGCTTTGACTCAGCCGCCTTCCACCAGGCCGCTCTCATGGTCGATCAGGTGGCAGCCTCACGACTGGCCGAGCTTCCGCTACGCGAACGAGCACAAAAACTCTCCGCCCAGGCTCAGGACTACCTTGACCGCGGTCTGCTGCTCGAAGCTGAACGGCTCTATCAGTCCGCCTTGGCTGCCGACCCGAAGGCCGCCGAGCCCCACGCCGGCCTTGCTGAGTTGCGCGAACGCACCGGTGACATCCAGGCCGCCCGAAAAGAAGCCGTCACATCGTTGGAACTGTTACCGTCCGTCCAGGCGTACCTGGTGATGGTCCGCTTGGATCTTGCGGCTGGGCATATGGACCAGGTCGCTTACGAGATGGGTGAAGCTCTGAAGATCGATCCGAAGAGCAACGCTGCGCTAGAGTTGCAGCAACAGATTGATGCTAAAAACAAAGAGAAGAAGTAATCTTGATGGGGAATTCAAAGTCGCGCCAATTTCGCGATCGAAAAGGCGATTCATGCAATTCTGAATGAGGATCGTGCCGCCATGCTAGACCAAGAACCGAAGCAGATGCTTCAGAATGCGCGCGCTTATTTCAAATCCGGAGCGTATGCCGAGGCGCTCGACAGTTATAGCTGGGTCTTTGAAAACTCCTTGGTTTACGACCCAATGTGGATCGGCCCCCGCAACTCATATGTAGTCATGGAATGGGCGGAACTCGGCCAGGTTTATCCCCCGGCGCGCGCCGAACTTGAGTTAATCCGTGACGCAAAAATGGCCGAACTGCGGGAAGGTGCGCTCGATCATATTTTGTTCCATGATGTTATGGCAATCAACCGTGCCTTAGGACAATTAGCACTCACCAGCGCGCTGTTCGCTGAGATTGCGGAGCGCAATCCGGAGCTAGCTCGAAAATGCTTTCCATTGGCCTTGCCGGCGCTCATCGACACGCTGGACATTCCATTGGCACGCAGGTTCATCCGTTCCCCGGAGGAGTTTCTTGGCATCTGGATCAAGATGATCCAATCGAGCATCGAGAGTGATGTAGGAGCCACAGATGACAAGTCAAACCTGCGGAGATGGGGATCCAAAAAAATCTATTTGGACCACGTGCATCAATTATTGGATGTATTGGTCGGCGCTGGGGAAATCGACGAGGCTGCACGAGTTGCGGCATTCGCAATCGAGTCGGTGCCTCAATCTCAGATTCGCGATGAAATCCGCAACGAATTGAGTTCCTATCTACGGACGGATAATAGCCAAGGAACTCCGCAGTCATAGGCAAGAGATTCAAAAGGATATTCGACGAATCAAGGCATGGAAGGAGCAATCGATGTTTCAGCGCATCATGGGTTCCGCAATATTGATTTCTTTGATGGTGACCTTCGGACTCTCCGCTTCAGCCTCCGCCCAGCAACTGCCCACCCAGCAATCGCTCGTCGACAAGTTCGTCCTCTCCGACACCATCCAGCCGGTTACGCAGGGTGAGCTGGATCGCGCTATCGCTCACGCCAACTCCGATGGCGCTCAAGCCCTGCTGATCGAACTCGACACGCCCGGCGGGTTGCTGGATTCAACTCGCACCATGGTAGGCGCGATTCTCTCTTCCAAGGTCCCGGTCATCGTTTATGTCTTCCCAGCGGGCGCGCGTGCCGGTTCGGCAGGCTTCTTTCTGCTGGAGTCGGCCGACATCGCCGCTATGGCTCCGGGCACCAACGCCGGAGCCGCACATCCGGTGATCGAGATCGGCCCCCAGCCCGACGCTATCATGAGCCAGAAGATCGAGAACGATGCCGAGGCATTTCTGCGCTCCTACGTAACAAAACGGAACAGGAATGCCGATGCCGCCGAGGCCGCCGTTCACTCCTCTCACTCCTACACGGCGCAGGAGGCGCTGGATCAGCATCTGCTCGACCTTACTGCTCCCAACGAATGGGAGTTGCTGCGTGAACTCGATGGCCGCGAAATCACCCGCATTGACGGCAACAAACTCGTGCTCCATCTCGCCAACCCGCGCATCGAAACGCTCCGCCCCACCCTCCGCGAGGAGTTGCTCGGCTGGCTGGTCAATCCCAATATCGCGCTATTGTTACTGGTCGGCGGCGCGCTGCTGATCTATCTGGAATTCAACGCGCCCGGCACCATCGTCCCCGGCGCGCTAGGCACGCTGATGGTTCTGCTAGCTATCTTCGCGCTCGACCTGTTGCCCATTCGATTCACGTCGGTTCTGCTGCTTGTGGCGGCGTTGATCTTGATCTTGCTGGAGGCCAAAGTTGGCGGCCACGGCGTGCTGGCTATCGCGGGTATCATCTGCCTCACCTTTGGAACTCTTACACTGGTGGCCGCGCCAATACCGGAGATGGCCGTCAACCCCTTGGTGGCTATCTCTATCAGCTTAGCCTTTGCCGGCATCACTATCTTCCTCGTAAGGATAGCGATGCACGCTCGACACCTGAAATCCCGTCTGGGCCCATCAGCCCTTGTCGGTAGCCGCGCCTCGGCCATGGAGCCGCTCAACCCGGAGGGCCACGTCCTTGTCGAAGGCGAGATTTGGCGTGCCATTTCCACTCAGCCGGTCTCGGCTGGAACCCCGTTGCGCGTCGTGGGCCTGGAGCAGTATCTGCTCCACGTCGAGCCCGCCCAATCCACAACTCCGCCACCGTCCACCACCTAACCCGGCTGGAGTACAATCCGTCGTAAGTGAGGAAAGACCAATGCCTGATTTCTTTACCGTGCCTCTGATCATCGTCGCCATCGTCGCCCTTTATGCGCTCAACTGCATCAAGATCCTCCGCGAGTACGAGCGGGGCGTTATCTTCACCCTGGGCCGCGTCTCGCCGCAGCCCTATGGACCGGGCATCATCTTTGTCTTCCGGCCATTTCAACAGATGGTTCGCATCTCGCTACGCCAGGATGTGCTCGAAGTTCCGGCACAGGACGTGATTACCCGCGACAACGTCACCATCAAGGTGAACGCCGTAGTCACTCTTTACGTGGTCAGCCCCAATGACGCCGCCATTAAGGTGGCCAACTACGTCTACCAGACCTCGCAGTTGGCACAGACGACTCTGCGTACGGTTCTCGGCGAGGTCGAATTGGACGAACTGCTCAGCCATCGCGACAAGCTGAACGTGCGCATCCAGTCCATCATGGACCAGC
>CAYVMS010000153.1:0-8725 GCA_964452615.1 uncultured Occallatibacter sp.
GGCAACAGGTGCGGTGGGCGTGTTACGGCGTCTGATCGAGTTGGTGCGGAGATCGTTTCCCAAATCTCGTATCCGCGTTCGTCTCGATGGAGGCTTTGCATCGCCCGCCTTGTTCGAGTTCCTGGATGCGGAACCGAAGGTGGAGTATGTCGTAGCAATGGCTTCAAACGCAGTGTTGACGCGCCATTGCGAAGAAGCAATGACCGTCGTGCGCAGAATAGAACTATAGGCCGTAAAGGGCCTTGAGTCGGATTTGCTTGTGTAACGCAGATCTGCGACATTGAAAACTGCATAATGGCTCACTGGTTTTTACAAACAGTGCAAAAGCGCGTCCGTGGAACGCGAGGCGCGATAGCAACCTGGCCCAGAATCAATAAGCTCTATTTACTGTGTAAGATACTTGGCCCTCCATGAGGTCGTGGGCAGCCCGCAGGGAGGATCGTGGAAGGTTGGGCGACAAACCTCTCGGAACTCGGCTCTCAGCAAGTTAGCAGAGGGCGGAGCCGGTCGACCAGTGGGAGGGGTAGACGAGGCCGATTTGCTCGATCCTTTACGCCGAGACTACTTCCAAACCATTTTGTAGATATTCCCTCTGTTGTCCACTGTGACACCCCATGGGTTGCGAAACTCTACCTGAAGAACCGTTCCCTGACTTCCCGTCAGGATCGCCTGCGCAAGAATCCCTCCCAGACGATGGGCAGCAAAATCTCCCGTTCCATAGACTGCATCCCAAGCGAAGCTGAGATTGGGCTGAGGCGGATAACTGGTTGGGGTCCCTGGCGATTTCGGATTGATCGCGGACGCGGTCACACTTTTCCAGCTTCCTTGGAACGATTCTCCGTTGGCAAGGACCAGAGAGATTTTTCCTGATCTGATTCCAAATCCAAATTTTACGGCGATTACCGAGGGAGGCGTCACCGTTGTCGCTGGGCCCGAGACAGGATAAAGCTTTTGACCGAATGCGCCGGTGCTCCCCGAGAACATGCAAACACACAACAGGGCAAGGGCAAGAGCGAGTTTCGTCTTCATTGTTGGGAATCCTCTATTGTTAGAAACCGGAAACTCCCGAAAAGTATCAGCGCCTGTAGAGTTTATCCGCACTTCTCCATCGGAATCCAATGGGCGGAATCGACTGGGACGATGTACTCGGCATGTCGAGCGCCCGGCGGAAATTGATTATCCCAGTCAGACCAGCGATCCGGACAGAGCTATGCGATGGTTGCCACTCTTGCGGCTTCAGCTCAACTCGCTAACGGTTCCGCCAGTGACTTCATCGTACCAATGGCTCTTTCATTCGGCCTGCGAATTGCACGCGAAGGATGCGGCTAAAACAGATTTCGTTGAATGAACATCACTTCAGCATCGAAGAGGAAGTCACGATTTTTCTTCTTTGCGTAGCCGTGTCCTTCATCATTGGCCATTAGGAACCAAGTGGGTGTGCCCTGCGCATTGAGCTTGTCGAGAATCTGCCTGGACTCGGTCCAGGGCACTCGCGGGTCGTTCTTGCCGACCACGGCAAAAATCGGCATGTGCATGGCATCCAGGTGGTTCATTGGGGCAATCTTCTCCAGGTATGCGCGCATAGCCGGGTCGCGCTCGTCGCCGTATTCCACGCGGCGCAGATCGCGCCGGTAGGCTTCGGTGTGCTCTAGGAACGTGACCAGGTTGGACATTCCGACGATCGGCAATGCGCAGCGAATGCGGTCGCCATAGAAAGCCGCAGTGGCCCAGGTCATGTGGCCACCATAGCTGCCGCCATAGGCCATGATGCGGCTTGCATCGAGCTCTGGCTGGGTGGCGATCCAATCCAGAAGCGCGCCGATATCCTTGTAGGAATCGTCGCGATGGAAGCCATTGTCGAGCTTGAGAAAGCTCTTGCCGTACCCATCGGAGCCGCGCACATTAGGGAAGATCATAGCCACGCCCAACTCGCTCATCAGGTAATTCTGTTGGCCCAGATAGCCGGGGCGGTACTGGGCCTCGGGACCGCCGTGAATAGCAATCACCACCGGCCACTTGCCAGGAAACTTCTGCGCATCCGGCTGGTACAGAAAGCCGCTGATTTCGCGCCCGTCAAAGCTCTTCCACTTCACGAGTTGAGGCTCCACAAAGTTCGCGGGATTGAGGCCCCCGGTCTCACTTTCCGTCCAACGATCCAGCTTGCCTGTCACGATGTCGATGGAATGGACATCGACCGGAGAGCGCGCCGAATCTACTGTGAAACCCAGGTCTCTGCTGTTTGGATGAAAATTCAGCGATTCGATAACTCCCGAAGGCGCATTGTTCAGGGGCCGGTACTTATCCGTCACGGTGTCGAGAACGTAGAGCTTGCTCAGGCCGTTCTCATTGGTCGAAAAGGCAATCGACTTGCCGTCCTCGCTGGCGGCCATACCATCAACATTCCAGGGGATGGATTTGGTGAGAAACTTCGGAGTTATCGTGGCCAGGTCGAAACGCGCCAGGCCCTGAAATTCGCTGTCTCGATCGCAAACAACATAAATGTCCTTGCCGTTGTGGCTAAAGCTCGCGGCTGAGTAGGCCACCGGCTCGCCGGAGCCCTTGGGTGTGAGCAGTTTTTTCTCGCCCGAGGCAGAATCCACTAGCCAAAGATAGCTCTCATTGATCGAGATATCCTGTCTAACGATCAGTTGGCGATTGTCGGACGACCACGCGATAGCCGCCCACCCTCCGCCATCTACCTGGAGCAGCATGTGCGCTGTTGTTGGGTCGGCCGCGTCCATCGTCCAAATATCTGTATCTTGGTTGTTGCGCTCAGTGGAGCTATAGGCCATCCTGGTGCTGTGGTGCGCCAGGATATACGAGCCGTTGCGGCTCTTGCCGTCAGTCAGCAGTGTAACCGCTCCGGTAGGCATGTCGTAGCGGTAGATCTGGTACCACTCCCCTCCGCCGGTGTCCTTCTGAAAAAGGAACGAGTCTCCCGTGGGCAGCCAGGCGGCACTCAATACCCGGTCCGGATAAAAGGTCAACTGCCTCCGCGCGCCGCCGGGCATAGCCACCGAGTGCACCTGTACGGTGTCTCCGAACCGGGTTCCGATTAGAATCTCTCGGCGGGTTGGGTGCCATCCAAACAGCGCTGCGCTGCGCGACTCGCCATAACGCGACGTTTCTTCAGCGATCTTGATTGGAATAGGCGGTATGTTTTCAATCACCAGGTTGTCGGCAGGCTTCAGGACGCCGGCCGAATTCGAAGCGGGCTGCTGCGCGGCAATGCGCAGTACCAATGAAGCACAAAGACAGGCAACGAAAGCGCTCGTTTTCAAGCAAACCTCCACCACAGCGATTGCCGGAAGTATACATTGGAATCTCACTTTTCGACGATGACTTGTTCGGATCCAATCCCTCAGTCAACTCCCGACGGATAACGAGCGAACAAACTTAAAATTCTTTAAAAGTTGGCATCGCCGACGTTTTCCGGTTTCTCGGCGCCGCTCCGGTCGGGTGGCCGTCCACTCGTTGCCAATGCCGATTTCGCCCTGCCGGCTGTCGCGGGAATACCCCAGGAAGGGTCGGCGAAGGCGACCAGTCACTCGGAACTCCAGTTTTGGAGTAGACGCCGATCCCTCGAAGAATGACTCCGTAAGAATTGCTGTGGGGTTCGAGTATATTGTCGTCAGGGCATTAGTGTCGCTGTTTTGGCCTTGAAAGATCTAAATCCTGGTTCGCGGAAGGAAAGCATGTTTCGAACGACTTTGCGCTTCATTCCAGTTTTCGTGCTTTTTACATTCGGGTCTGCCAGCTTCGCAGTATCCAATCAACTAAGTTCCGCTGCCAAGGGGATTAATACGGCTAATGCTCCGGTGCCCACACCGCTCGTGAGCGGCAAGAAGGTTTTTATCTCCTTTGATCTGGGCGATGTGCTCGCCTTCCCTTCCGTCTATAGCGGTGGGCCAGAACGAGCGTACAACGAGTTCTACGCCGACATGAAGCAATGGGGCCATTACGAACTTGTCCTCGATCCCCAAAATGCCGATCTGATCTTCTCGATCCGCTTTGTGGAAGGCGGAGGCCTAGCTTGGCCACAGATCCGAGTAGCAATCAGCGACGCCAAGACACACGTTGTACTTTGGGGCTTTGTCGAGCAGATCAATGGCGCCGTCTTCAAAAAGCACCGCGATCAAGCTTTCTCAAACACGGTCATGTGGCTCGTAAACGATATGCAGGAGCTGCTCGTGCCTGGATCGCAACCGCCATTTAGCTTGGCCGGTGAAACGAAGACACGCATCTCGGACCAATAAAGCTCAGGCTCTTGCCAGCCATTAACGTACGCAGATGTCGCATGCTTTCATCTTGCAGCAGACGTAGCAGCGTCGAGCAGGGCCGCCGTTCTGGAACCGACTCCAATCCTGATTTAGCGCATTCAGAACATTTGGCAGGCTCTAGTCAGGATCGGGGAAGGTTGGCCGACGATTCAGCCGCAATCGCGCGTGGACCTCGTCAAGCGCACTACAATTCGATTCAAACGATGCTGGACCATTGCTTGAGTTGTCGTGAAGTGATTGATGAAGTTTCTGGCGACGGTGCTTCTTTTTGGGCTTAGTTCATTGCCTCTCTTTGCACAGGTTTCCGACAAATATCGCAGTTGCGACGAGGGCGCAAAGAGTCAATTCGAGATAAACGCTTGTGCCAGTGATGAAGCTGCCCGCGATGACGCTGAACTGAATCGGGAGTTTCGAAAGCTGCTACTAATCGCAGGAAAGGACCACGAACGCATAGCGAAAATCGAGTCGATGGAACGGGCCTGGGTCGCCTTTCGGGATGCCTATATGGAAGCGATGTACCCTGCAAAAGATAAGCAAGCCGAATATGGGTCAATTTTCCCAATGGAAGCTAACATGCTTCGCGCCAAGCTCACGCAACAGCAGACAGCGGCACTGAGGGAACTGCAAACACAAGGCTCGGAGCCTTGAGGCTTACGCCGTTGCATGACTTTCTGATGCTGGGTCTGTGTTACCGCCATCCTTCCCCTACCCTTTTTTTTGCCGCCTGCATTGCCTCCGAGGGCGAAGACTTGTCAAAAAGAAGAGTCGCCGACTCGACAGCATTCCGGACATTGGGCAGGAACTGGGTTTATCTCCGAATCGGCTAATCGGCGACCAGATAACAAGAGTTTCATTGACGACTTCAGCGCCCTGTCTGAAACCGTAGGATTACAACCCATGTTCTGGATTCTCAAACGCCTCTCCTTGCAATGCAGCCACGCTATAATAAACAGTCGGTTTTCTTGCGCACGAGAGGTTCTATTGAAGATTTCAGCATTGCTTCGCTTTATTGCCTGCACAAGTATTTTCCTTTGTCTTGTTACTGATCCTAGTTCTGCGCAATCGATCAAGAACGTCGTTGAATCTACAGTGCTTGACGCCGCCAAACTGGAGATTGACCGCGACTTTGCAGAGCTGAAAACTCAGACTCCGGCACCTTACTACATCAGCTACCAAATTGCTGACTCAAACACGGCGACCATCACCTCGTCTTTTGGCGCGCTGCAACAAAGCAGTACCGAACATCGCCGCTTGGCTCGCGTCGATGTCCGCGTCGGCGACTATAAGCTCGACAATACGCACCAAGTGCGTGGTGCGCGCGGTCTGGGCGCATCGGGTGGTTCCTCGGTCATTTCCGTTCCAATCGACGACGATCCGCTTTCCTTGCGTACCGCGTTGTGGCTCGAGACCGACAAGCGATACAAGAACGCGCTCACCCAATTTGCAGCCGTTCAAACCGACAATGAAGTCACTGTCGCGCAGGAAGACAAATCCGACGACTTCTCGCACGAGCAGCCCGAGCAGGAAATCGAAGCCATTCCCGCGATGCAAGTAGATCGCAAGCTCTGGGAAGAAAAGACGCGCAAGTACACCGTACCCTTCCATCGCTACGGAGATATCTTCAACGCCACGGCCACTTTGAAGGCCGATCAGGAGACACGCTGGTTTGTTTCCAGCGATGGGTCCGCAATTCAGACTTCGACAACCTACTACCGTCTCATCATCGAAGCCAGTGTCAAGGCGGACGATGGAATGGAATTGCCACGCTACGAGTCCTTCGCCGCGCTGACGCCGCAGGGGTTGCCCGACGACGCGACAGTGCTGAAAGCCGTCAACAAGATGATTGCCGACCTGAAAATGCTGCGCAACGCGCCGATTGTAGATCCCTACACAGGTCCGGCAATCCTCTCCGGCCGGGCCAATGCCGTCTTCTTCCACGAGGTCTTCGGCCATCGTATTGAGGGCCATCGTCAGAAGAACGAATTCGAGGGACAGACCTTCAAGAAAATGGTCGGCCAGCCCGTCCTGCCTGCGTTCCTCTCCGTCGATTTCGATCCCACACTGAAAAGTTACGGTGGCGTGGATCTGGTCGGCTCCTACAGCTTTGACGATGATGGCGTACGCGCCCGGCCAGTTGTCGCGGTCAAGGACGGAGTTTTGGAAAACTTCCTCATGGGTCGTTCGCCCATTGATGGCTTCCCAAACTCCAACGGCCACAGCCGCGCGCAGGCCGGGATGCAGCCCGTGGCGCGCCAGTCGAACCTTGTCATTGTCAACTCAAAGCCCGTTTCTCGCGAGCAGCTCAAACAGCTCTTGATTGCGCAGATCAAGGAGCAGAACAAGCCATTCGGCCTTTTCTTCGACGATATTCAAGGCGGTTTCACGCTGACGGGCCGAACAATTCCCAACGCTTTTAACGTCCTGCCCGTTATGGTCTACCGCATCTATCCCGACGGTAGCGAGGAGTTGGTGCGCGGCGTGGATCTAGTCGGCACGCCGCTCACCGTATTTAGCAAGATCCTCGCCGCCGATGACGAAAAGGCCGTATTCAACGGAGTCTGTGGAGCCGAGTCCGGTTGGGTTCCTGTCTCCGCCAGTGGCCCCGGCATTCTTATTTCCCAAATAGAAGTGCAGAAAAAGGCGAAATCGCAACAGCGTCCACCACTGCTTCCCGCACCGTTCGCGGTTACAAAGGGCGCGGCAGCAACAGGAGGTGCGCAATGAAGAACTTTTCTCTCGCTCTCGTACTCGCACTCTTCGCTCTCGTCATAACTCCAGCTTTTGCGCAACAAAATCAAGACGATGTAGTTGTCCGCGCCATGCAGGACGAGATGAAGCGCTCCATGGACCAGTTGCGCATCGAGGGAAAGCAGCCTCCATATTTCATTTCATACAAGATCGTTGACCGGAAGAGCATAGATGCTCATGCCAGCTTCGGCGCACTCACGTCGAGCGATGAGACGCGGCGCCGAATGCTCACCGTCACCGTACGTGTTGGAGATTACGACTACGACAACACCAAGTTCAACAGCGGACTCGGCGGCATGGTGGAGCTGCTCGGCTCGGCGGTCAGTGGTTCCAACGTCCTGCCCCTCGACGACAACTACGACGAATTGCGCCGCAAGCTCTGGATGGCCACCGATGCAGCCTACAAGAAGGCCGTCGAGGATTTCTCCGCCAGGAAGGCCACAGATCAGAACCGAAATATCACCGAAACCATCGCCAGCTTTAGCAAAGAGCCCGCGCGCCAGGAGTCGGAGACGCTGCCACCCATTGATGCAAAGCTGGCGGATGCCGAGCATCTGGTTCGCGCGACCTCTGCCGTCTTCCGTACACTGCCATTGGTCGAAACTTCCGCGGCCGAGTTCGAAGTCGACAATATCACCGAGCGTTTTCTCAACAGTGAAGGAACAACTTACCTTCGCCAGGTTCCCGAGGTCTACTTCCAGGCCTCAGCCTCGATCAGGAACGACGCCGGCGATAGCTTCAACGACACCTACTCGGCGACACGCCGTTCACTGAGCGAAATGCCCAACGAAGCCGCTCTGGTGGAGAGCACTAAACAGATTTTCGACCGCCTCATGGTTCAGATCAACGGGAAGTCGTCCAAGCTTTACAACGGCCCTGTGCTCGTGGAGGGCAAAGCCGCCGATGAGCTTATCGCGCACCATTTCGCCGGCCATCTTGCGGCGCGGCATTCGGACTCCGGCATCGGTTCGATCCTTGCGTCGCTTTCCGGCAACGGCGCCACGGAGACCAGTTCCAACAACAGCATGATTGACAAAATTGGAAGCCGCATTCTACCGGAGTTTCTCTCTGTCACCGACAACCCGCAACTCACAGAGTCGGACGGCAAGCCACTGCTCGGCAACTACAAATTCGACGAGGAAGGCGTGCCATCGCGGGAGACAATTCTGGTCAAGAATGGCATTCTCAAGACGCTGCTCACCTCGCGAACTCCCGTGCGCGGAATCCACCAGAGTACCGGCAACATGCGCGAGCAGGGGGTGCTTCCCGGCAATCTTATCGTTGACGCAGCCACATCCTTGTCGCGCGAAGAACTGCGAAAGCAACTTATCGATCTCGTAGTCAAGCGCGGTCTGGAATACGGCATTCTAATTCGCCGGATCTCAGGATCGGCTGCCATCGAAGCGG
The DNA here is from genome assembly GCA_964452615.1 of uncultured Occallatibacter sp. Classification (GTDB taxonomy): domain Bacteria; phylum Acidobacteriota; class Terriglobia; order Terriglobales; family Acidobacteriaceae; genus Telmatobacter. The sequence goes on from CAYVMS010000153.1 coordinate 8,436, forward strand.
TTCGCATCTATCCCGACGGTCATGAAGTCGTCCTGCGGAACGCGCATATCACTGACTTCAACTTCAGCTCGTTCAAGGAAGTTCTGGCCGTCTCCACTGAGCGTACGGTCTATACCGAACACTCCACAGCCGCATCCAGTAGTAACGTCGATGCCGATCTCATTACCTACATTGTGCCCGATATGCTTTTTGAGGAGATGACCATTAAACAAAAATCCGGAGGCTCTTCCAAGCCTCCCTTAATCTTAAGTCCATTGGCTTCGAACTGAGTCGCCCTATGAAGCTGACGG
>CAYVMS010000154.1:0-8692 GCA_964452615.1 uncultured Occallatibacter sp.
GGATTGAAAATGACGATTCCCCCAAAAATGCGAGATTTGGCGCGGTGTCTGATTGAGCACGAAGCCGCTGCAAGCAAGACCTCCGAGCCTGCGGAGTCCACGCCTCTTCGCGTCTATGAAAAGCTGCGGCGGAGTCTTGGTGCATTTGCTGGAGTCGACGGTTTCCAGTCGCTCGCTTCCCGCGCTTTGACGCAAGCCAAGTCAGAAGCTCCCGGTCTATGGGCGGCGAAGGTAGCAGCGGACGGATCTTTACATGGGCTGGGGGAGTCTAGACGTCAATTAGCAGAGCTTGAGCCTCAACTTGGCTCCGACAAGGATCAGGCTAGCGACGAAGGCGTGATTCTCATTGCGTGCCTGCTCGGCCTGCTGTTTATCTTCCTTGGCGAAGCCTCAACTTTGAGCCTGCTGCGCACTGCGTGGCCAGGTGCAACCTTTGACGACCGCAGTTCGGAGAACGGGAGAGAATCGTGAGCACCCAAGATAAAGTGATCATCAATAAGCTACCGACCGGAGTCCCGGGCCTCGATGAAATTGTAGGTGGCGGTCTCCCTGAATTCTCGTTCAACATCATTGCGGGCGCTCCTGGAAGCGGGAAGACGACGCTGGCTCACCAGATCGTGTTTGCCAATGCAAGCCCAGAACATCCTGCGCTCTATTTCACCGTCCTTGGCGAATCCGCCATCAAGATGTTGCGATACCAGCAACAATACACATTCTTTGATCCGGCCAAGCTTCCCTGTTCTATTCGTTTTATCAACCTGAGCCAGGCTGTCTTGGAGAAGGACCTGAGCGCGGTTTTGGACGAGATCACTAAAGAAGTCGAAAAGGCCAGTCCTGCTGTCGTGGTTGTCGATTCTTTCCGTACCATGGTGCGCAAGCCGCAAAGTGATATGGACCTGCAATCTTTCATTCAACGGTTAGCGCTGTTTCTGGCTAGTTGGCAAGCGACCACCTTCCTGATCGGTGAATATGCAGAGGACGAGTTGCGTGACAACCCCATATTTACTGTCGCCGATGGCCTGTTCTGGCTGCGCCAGACGACAGAGCGAAATTCAATAGTGCGAAAGTTGCAGATTGTAAAACTGCGCGGTCAGGATTCCGTGCCAGGGCTGCACACATTTCGCATAACCGATGCTGGAGTGCAAGCCTTCTCGCGCACGTTTGGATTGACCGCACGAAAGAGAAACCCGCCCGGCGATCGGCGCCTTTCGTTCGGCATTCCGGAATTGGACAAAATGCTGGATGGTGGCGTGCGTGAAGGCGATAGCGTCCTTGTAGCGGGGTCTTCGGGGACCGGGAAATCTGTCCTGGCGACCCAGTTCATTGCTGAAGGCATACGCCAGGAAGAGCCGGGAATTGTGGCGGTTTTTGAGGAACGCCCGGAGGCGTATGCGGAGCGGGCCTCCAGTCTAGGCCTGGATCTGGAGACCCCGCAGAAAGAAGGCAAGCTCTCAATTCTCTATCTCCGTCCCCTCGACCTCTCAGTCGATGAGACCATGCAGTCGATTCTCGACGCCGTTCAGAAGATCGGCGCCAAACGTCTGGTGATCGATTCGCTGGCAGGCTTTGAGATGGCTCTATCGCCCGGCTTCCGCGCCGACTTTCGCGAGTCACTCTACCGGATGATCTTCGCACTGACTGGAATCGGGGTGACGATTCTAAGCACAGTTGAGGTGGATGAATCTTTTACCGAATTTCCTTTCAGCACCTACTCAATCTCCTTCCTTTGTGATGACATTCTTCGACTTCGGTACGTATCCATCGACGGACAGCTGCGCAAGATCATGGTGGTTATCAAAATGCGGGGCGGGAATCATGCCAAGGATATTCGCGAATATGAAATCACGTCCAAGGGAGTGGTTATTCTGGGCAAGCGCTTAACAGAGTATCAGGGTCTAATCAGCGGAGTTCCTGTGCATTCGGACCGATCCAACCCGAGAGAAGAGCCCTCACAATAGCTGACAATCACGAATACACGCCAAGTGTGAAGACGCTCCCATGCCGCGTCGCACGGCTAACCACCCCGCTGCTGCTGCTCCGCTCCCTACTCCAATCCGACCAGCGTGCCGCTTAAAACTCTGTCCCCGTCCTCGGCCCTTGACCGAGTTTCACGCCGAATTACTGCGAAACATAACTCCACGACAACACATTCTGCGTCGCGGTCGTGCTCCCCGTGCTGCCAGTGAAGCCGACATAGGCCGTGTTGCCCCCGACTATACCAGGGATGTTCACTGGGAAGAGCTCGGTCACCGTTCCATTGGTTACAGTGTCGGTCAGTGTCATGGTCAGATTCGTCCCGTCATAGACCATGTGCGCATGCATCACATCCCCGCTGTGCAGGTTGATCCCAGTAGAACTCAGATTGACGGCTGGCATCGTCGGCGCTGCACCGTCGGTGTACAGGCCAGTGGAGTCAACGCCTTCGCCGTCATTGTTGTAAAGATCAAACTTCACTGCGACGCTGTTTGCAATTCCCTCATAGCCCAACCCCCCACCCGGATCCCCCAGCGACCAAATGTTGTTACCCTGAATTGCAAACGTCATTCCGTCTGCCGCGGCACTCAACTGCTGGAAGGTGAAGTCGGTGGTGAAGTTCTCCACTGGAACTTTCGACGCGAACCAGGCGGATCGTTCTTCGTCCGTGCCTCCATCGGTTACTTGCAGCAAGCCGCCTGTCACAGTTGCGCCGTAGTTCAGCGAAAGGGCGCTGGCCGTGAATCCGTCACTGGGATAGTTGATGTAGCTGGTGCTTCCAGTGCTGATGGTGTAGGTGGCCGTCGCCACAGAGCTGTTGGAATAGCCAGTCTCGACTGCAATGGCCTCCAGCGTCTCTGTTGCGCTTACCGTAATTGCACTCGCGTACTTCGTCGAGGACGAAGTTGGTGTGGTCCCGTTGGTGGTGTAGTAAATGGTTGTGCCGGCTACCGCGTCGCTGACGGTTAACGACTGCGACGAAGCGTAGGTGCCGCCCGTTGGCGAAAACGTCGGCGAGGGCAGCGCCGCCGCAGCGATGGTGTAAACCGCCGAGGCTACAGGGCTGTTGCCTAAGCCCGTTTCGGCCGCAATGCATTCGAGTGTCTCAGAAGCGCCCACCGTGATTGCACCTGTGTACTTTGTCGAGGACGAAGTAGGTGTGATTCCGTTGGTGGTGCAATAGATGGTGGCGCCGCTAGTCGAGTCGGTGACGGCCACCGTCTGCAGCGAGACGTAGGCTCCTCCACCAGGCGAGAACGTCGGCGCAGGCAGTGCAGCCGCAGCGATGATGTAAGCTGCCGTAGTCACTGAGCTACTGGTTTCGCCGGCCACAGCAGCGAAGGCCTCCAGCGTCTCCGTTGCGCCTACTGTAATTGCGCTACTGTACACGCTGGACGCGGTTGTGGGCGTTGTCCCGTTGGTCGTGTAATAAATGGTTGCCCCGCTGGTCGCATCGCCAATTGACACGGTTTGCGACGTGGCGTAGCTCCCGCCTGCAAGGCTGAAGGTGGGCACGGCAACGACGTTTCCTGCTGGGCTCATATAGGTCCACGACAACACATTCTGCGTCGCGGTTGTGCTCCCTGTGCTGCCGGTGAAGCCGACATAGGCGGTGTTGCCCCCAACCATGCCGGGGATGTTCACTGGGAAGACCTCCGTCACCGTTCCATTGGTTACAGTGTCTGTCAGCGTCATGGTCAGATTCGTTCCGTCAAAGACCATATGCGCATGCATCACATCCCCGCTGTGCAGGTTGATCACGGTAGAACTTAGATTGACTGCCGGCACCGTCGGCGCCGCACCGTCGGTGTACAGGCCAGTTGAGTCGATGCCTTCGCCAGCGTTGTTGTAAAGGTCAAACTTCACTGCGACGCTGTTCGCAATTCCTTCATAGCCCAGTCCCCCTCCCGGATCTCCCAGCGACCAGATACTGTTGCCCTGAATTGCAAAGGTCATACCGTCAGCCGCGGCATTCGACTGCTGGAAGGTGAAGTCGGTGATGAAGCTCTGCACCGGAACCTTTGATGCGAACCAGGCGGAGCGTTCTTCCGCCGTGCCTCCGTCGGTTATTTGCAGTAGTCCACCGGTCACCGTCGCGCCGTAGTTCAACGAGAGGCTACTGGCCGTGAAGCCGCTGCTGGGATAGTTGATGTAAGTTGTGCTTCCTGTGCTGATGGTGTAGGTGGCCGTCGCCACAGGGCTGTTGGAATAGCCAGTCTCGACTGCAATGGCCTCCAGCGTCTCTGTTGCGCTCACCGTAATCGCCCCCGCGTACTTCGTCGAAGACGAAGTTGGCGTGGTCCCGTTGCTGGTGTAGTAAATGGTTGTGCCGGCGGTTGCTTCGCTGATAGTTACCGACTGCGACGAGGCATAGGTTCCGCTCGCCAGCGAGAGCGTCGGTGCACTCAACTGCAAAGAGCTGACATATGCCTCGGAGGACACAGCGCTCTGAAGGTATCCCGAAGCACTTGCCATCGCTTGGATCGTCGTTGTTGTCGTGATGGTGATTGCAGTTGTATAGACCAGGGACGCCAGGCTCGGCGTGCTGCCATCCAGAGTGTAATAGATGGTGGCGCCCGCCGTTGCATCGCCCATGCTTACCAGCAGGCTGCCAGCAAAAGTTTCCGCACTGGGACTGAACTCGGGACTGGCCGCCAGTTGTTGTCCACTTAGCAGCCCAAAGATGCTCATCTGGTACTGCGCCCCGACATAGACTTTTCCATTTGCAACCGTCGGAACAGTGAACTTAACCGCGGGACCGGGGTTGTCGCGCGAGGCGTTCGTGCTGCTCGAATAGAGCGTAATGGCGGGATTGGCGGCGTTATGGGCTTGCAACAAGGCAGGGCCTACCGGTGGGCCGAATGCCTCCGAATCAATGGTCCAGAGAATTCCTTGAGTGTTGCCGTTCGCCGAGATCGCGGGATTTGCTCCCGGAAAACCATAAGTCTCGGATGAGACAGCAGTGGGGCCGGTAAGTTGTCCATCGGCGAGAGAAAACATCTTGAGTGTGTCATTCTGCGCCCAATAGTAGATTGCTCCGTTCCAATATGCAGGCATTGTCCATGTGCCCACGTTTCCGACCTCATACGGAAGCCCTTGCACCACCTGATCGCCAGAGGTGTTGTATCCGCCTAGATTTTCGCGGTTGAGTAAGTACACTTCGCCCGATTTTCCGGCCTGCACCAACAGATGCGGGTAATTGCCCGTTGTTTGATTGGAGAGGATCAAGAGCCCTCCGGCTCCTTGGTCCCCATCGTACATGTCATCTGTCGCTTGAATCGAAGGCGTGAAGCTGTCCTGGACGGTGGGCACGCCGTTGGTAAGGTCCAGATTGAGAATGGTGTCTCCATAGTCCATTCCGGGAGCGAAGGGTTTGGCCGCCGTGTAGTCGCCATTTCCGGAAGCCACAAACATGCGCCCGAAGGGATGATTGACCGGATCGATGACTTCCGCCGCAAGTCCCGCGCCACCCATCCAAATACCGCCAGCTGTGCCGTTCGGAGAAACGCAAAATGCGCTGGTTTGTTTCAGAGTCGAAGCTTCGTACGCGAGTACCCACCCATGAAAGGGTCCGTCGTCCTGGTGGGCGGCGAATCCAACATAGACAATACCGTTGAGCAGCAGGAGGCCGGGCCGCTGATTCTCCCACTCCGGATCAAAGGTCAATGTGCTGTTCACGCTTCCATTCCCAGTGCCGGAGACAGAGGCCTTGATGACGACGGGGCCGCCGAATTTCTCGGCTCCTGAGGTGACGTCCAGGGCATGGAGCCGCTGAACATAGTTGATGCCTTCCAGGGTTGCGCCCACCACATACAGCGTACCGCTCACCGGATCGATAACCGGGGTTCCTGTAATTCCAATCTCGGGGTAGATGTCAGACCCCGTGCTGGCGGAGATCGTCGTAGCCCCGGCCGCCGCTCCGTGTGCCGCGGTGAGCAATGAGGCAAACCATAAAGGACTCGCATTGCTCCCGCTGTTGTTGTCGGCGTCGAATGCATACACGCTGTCATGCTCCGTCGCGACGAACACAACATTATGCGACTCTCCGCCGACCATCAGGTTCGGAAGGTAAAGCGGCTGGGTGTAAACATATCCGTCAACCGGCTGCGAAAAAAGCTTGCCAAACTGGTTGGTGTTTACATTTGAGGTATTCAGGGTTGTCTCATTGAGGTTTTGCCCCGTCCGCGCAATGTCGTTGTGCCAGGTGGTGACGCTGACTTGCGCTCGAACCGATAGACCGCTGAAGGCCAGAAGAAGTCCAGTCCCGAAAAGTATTTGGACTGTTCCTCTTAGTATTGCGGCGCCTCTGCACACTTCAAATGGATTCGACATAATTTGGATACCATCCCTGCTGGGTCACGCTATCCTCTAACAAGGACCAGCATCCTCTGCCCCACGCCTATCATTGTTTTGCGCCAGCTTGCTGTGCGCACTGATTTCGTTATTGAGATATTCAGCTCGGTGGACTTCAGATATGCCGACAAGTCACGTGTCCTTCACGGCAATCACGAACACTGCATCCTCAAAGCCCGTGCGACGGACCGAGTTCAGCCGCCATCATAGCCTCATCTGGCCAGCGGAGATTGTGCTTGCTTTTTCTCTTGCGTAGCGATTGTCATTCGTCGGTGTGTTTAAAGCTGTATCGGATTACACAGTGTGTTCGTTTGTGAGATGGAAGGCAGAAACCAGTCTCACAGTGCACCTCAACGGCGTAGATCACGCGCAAGGGAACCCTAGTCGCGTCATCAACGACTGCATCCTCGCCATGGCTGGCTCGGCGTTGCCGGGTGGACAGCAGATGACAAAGTCTAGGGTAAAGGAATGGCTCAGTGGTGTTAGGCAGGGCCTATCTGTTGCTGCTGGTTTCCCCATGCGCAGTGCCTCACTAGCCTTGCCATAGCCGGTTCACCATTCCCTTCCCATCCCACCGGACGTTCAGTTTTCCCGAATCCGGCGGTCCGACAGTCTTCGTCGCATAGCATGCACAGTCTAACGCGGGTACTCGACGACTCTGCTCCCGATGTAAATTATGCCTCGGGCATACAGGGCCGCATTCGGGTATTTCTTCCACCCGAAGCCTCGACCTTTACTACGAAAGTTCAAGTACCGGCGAAAGCGAATGTTGATGAATCGCTGCAAGCGGCGAAATGCCTCGCTTGCGTTGGTGTGGCGGAAGTAATTTGCCCAACCGCGCACCGTCTGATTCACTTGCTCAACAAACTCCGCAGGCGTAATTGCCGCCCGCCGCTTGGTGAAGTATTTAATCCGCCGTCGGATATTGCGCTGCGCAGCCTTACTGGGAAAGATGTAGATGCACGGCTTACCGCTTTTGGGAGAGCGACGCTTCACGAATTGGAACCCGATGAAGTCAAACCCTTCGGTCAGCTTCGTGATCCGGGTCTTTTCGCGATTGATCGTCAAACCCATTCGTGATGCGATCGCAGCAAATGCCTCAAGCGCCTGTTCCGCGCTTTTGCGGCAAACCAAGATCGCGTCATCGGCATAGCGGTGCAGCGAAGCTCCCAGTTTTTCCGGGTAGCCACGCTTATGCCACACCTGATCCAGAAGGTTGAGATAGATATTGCTGTACAGCGGAGAAATCGGAGACCCTTGCGGGACGCCTACCGCCGTTGGCTCCATCTTTCCTTGATACGCCACTTCTACCGTTAGGCTCTGTTTGATCAAACGCAACATACTCCCATCCACTACTCGCTGTTTGATCAGGATCATCAGCTTGTCATGCGGAATGGTCGTAAAATAGCTGCGAAAGTCAATCTCTACCACGCCCCAGGCTCTCGCATACAGGTCTTTGCGAATCGCCACTGAGGCCATCTTCGCGCTTCTCCGTGGACGATACCCGTAAGAGCAGGGATGAAAGTCGGCTTCATAGATCGGCTCCAGCACCAGCTTCATTGCTGTTTGCACTACGCGGTCTCGCACCGTCGCTATCCCCAGCGGTCGGGTACCCCCTTTGGGTTTCGGGACATCCACCCTCCGCACCGGATGAAAGCGGTAGTTCTTACCTCGCAATTGCTCTTGCAATTCACTGAGCATTTGCTCCTCTTCTCCACGCGACACAATGCCTTCGATGGTTTCGCGATCCACGCCCGGCGCACCCCGGTTGGCTTTTACCTGTGACCAAGCCTCCCAGAGCACATCGTTGCGCCATACCTTGTCGTACAGACTGTAAAACTTCACCGCCGTGGACTGCTTGGCCGTGCGATATAGGGTCCGTTGCAGTTGCTGAACCGGTTCTGCTTTGTTAGTAGCCATGCGGCAATCAAATCCTCCCCAACTGCATTGCACCTCTGTAACTGAAGCAGGGTCCCTTTCCTCAGACTGGGTTATGTTGTCCCAGTCCTCAAGCAGTACTATGAACCCCGCGGAACTCTCATACGGCCAGACCAGATTTCGTTTTGCTTATACCGGCCTGTTGCCAGCGGTCAACTGGCACCGCATGAGACCTCCCGGCCTAGGATTATCCCACTTTCACAACGTGCCATCTCCAACACCCCGGTGTGAACGAGTGGTTCAAATGCCCGTTAATCCCCACCCGTTGTCAGCCTTCCCGCGCAGACGATACGGTCGGCTCACACTGTTTTACATATCACGAGGCTGATTCGAGTTCATCTTTATTACGGCCCGCTGTTTTGCATCTTCGTTCAAGGTCACTTAAGCCGTCGGCTCGCGCCGCCAACCCGACCTCCTGCTAGATCCC
>CAYVMS010000155.1:0-8596 GCA_964452615.1 uncultured Occallatibacter sp.
ACGACGAGGTAATCGAGTTCGCCCCAGTCGACTTGTTGAAGGAACTGGCGAATGATCTGGTGCAGCATTGGCCCGCGCATCACCAGCGGCTTATCGCCAGGGGAGATGTAGCCGATGGATATGGTCTTCACGCCGTGGGTCAAGTTAGGCTGGATCGTATTGCCCTCGCCGACCTTCGGCTGCTGCGTCGAGCCCATCATCAGCGGAACATTAGGCCCGTAGATGTCGGCGTCGATCAGGCCCACGCGCTGCCCTAGCTTCGAGAGTGCAATAGCAAGATTGACGGCGACCGTGGTTTTCCCCACGCCGCCCTTTCCGGATCCGATGGCGATAATTTTTGATACGCCCGGCAAGGCGACAGGTGCGGGCATGGAGGGTGAATGACCCATGGTCTTTGATTGCTCCTTTAGTAATCTTTACTGCTTGAGCCTCTTGCAAAATCCCTTCAGGCTGTCGATTGTGTCAGGGCACGACTTCAGTCGTGCCGCAAATGGCCAATTCAGATTCTGGCTTTAGCCGCTGCAAAATTGCAAATAGCTGAAAACAAAAAACTCAGGAGCTAAAGCCCAACATGATTTTATTGTTCTTTCGGTACGATTGAAGTCGTGCCCTGACACATTTCGCACTCTCAATGGAATTTTGCAAGCATCTCTCTTGTTTGATGCTCTTATCTCAAGTATGGTTCCTGGCTAGCCGAACCTGCGTGAGCCGCTTTCTCCTGTTTGCGGCGGGCAGCTTCAGCCTCGCGATGCCGGCGGCGCAACAGCGCATCGGCATAGTGGCGTTTTTCCGCGGCTGTCTCTGGGATCACCTCGGGCACGCGCACTCGCCGGCCCTCCCGGTCGATGGCCACAAAGATCAGAAAAGCGCTGGCCACATGCTCAACCTTGCCCGTCTGCGTGTCCTCGGCCCATACCTTCACGCCGACTTCCATCGATGTAGTAAACGCGCGGTTAACGCTGGATTTGAGCGTGATCAGATTACCCAAATGCACGGGCCGGATAAAGTCGATGTGGTCCATCGCGGCTGTCACAATGTAGGTGCGGGAGTGCCGGTAGGCGGCCATCGCGCCGGTCATGTCGATGAAGTGCATCAGCCGCCCGCCAAGCAGATTTCCCAAGGTGTTGGTGTCGTTCGGCAACACAAGCTCGGTCATCTCCGACTGTGTGCTGGCCACGGTGCGGGCCGCGGGGTTGTTGCTAACCCTGTCTCCGGAGTTGATCTCGGTCGTACTCATTTTGGGTCTCCTCCATTCCGATCTGCGCCGCTCAACCTGACCCGTCGCCAGATAGAATCAAGCTGACGGCTGCATCTCCGCATGGGCGCACACCTCCAGTGTCGGCAATCGCAGCCATTTACGCAAATCCCATCATGCCGGATCTGAACCAGACGCGGCAGCATACGAGCAAAATGGACAAGATCGCTGGCCTCAAAGAGATTCTGGAACTGGACGCGAAGAACAGCTTTGCCCGCTACGGGCTGGCCATGGAACTGGCCGGCAGCGGCGCGACGGCCGAGGCCTTAGCCCAGTTCGACACACTGCTCGCCAACGACCCAGGCTACACGGCTGGATATTTCATGGCCGCGCAGACATTGGCCGCGTCAGGCCGCACGCAGGAGGCCATCGCTCGCCTCAAGACCGGCATCGAGAGCGCTATGCAAAGCGGTAACAGCCACGCCGCCAGCGAGATGCAGGCCATGCTCGACGAGCTGGATCGCTAGGCGCCTCTGCCCCCGCATCGCAGATACTCACTCGCGCAGGCACTCTACGCGGTGTGGTTCCGCTTCGCATTCATCCTGGCCGCGTCTATACTATTACTATGCCGACGTATTCAATCGTTGTTCCTTTTCATAATGAAGAGGAGAATGTCACTGTCTTATACGCGCGCCTCAAGCATGTGATGGAGCAGGTGGGCGAGAGTTTTGAGCTTGTCTTTGTGGACGATGGCTCCAATGACCGCACCTACAAGCTGATGGAAGAGATCGCCGCGGTCGATAGCCGCGTGCTCATCATCAAGCTGCGCCGCAACTTTGGCCAGACCTCGGCCCTGGCCGCGGGCTTTGACCACGCTGGGGGCGAGTTCATCCTGGCCATGGACGGCGATTTGCAGCACGACCCCAACGAGATTCCCAACTTCATCGAGAAGCTCAAAGAGGGTTACGACGTAGTCTCAGGCTGGCGCAAGGAGCGCATCGACAACTTCATCATGCGCCGCATTCCCTCGCGCTGCGCCAACTGGCTCATGGCCAAGCTCTCCGGCGTAGACATCCACGACTTCGGCACCACATACAAGGCCTACCGCCACGAAGTGATCAAGAATATTCCGCTCTATGGCGAGATGCATCGCTTTATTCCCGCGCTGGCCGCATGGTATGGCGCCACGATCTGTGAGATTCCCATCAAGAACGTGCATCGCGAGCGCGGCAAGAGCCATTATGGCATCGGACGTACCTTCCGCGTCTTCTTTGACCTGCTGACGATTCGCTTCCTGCTCAAGTACATGGGCCGTCCGCTGCACTTCTTCGGCGGCTTCGGAGCCCTGGGCATCCTCTCAGGCAGCGCTATTGGAGCCTCGATGCTGGTGCTCAAGATCCTTCACCCTCAACAGAACGTGATGGATGTGCACGGGCCGTTGTTTGTCTTGGGCGGAGTGCTAATCGTCTCCGGCATTCAGTTGCTGGCCATCGGCCTGCTCGGTGAGCTTCAGGTGCGCCACTACTTCACCAGCCAGCACCCCACGCCCTACACCATCGACCGCATGGTGCGCCTGCGCGCGCCGAAAGAGCCAAGCATCCTGCCGGAAAGATAAGAGGGCAGGGAACTGAGAGCAGGGACTAAGGAACAGAGAACGGAAAAACATCAAGCCCCGCCTGGACAATCTCCAAGCGGGGCTTGATGTATGTTGACTTGGGATGAACAGGAATCCGCGCGGCATTCGCCTGTTTCGACTTGCAGAGTGGTTCCACTATTGATACCATAATTGAGTGGCGCCTATTGCGAAGATTATCGAGAAGATGCGCAGCGCCCCAACCCAGGTTCGCTTCCCAGATTTGTACAAGGTCTGCGTGGCTTACTTTGGTGAGCCACGTCAGAGCGGCTCCAGCCATGCCGTCTTCAAGACCCCTTGGCCGGGAGATCCGCGTGTGAATATTCAGAACGCCAAGGGCAAAGCGAAGCCTTATCAGGTTCGGCAAGTCTTGATAGCCCTGGAAAGATTGCAAAAGAACGACAGAACTGACGGAAAAGAAACAGCGGAGACACCCCAATGACCCACAATAGCCTTGACCATTACACCTACCGCGTCACCTGGTCGCCCGAGGACGAAGAGTATCTCGCCCTCTGCGTGGAGTTTCCTTCATTGAGCTGGTTGTCCTCTTCTCCCTCATCTGCGCTGGCTGGCATCCGCAAGGTGGTCGCCGAGTCCGTTGCCGATATGATCGCAAACGGCGAAGTTCCGCCGGTCCCGCTTGCGGAGAAGCGCTACAGCGGCGAGTTCCGCGTGCGCATCCCTCCGCAGGTGCATCGGGCGCTCGCTTTGGAGGCTGCCGAGCAGGGCATAAGCCTGAATCGGCTGGCAAGTGCAAAGCTCACGGGGTAACTCAACTTCCTTGCGCCCGCACCCCCTCAAGGTTCATGCTGAACGTGAGATGAAAGCCATTCAGATTTCCGAGACGGGCGGGCCGGTTGTTTTGAAGCTGGCCGAGTTGCCCATTCCCCAACCGGGGCAGGGGCAAGTGTTGATCCGCGTGGAAGCTGTCGGCGTCAACTTCATCGAGATCTACTTTCGCAAGGGAATCTACAAGGCCGCACTGCCGTTTACCCCCGGGAGCGAAGCGGCGGGCACAGTCGAGACGGTTGGCCCCGGAGTCACGGGATTTGCCGAGGGCGATGCCGTGGCTTCGGTCGCGCTACTGGGCAGCTATGCAGAGTACGCGCTCGTGCCTGCGGCGCAACTGGTCAAGGTTCCCACCGGGCTTGAGCCCGAGAAGGCCGCTGCGGCCATGCTGCAAGGCATGACGGCGCACTATTTGGCTCACTCTACCTATCCTCTAAAGCCTGGCGACACGGCGCTGGTTCACGCAGGAGCCGGAGGGGTGGGCCTCCTGCTCACCCAAATAGCGGTGCGCATGGGGGCGAGAGTCATTTCCACGGTCTCCACCCCGGCGAAGGCAGAACTCGCACGTGAGGCCGGAGCTTCCGATACGATTCTCTACACCGAGCAGGACTTCGTTGCCGAGGTCAAGCGGCTCACCGGCGGCAAGGGCGTCGACGTGGTTTATGACTCGGTAGGCAAGACCACCTTTGAAGGCAGCCTCAACTGCCTGCGTCCGCGCGGTCTGCTCGCCCTCTTCGGCGCATCCAGCGGTCCCGTGCCGCCCTTCGATCTGATTCAACTCAGCAGCAAAGGATCGCTCTTCGTCACCCGTCCCACGCTCTGGCATTACGTTGCCACGCGGGCAGAGCTGGAGTGGCGCTCCGGCGATGTGCTGGGATGGGCCGCCAGCGGCCAACTCAAACTGCGCACCGAGCACATGTATCCGCTCGCCGAAGCAGCCCAGGCGCAGACCGACCTCGAAGACCGCAAGACGACGGGCAAGATTCTGCTGGAACCGTAATAAAGCAGGGAATAGGGAACAGGGAATAGACGCCCCGTGCCCCATCCATTCGCCTTCTTTCTGGCGAATGGGTGGGAAACCTCAAAACCCCTTCCGCGTATCATGAGAGACCATGGCAACGATCTTCATCGCCCCTGAAGACTATGTCTTCGTCCTCACCGGCGCAGGCATCAGCGCCGAGAGCGGCCTGCCCACATTTCGCGGCTCTGACGGCCTCTGGGCAGGCCATCGCGTCACCGACGTCTGCACGCCCGATGCTTGGCAGCGCAATCCCGCGCTGGTCTGGGAGTTCTACTCTGGCCGCCGCGCCGCCGGTGAAAAGGTCGAGCCCAATCTGGGCCACATCGCCATTGCCGAGTTGGAGGCGCAGCTAGGCGACCGCTTCTTCCTCTGCACGCAAAATGTCGACGACCTGCACGAGCGTGCCGGTTCCAAGCGCCTACTGCACATGCATGGCGAACTCAACAAGGCCCGCTGCGAAGACGAGTGCGGCCTGCCGCCGGTCGACGATCGCAAGATCTATCGCAGCCTCGACGAGGTCGGCCGTTGCCCTTGTGGCGCGCGCTTGCGTCCTCATATCGTGTTTTTCGGCGAGATTCCGCTCGAAATGGGGCGCATTCAGCACGAAATCGAAAAAGCTACGCTGATGCTCGTCGTCGGCACATCAGGCTCGGTTTATCCCGCGGCCAACTTCGTCCACTGGGCGCGAGAGCAGGGCGGCCGCACCGTCTACGTGGGGCCAGAGAAGCCGCTCAACGCCGAGGCCTTCACCCACATCGTCCAGGGCAACGCGGGAGAGGTACTGCCGGGGCTCTTCTCCGTTTAGGATTCCTTCCCGCCCGCTCACGATCTGGAAGGGTCAGGTATTCGCTCAGGTATCATGGTCTCTTGCGTACTCTCATCGAAATCAAAAGAGGAAACAGCCGTGTCCGATTTGAATCTCTCCGCGCATCTCAGTGAGCTTTCAGCCGCAAACACAAACCTGCAGCGCCCGTTGCGCATCGCTCTCTTCGGCTTTGGCACGGTGGCCAGTTCGGTGGCGCGGATTCTGGTGGATTCCAAGCCCGAGGGCCTGCAACTGACACACGTCTATGCCCGCAGCTTGGCGCGAAGGCGTGTCGATTGGGTTCCGTCGAGCGTGGTCTGGACCGAGGATCCCGATGAGTTGCTTGCCTCTGAAGATGTCGATGTCATCGTTGAACTGGCCGGCGGGCTTGAGCCGGCGGGCGGCTGGGTGCGTCACGCGCTCCGCGAAGGCAAGAGCGTCGTCACTGCCAACAAGAAGCTCATCGCTGCTCATGGCGCAGAGCTCGAGCGGTTGGCCGCGTCCTCCGGCGGGCATCTGAAATACGGTGCTGCGGTGGCCGGTGGAGTTCCCGTGATTCCCGGCCTTGAGCAGGGTCTGGCAGGCGACCGCATCGAGCGCATTGAAGGCATTCTCAACGGCACATGCAACTTCATCTTGAGCAAGATGCAGGAGGGCGCAGAATATGCACCGGTGCTCGCCGATGCGCAGGCCAAGGGCTACGCCGAGGCCGACCCCACAGAAGATGTAGGCGGCTTTGATGCACGCGCCAAGCTGGCCATTCTCATGCGTCTAGCTCTGCGCGTTGTGGTCGACCCGGCCGAGATCGAACCTCAGCCGATCACCGAAATTGCCGCCGTCGACTTCAGCTATGCGCGTGACCTCAACTGCACGATTCGCCAGATTGCGCGGGCCGACTACGCTGAGGGCAAGGTTGCAGCAACCGTGGGGCCGATGCTGGTGGACCTGCATTCGCCTCTGGCATGGTCGCGCGGCACTGAGAACATGGTGATCTTCAGCGGCAAGTATGGCGGCGACGTGGTCTTCTCCGGCCATGGAGCCGGTGGCCATCCCACGGCGGTGGCAGTTGTCAGCGACCTGCTGGCCCTTGCGCACGGCTCGCGGAGAGTTAAAGTTCCGGCAACCCAGGCGCGGCTCAGTGCTGAGTTCGAGGTTCCGCATTACATCCGCTTCATGGTCAACGACAAGCCGGGCATCATCGCCGACATTACTGTCGCGCTGGCCAGCGAGGGTATCAATATTCGCGCCATCGTGCAGAAGCCTGGCTTCCCGGCAAAGGCGCTGCCTTTCGTCATGACGGTAGAACCCTGCAAATCCTCAGCGCTGAAGCGTGCATTGGAAGTTCTCCGCGGCAAAGACTACCTGCTCGAAGATCCGCTTGACCTGCAAATGCTGGAGTAGTGCGGCAAAGAACAAGGACACCCGTATAAGAAAACCGAGCTGTCCCCGAACTTGCGTGTTCGGGGACGCAGCATCAGCCCTCCGATTATTCATAGATAGAAGCCATCAGACCTCGAGCATTCCCAAGCTATCGACTTGTTCTGAACTTGTATAATTCCTGCAGCTTCCATCCAAGATATTGAAAGGCCGCCAAATGTCCAGGTCAAGATCCCTGCCTTCTGGTCTAAGCACCAGCACGCCTACAAGCTTTTTTGTTATCACCATGTTCGCCTTTCTCGGCCTCTCCGGTTGTGGCAGCAGCCCCAGTACCAGCGTTCCAGTCTCCATCGTTGTCACCGTGACAGTGCCGTCAGCGACGGTGGATGGGAACGATACGGTCGCATTGACGGCGACGGTGACGAATGACAGCAGCAATGCGGGAGTGACATGGACCGCGCCCTCGCTGGGCTCTCTATCCAGCACTACGTCGGCCACTCCCACCTACACCGCGCCTGCCGCTACCAGCTCGGCTCAAACGGTGACCCTGACGGCGGGCTCGGTAGCTGACAAGACTAAGTCCAACTCCGTGACGCTGACGATCCCCGCCGCGCCCGCGATCACCACCGCCTCGCTGCCTGCTGCAACAGCTGGAGCGGCTTATTCGACGACGCTGACCGGATCGGGTGGCATCGCTCCTTACACCTGGAGTCTGAAGAGCGGCACACTGCCGACCGGCGTAAGCCTGAATGCGACCACCGGTGTGCTGTCGGCTGCCGCTGGTGCCACTACGGCCACTTCCGCCACTCCGCTTATCTTCCAGATGACCGACTCCGGCTCGCCCACCGCTCTGACTGCGACTGCTACGCTCAGCCTCACTATCAATGCGGTACAGTACGCACCGGTTGTCGGCAACGTCCTGTTCAACAGTCCCTGCGGATCTGTCGTTGGACCTACGGTCTCAGTCTCCATCAACACGACTCCAGTCCAAACAACAACCACTGACAGCAACGGTAACTTTACCTTCGCGTCCGTTCCCCAAGGGACGCCTTATACGATCACACCGTCCCTTGTTGGAACCAATGCTCTCTTCTCTCCCGTCACACAAAGCGTTACCGCGGCCAAGGGCGGGGCAATCATCAACTTCAATGCTGTTGTCGGCTATTCAGTTTCCGGCACGGTGAGTTATAGCGGACAGGCGACTGGGCCCATTAATCTGGTTTTGCAGGATCAATGCCCCAATGGCTCCGTCGTAAGTGCCCAAGTCACAAGTATCCCATCGCCGGGGTCTTTCACTATTAATGGCGCCGCACCCGGTTCCTACATGGTGAAGGCGTGGTTGGATGCGCTGAATAACGGCTCGTACAATGCCTCGGATCCTGCAAGCTACGCTACAGCCGGTACTATCGCATCAGCCAATCTTACCGGCGTTTCGGTTCCTCTTACCGATCCTGGGGCGGTTTCTTTCCATAACGCTGCTACTTTCCTTTTGTTTGCGTTTCCTTTCGATCAAGGCGCCTTGCTTAAAGCAAGCGAAATCATCCCTAACACTGGTATTAGTGAAGAACTGCCAACTTCCTACACTGTCCAGTGGAGCACCGATTCGACTTTTAATACGATCACTGGCAGCAAAAGCTTCCCGGCGGATGGAATTCTCGAAAAGACATGGGTTGTGAGCGGACTTCAAGATGGCCAAGCCCTAAATTTCCGATATCAAGGCGTAGCGGGAAGCGCCACCAGCTCTTGGTCAAATGTCGCCGGTCCCGTGACAATTGG
>CAYVMS010000156.1:0-8558 GCA_964452615.1 uncultured Occallatibacter sp.
ATGGCTGATCCGTCGCGGCAAAGACGACGCCGGATGTTCCGATCGTCGCGCTCACATCGCCTGCCCTCACGATGCCCATGCCGATTGCGCCGCCCGCCTGATCTCCAGCTCCGGCAACCACCGGCGTGCCCTCGGCCAAGCCGGTCGCAAGAGCCGCGCGCGCCGTGATTCTTCCCACGATCTCCTGCGACTCAAAGACCTCGGGCAGGCAACTGGCATCCAGGTGCGTGGCTTCAACCATCTCATGCGACCAGCGGCGATGAGCAACGTCGAGCAGCAGCGTGCCGGACGCATCCGAGACATCAATCGCCCGTACGCCTGTCAATTGCAAGCGGACATAATCCTTCGGCAGCAGGAAAGAGCGGAACCTCTTCCAAATCTCCGGCTCATGGGTGCGCACCCACATCAGCTTTGTTAGCGTGAAATTGGGCAGAGCCGGATTCGAAGTCAGCTCGACCAGCCGCTCTTCGCCGACGGTCTCGTTCAGTACTCGGCACTCCTCCGCGGTTCGCTGATCGCACCAGATCAATGCGGGCCGCAGAACCTCATCGTTCTCGTCGAGCAGCACTGCGCCGTGCATCTGCCCGGCCAGACCTACCGCCGCGATTTCGCCCTTCGAGACTCCGGTCTCACGCAGCAGCTTGACAATCGCCGCCTGGCATGCGCTCCACCAGTCGCGCGGATCCTGTTCGGCCCATCCATTCTGCGGCGATGCAAACGGCGCATGTTCATGCGTCGCTGACCCAAGCAGTGCGCCCTTTTCGTCCATCAAAACAGCGCGCGTACCGCCCGTGCCTACGTCGATGCCGATAATTTTGAGAGTCATTGCAGTTAGCTCTTTCTGTTAGCAACGGCTTCCATGGTCAGTCCTCCGCCGGGCCGTGGTAGAGCGACTCCCATCCAAGGTAGCGGGTTGCGGCCTCATGGACGGCCTTGGAGACTTCACTGAAGTTGGCGGCCACGTGGTGCTCAAAGCCCTCGCGGCAGATAAATTTGAGCAGCTTTTGCAACTGCGGAATCTCTGCCACGCCTGCGCCGCCAAAGGTTTCCAGCGGATCGTCGGTGAACTTGCCAGGACCGGTATAGCCGCGAATGATGCCGCGGCGGTCGTCGGTGGAGTAGCGGGCAAAACTCATCGCGCCGGCCTTCACACGGCCAACGCATGTGCCGAATGCATTTTCCTTGCCCACCGTGCCCGCAATAATTTCCTGGAAGTCCATCCTGACCTCCTTAAAGAAATGCTTTGGCAAATTCGAACAATGGAAGCACACGCACTTGTTTGGATCGGAACCGTAGTTGTTATTCCAGTCCAGTAGCGCAGAGGGCGTACCCGAGGCCAGCGCGAGCATATACATGCTCAGCGTGCCCGGCACATCCACTTCGCAGGCCGACGGAATCAGATTGTTGCTCATCATGCTCATCACTGTGCACGGCACAACGCCGAAGTATTCTTCCATCGAAGTCCAGCACTGCACGGCGCTGATGGTGCAGTTGGTCTGCTTCATCCAGCCGTCGATTACCGCGCCCAGCTTTGACATTTTCAGCAGGGCTGCATCCGGGATGCCCGCTGTGGTCACGTAGCCCTTGATCGCGGCCAGTTTTGCTTGTGCCCCGTCGTCGTTGTCTTTCATCTTGTTGATGCGGCCGAAGATTTCAGAGAGGTCAATGGTGTCGATCGAGATGCCGTTTGTCTCCAGAATTCGCTCAGAGTAACGAACCGTATTGAATGCCGCGGGTCGCGCACCGATTGCGCCGATCTTAAGATTTTTGAGTCCCTTCACGATGCGGCAGACCGCCGAGAACCACTCCAGATCCGCTGCAAACTCCGGCGACGTTAGGGCCTCAGTGTGCAGCGTGGTCAGCGAGTAAGGAATACCGTACTGCATCATGTTGTTGCACGCGCTCATCTTGCCGCAAAAGCTGTCGCGGCGTACGGCGATTGTCATATTTTCTGAGCGGTCCGGCGTGGCCTGCACCAGCACTGGAACCTTGAGGCCGGAGAGGCGGATAGCATCCACGATACCGCGTTCCTCGCCGAAGTTAGGCAGAGTAACGATGATGCCGTCGATCTCTTCAGCGTGCTTCTGAAATAGTTCCGCGCACCGCTGCGACTCGGCATAGGATTCAACCGCGCCGAACTTTGACTCTTCAGGCCTCAGCACCACAGCCTTCGCGCCTGCCGCCTCGAGAACCGAAATGATCTCTTCGCGCCCGGTCTTTGCCAAATGGTCGGGAAAGAATCCGCGGTTGCCTACAATAACTCCAAATGTCATGGCTCGTTGTGCTGTCATTTTCCACTCGCTCCTTGCTTCCGCAATTGTTAGTCGTTGCGGCGCGGCCAAAAGCGCACGCCGTAAAAAACTCCGAGGGCCAACAGCAGAGCGCCCCACCAGATGGGCGCGTGCAGATTGGCCAGAATCACGTTGGCGGTTTGACCGGTCAGCACTTCAAAGATTCCATAGCCCAGGATCATCGCGCCATAGATGGTCAGCAAGACACCGATGAAGAACCAGATCGAGATGCTCGAGTTATGCATGAGTTACCTCACTTACCAGAAGTAGATGTTGAGAGCAAGGAACAAAACAATGGCAATCACCATCCAGAAATACTCGTTCTTATAGAACGGTACCGGCTCTTCCGCGGGCAGTTTGGTCGCGCCATAAACCAGGCCATTCAACTCTGCCACCGGGCGCGCCGTGCCGAAGAGGCTCACCACAAACGTGACGAGAACTGAGACAATCACCGACCATAGAGCACGATACATATCCTCGGCCATCGCTTTGGCATCGGGTGAAATGGCGACATAACGCAGCGCAGCGGGATAAAAATGCACCCAGGCCCACAGTCCGATCGAGGTCAATGTGCCGGTCAGCAATCCCCAGAAGCCGCCCGCCTTCGTTGCGCGCTTCCAGAACATGCCCATCAGCACCACGCCCAACAACGGCGAGATGAAGAAGCTGAAGAGCGCCTGCACATAATCCATGATGCCCGCAGCAGTCATTACCAGATATGCGGTGCCGATGGAGATAACGACGCCGAGAATCGTCGCCCAGCGACCGATGGTGACATAGTGCTCGTCCTTGGCTTTTTTGTTGATCAGAGGCTGATAGATGTCATAAGTCCAAACGGCGGAAAAAGCGCTCACGTTGCCCGCCATGCCGCTCATGAAGCCGGCAATCAGCGCCGTGATGCCCAGGCCAAGCAAGCCGGGAGCGCAATAGCGCACCAGCATCAGCGGTAGCACCTCGTTGTAACTGTGTGGATGAAGCGCGTTGACTTGATCCTGGCCTACGAGATGCATCAGGCTGCCGTCGGGATTCTGCAATACGACCAGGCCCAGCAAGCCGGGCAGAATTACGATGAACGGCACAGCCATTTTGAAGAAAGACCCAATCACCGGAGCCATGCGCGCAGAGCGCAGGCTGTTGGCTGCGAGTACGCGCTGGACGACAAGAAAGTCAGTTGTCCAATAACCGAAGCTGATCGCGAAGCCCAGTCCGAAGACGATGCCGGTCCAATGAATGCCCATGGGGTTATCGGCGAAGTGGCCCATGCTGCGCCACAGGTGCGTATAGTCGCCGGGGGTGGTCGCGCCCTTGGCAATGTTCGCCGCGAGCTTTGCCTTGAAACCAGTCCAGCCGCCCGCCTCGACCAGCCCGAGGATCGGCACCAGCAATGCCCCGCCCCAGATCAGGACGAACTGCAAAACCTCGTTGAAAATCGCCGAGCGCAACCCTCCGAGCGCCACATAAGCGGCGACTGCGAGCGACGAGACGATGATGGAGAAGTTCAAGTCCCAGCCCAGCACGACCTTCATCACCTCCGCCATGGCGAACATGTTCACACCGCTCATCAGCACGGTCATGAAAGCGAAGGAAAATGCTGAGACAATGCTCGCGCCCTGACCATAGCGCAGCTTCAGGTACCCAGGCACCGAGTGCGTCTTGCAAACATAGTAAAAGGGCATCATCACCATGCCCAGGAAAAGCATGGCAGGAATTGCGCCCACCCAATACCAGTGTGCTGCGAGAATTCCGTACTGGTAGGCCGAGCCCGCCCAGCCCATCAACTCAAGCGAACCGAGGTTGGCCGAGACGAAGCTCAAGCCGGCGATCCACGCCGTCATCTCGCGTCCTGCCATGAAGAACTCTTCGCTGGTGTTGGCCTTGCTCTTGAGATAGAAGCCGATCCAGATGACCATCACGAAGTAGATGGCGATGACCGTGATGTCGAGCGGATTGAGGTGCGCCAGCGAAGGGGCGCCGAGAGCAAGCAGGTTGGGGATAGCCGGTACTCCGAGGAAGTTTATACAGTTCTCGATCACGGTGTTGAACCTCGAACGCCGCCGCTGGGCGGCTCTTCCGTTGCGAGTTGTCTGCGGTCGCCGGCCTTGGAGCCGCCGAGCGCAATCGTTTGAGCTGCATGCCTGCGCCGTTTGCGGAGGGTTTCCCGATCAATGGGCGCATAGGAGATGACCGGACCGTCCGGATACAGGATTGCAGTATAAAGTGCGATGCTCGCCGCTGTCTCCTGTACGAATGCGTTTTGTGCTGTGTTCATCATTTTTTCCTCCCTTGACAGCGGCTTCCCGCGCACATTACCTTCACACCCGAGAGCGGTCTAGACTCTCTCGGCAGCGGTGGACAGAGCGGGACTGAATTGCCCGCATTGAGCCTTGATCGCTGAGCGCCGATCCCTGAAACCGGAAAGAGGAACGCTATGAAAAGTTTTGGGTTGCGCATGACAGCCGCAGCATTGGCATTGAGTTCAACAGTGTGGATGGCCGGGGCGCAGGATGCCCCCAAGCCCGCTTATCTTGATCCAAACCTTCCCGCCGAGCAGCGCGCGGTGGACCTGGTGAAGCGGCTGACGCTCGACGAGAAGGCCAGCCAGCTAGTCAATCAGTCGCGGGCCATTCCTCGGCTCAATATTCCGGCCTACGACTGGTGGAGCGAGTCGCTCCATGGCGTCATGCGCAACGGAACCACGGAGTTCCCTGAGCCCATTGGCCTGGCTGCCACATTCGATGCGCCCGCCATCCACGAGATGGCAATGGTCATCGGCACCGAGGGACGCATCAAGCACGCCCAGGCAGTGCGCGCGGGCCACAGCGACATCTTCGAGGGGCTGGACTTCTGGGCGCCCAACATCAATATTTTTCGCGATCCTCGCTGGGGCCGCGGCCAGGAAACCTATGGCGAAGATCCCTTCCTCACCGCAAAGATGGGCGTGGCATTTGTAACCGGGATGCAGGGCGACGACCCGCGCTACTACCGTGTCATCTCCACTCCCAAGCACTTTGCGGTCCACAGCGGTCCCGAGCCGACGCGCCACACCGCCGATGTAACCGTCAGCAAGCACGACGAATTGGATACCTATCTGCCCGCCTTCCGCGCCACCGTGACCGAAGCCAAGGCCGACTCGGTAATGTGCGCTTACAACAGCGTCGGGGGCCAGCCCGCTTGCGCAAGCGAGTTTCTGCTTGAGGATCAACTGCGAGGCAAGTGGGGCTTCAAGGGCTATGTGGTCTCCGACTGCGGCGCTGTCCGCAATATCTTCGATGGCCATCACTACAAGCCCACACAGGCTGAGTCCTCGGCCATCAGCCTCCAGCGCGGCATGGATAACGAGTGCGTCGACTACACCACCAAGGTCAAGGACGACCACGATTACAAGCCTTATCTCGACGCCGTCAAGCAGGGCTCTCTGAAAGAGAGCGAGATCGATGTTGCCCTGACGCGGCTCTTCACGGCGCGCATGAAACTGGGAATGTTCGATCCGCCAGAGATGGTGCCATACTCCAAGATCGACGAAAAGCTGCTCGACAGCGCCGCGCACCGCACAATGGCCCGCAAAATGGCCAGCGAGTCCATGGTGCTCTTGAAGAACGACGGCGTTCTCCCGCTGAAGACCTCCGGCATCAAGATCGCCGTGGTGGGCCCGCTGGCTGACCAGACGCAGCCTCTGCTGGGCAACTACAACGGAATTCCTTCCCACACTGTGTCGGTGCTTGAGGGGCTCAAGGCGGAGTTTCCCAACGCCACCATCAACTACGTGCCGGGAACGCAGTTTCTCAGCAAACAGGCAGATCCGGTTCCGGCGGCGCTGCTGACCACGCAGGGAAAGCCTGGGGTAAAAGCAACCTACTCTCATCTGGATATGGACTTTGGCGGAAGCGACAATCCGCCCGCGCCTTTGGCTGCCCGCATCGAGCCGGAGATGAAACTCCCCGGAGCTTCGCTGCCCGTTGAGGTGGCTGGCGTCAAGTCTCTCAGCGTCCGTTGGGAGGCGACGCTGACCCCGCAGGAGACTGGCGACTATAACCTGGGCATGAAGGCGGACGGCTCTTTCCACGTCCTGCTCGACGGAAAGAAACTGGCCGAAGCCTGGGACACCAGTGGAGTTGAGACCAAGTTTGGGCGCGTTCACCTTGAGGCAGGCAAGCCGGCGCAGCTTGTGGTGATCTACGGCGCCACTGAGAAGCATCCGCTCCAGGCGCAGTTGGTGTGGTCGAAGGTGGATACCAGGCCCAAGCCGGAGGCGTTGGCAGCGGCCAGGGAGGCTGACGTGGTGGTGGCCGTGCTTGGCATCACAAGCGAGCTTGAAGGCGAAGAGATGACAGTGAGCGAGGAGGGCTTCAAGGGCGGCGACCGTACCAGCCTCAACCTGCCCAAGCCGGAAGAGGAACTGCTCGAGTCCGTCGCGGCGGCGCAAAAGCCACTGGTAGTCGTGCTTCTCAACGGCAGCGCTCTCAGCGTGAACTGGGCCAAGGCCCATGCCAATGCTATTCTCGACGCTTTCTATCCGGGCGAAGAGGGCGGCGCAGCAGTGGCCGAGACGCTCTCAGGCCGCAATAATCCTGCCGGACGCCTGCCTGTCACTTTTTACAAAGATGTCAGCCAGTTGCCCCCCTTTGAGAACTACTCGATGAAGGGCCGCACCTATCGGTATTTTGAAGGGACGCCGCTCTATCCCTTCGGCTACGGCTTGAGCTACACCACCTTTGCTTATAGCGAACTGACCGTGCCCACGAGAGCCGTAGCGGCCGGTAACCCGGTTCCCGTCGATGTCACAGTCACTAACACCGGCAAGCTCGCAGGCGACGAAGTAGCGCAGCTCTATCTCGAATTTCCCAATGTGCCGGGTGCGCCGCTGCGGGCTTTGCGCGCATTCCAACGCGTCCATCTCGACGCAGGAGCCTCGCAGAAGCTGCACTTCGAGCTTCAACCCCGCGACCTGAGCATGGTTACCGAAGCCGGAGTTCCCATTATCGCCGAGGGCGAGTATCAGGTCTCAGTAGGCGGCGGCCAGCCAAACACCAGTGCACCGGTGGTCATGGGGGTCCTGAACATTGAGGGCAAGCTCGTCCTGCCCGAGTAATAATGCGGCCTTAGCATTTTTGCTTTTACTTTAGACCGGACGTTTGTTGGTATCCCACCCATTCCGCAGAAAAAAGCGGAATGGAGCACGGGGGTCTACAGTAAAAGCAAAAAATGCTCTAGCAGTTCGTAGCAGGACTCCAATACTTGGCCTCCGCTATCCTCATCATGCTCGCCAAATTGGCCAGATTGCTCACGCAAAGTCCACAACAGGATCTAGTGGTGATGTCCTCCGCTGTGGTGACCGCTGGAGCGGCCGCTTCCGCCTGAACGCCCTTTGCCGAAACCTTTGCCGCCACTATAACCTTTAGGTGCGTGCCCGCCGCCATAGGAGTATGACTTCTCAGAGTTGTGACCGAAGAGATGAAAACCGCCAGAGTGGCTCGACCTGGCGGAAGACTCGCCAAATGCGTGGTTGTTATAGGGAGAGCCGTCATAGCCCGAGTAAGACCGTTCACCGAGATAGGAGCGCTGGGCTGAATCGTTCCTTTGCGGTGTAGGCGCCGACGACCGCCAGGGTTGCTGCGTGCTGGCATAGGGGTGAGAGTAGGTCTGCGGGGAGTTGCCATAGAAGCTGGAGCCATAGCCGGAACGGCCTTCAGCTTGTTGCCTGGCTGTGATGGCAGTTGAAGGCCTGAGTTGGTCATAGGCCTGGAAGCCAGGGCGTCCGTAGTTGCGCGGCTGTGCGGGGTAGTCGTGATTGAAGCGTTCTATAGGACGGCTGGTTGCATCGGGCCGGTTTTCCGCAGAGTATTCGGGATTCCTGCCGGACTGGTGAGCGAATACCTGTCGGCTATATTCAGTTGCTGGTTGGCCATAACTTGCCGCGGTCCGGCTTGCCTCTCCCCGCCTGAGCCCGCCGTTTGGCTGGTAGCCCAAATGGGCGACTGTGGTGCTGTTCGACTGATAGTTCGATTGATGGAAGAGGATGGACTGCGTGAGCCAGTTGAGAGCCCAGCCAGCCCAGCCGAAGGGTGTGTGGCTGAAGGCCGACATTGCGATGCCGAGTCCATATTGTAAGGGCGATGAGCCGGCAAGTGACGCCAGGGACCCAAACAACGAAAAGCCCCGATAAGGTGCCACCGGCTCTCCGTAGACGCTCCACGGGTTGTAGGCCGGAACATAGACTACCTGCGGGTTAACTGGCGCCAACTGGATATAGCCTTGGTTGTAGCTCAC
>CAYVMS010000157.1:0-8553 GCA_964452615.1 uncultured Occallatibacter sp.
GCTTGGAGACGGAGTGCTTCTCCATGAACTCCGACATATCGAAGCGGATGAGCGCTTTATCGGAGCCGAAGAGGAAGTTGGCCAGGGTGCGCGCCATCTCCGTTTTGCCTACGCCGGTGGGGCCGAGGAAAAGGAAACTTCCGATGGGCCGATGCGGAGATTTGAGACCTGCTCTCGAACGCCGGATGGCGCGAGCCAGAGCGCCGATGGCCTTCTCCTGCGAGATGATGCGCTTGTGGAGTTCTTCTTCTACGCGCAGCAGCTTTTGCGTCTCTTCTTCCTTGATGCTGGTAACGGGCACGCCGGTCCAGCGGCTGACCACGTCCTCAATATCTTCGCGGCCCACGATGCCGGCGGCCGAATCGTCGAGGTGATACTTGTCGCGCAGTGCGCGCAGGCTTTCGCGCTCCTTACGCTCCTCGTCGGAGTAGAATCGCGCCTTCTCGAACTCATGATTGGCGATGGCCGAGTCCATGCGGTGCACGATGAACTTGATGCGCTTCTGCACCTCGGTGATCTCTTCCGGCAGTGAGGTCTGGCGCAGCTTGACGCGCGCGCCCGCCTCATCGATCAAGTCGATGGCCTTGTCCGGGAGGAAGCGGTCCGGGATGTAGCGATTCGAGTGCGAGACGGCAAACTCGATCGCCGCATCCGTATAGCTGACGGCGTGAAATTTTTCGTAGCGGTCCTTGATGCCGTGGATAATCTTGATCGCATCGGCCTCGTTCGGCGGAGGCACCTTGACGGCCTGGAAGCGGCGCTCCAGCGAGCGGTCCTTCTCGATCGACTTGCGGTACTCGCCTGGAGTTGTGGCCCCGATGCATTGAATTTCGCCGCGGCTCAGCGCGGGCTTGAGAATGTTGGCCGCGTCCAGAGATCCCTCAGCCGAACCCGCTCCAACCAGCGTGTGCAACTCGTCGATGAAGATGATGGAGTTCTGATTTTCCATCAGCTCTTTCATGATCGTCTTGAGCCGCTCTTCAAACTGTCCGCGGTATTTTGTGCCTGCGACGATGAGCGAGAGGTCGAGGCCAAGCACGCGCTTCTCGGCAAGGAAGCTGGGCACCTCGCCGTCAGCGATGCGTTGCGCAAGTCCCTCGACAATGGCAGTCTTGCCCACGCCGGGCTCTCCGATCAAGACTGGGTTATTTTTGGTGCGGCGGCAGAGAATCTGGATGACGCGCTCAAGTTCGCCATCGCGGCCCACCAATGGATCAAGCTGCCCGTCCATCGCAGCCTGAGTCAGGTCGCGGCTAAACTCGGCAAGCAAGCTCGACTCGCGCTGACGCTGTTGCGGCGGAGCCTTCTCTTGCGTCGTGCGGCCGAGATCCTCGCGAATCTGCGCCAGCTTCAAGCCGCGCTCTTGCAAAATCTCCGAAGCGAAGCACTTTTCCTCGCGCAGCAGGCCCAGCAGCAAATGCTCTGTTCCGATATGCTTGTGGCCGAGCCGTTCAGCTTCTTCCGCGGCATAGGCAAGCACGCGCTTGCACTCATTCGAAAGCGGCAGGTCCACCGATGTCGAGACCTTTTCGCGAATCGTCGTGTGCGCCTCAATCTGCTTGCGAATCGACTCCACCGATGCATGTGAGCGCAGGAATCGGTTGGTTAAAGCCTTGTCCTCGCGCAAAAGCCCAAGCAGCAAATGCTCGGTCTCGATATAAGGTGAGCCAAACTGGCTAGCCTCATATCGCGCGAAGAAGATCACGCGCCGTGCCTTCTCCGTATAGCGTTCGAACATGTAGTCCCCCTTGTACCGGCTATCGGCTGGAGTGGCCGTCCGGTTTACGTCACCCCAACGACGAAGACCTGTCGTCGGGGACCCCGCTTCCGGCTTCAGCCCACCCGCACGCGCCCTATTCTTCTTGCATCGCCGCCGGGACCATGGGAAATCTGCATTCGGCCCCGAAAAGCTCTTTAGGATGGCTTCGAGGTCTCTCTCGCCCCTTAAGTCGCGGTGATAGAGACTTCCATCCTGCCCTGCCAACCGTGATGGCATTGAATCATCCAATCCCGATTGGTTACTAATTAAGACTCAAAAACGCGCAAAATGGCGCAATTTCTTGGCCAAACTTGCGGAACGTCAAACTTCCTTGGAAATATTCACCCGTGCTGTCAGACTGCGTCCCATCGCTAGGTCTCCGGCCGTTTAATTCTGGTTCTGCGCCGTGCCCCATCCATTCGCCTTCTTTCTGGCGAATGGGTGGGAAACTGCGAACTCTGAAGTGCGCATTCATACGGTCACAGACCCGCCCAGCTTTCCTGCCTCTAGCCGCAAGATTCGCGTACAACGCGCGGCCAGGTCAAGGTTGTGCGTCACAAGAATTGAGGTCAGGCCGTGACTCGCATGAAGCCTTTCGATCAGATCAAAGACACGTCCGGCGGTTGCCTCGTCCAGGTCGCCTGTTGGTTCGTCGGCCAGCAACAGCCGAGGGTTGTTGACCAGCGCACGAGCCAGCGCCACGCGCTGCTGCTCGCCACCTGAGAGTTCGCCTGGCCGATGGTCGCCGCGGTCTTCTAATCCGACTTCACCGAGCCATTTGGCCGCTGCTGCGAGAGCCTCGGCTTTGCGCAAACCTCGCGCCAGCAAGGGCATGGCTACGTTTTCCAGCGCCGAAAACTCGGGCAGCAAATAGTGAAACTGCCACACATAGCCGACCTCGCGATTGCGAAAGGCCGCTGCCTCGCGCTGCGACAGTTGGGCTACGTCGGTACCCGCACAGTGTACAGTGCCCGCTGTAGGCGCATCCAGCGCGCCCAGAATGTGCAAAAGCGTGCTCTTACCCGCGCCTGACTGACCCACAATAGCCACCATCTCACCAGCCTGAATATCGAGGTTAAGCCCTTGAAAAAGCGTCAGCTTCCCCCGACCCGTCGTGTAGGTTTTTCCCAGGTTCTGGAGCTGAATGATGGGGTTGATGGGCGATGCATTGCTGGAGATTCGCTGCTCGTCGGCCCGCAACTCCAGATCCTGCGATATGCGGGTCTCCTGGTCGGCCGCCGCTGAAGAAGTATGGGTCATCCGGTTGCCATTATTTTACTGTGCTGGGGCTCGGTTCGTGCCGGGTTAGTTCCGGGAGTAGTGCGAGGCCATGGATCTGGCTCCGATCGAATGAACCACCACAAACCTGTCATCCTGAGCGAAGCGTAGCGAAGTCGAAGGACCTGCGGTTGTTCTTAGCGCTCTAGCGGATCGCCAAATTCCTATTTTCATTTCGCGACAGAAAGCGCAGCCGGGTCCAGTCGGCCAATTCGTCCATTGGGGCCAACGACGAAGGGGAGCGAGAGAGCGTTCCTGTTGCCATTGTCGAGAGGCTGCCAAGTCTTGCCGTCGTCGCGGCTGATGTCGGAGCCGTCGGTTCCTACGGTGATCCAGGCTTTGAGGGATTCGTTCCATTGCACGGCGGAGCGGAAGCCGTGTGGCGGGGTCTGCGCCACTTGGAACCTGTTCGTGCGGCCGGTGAATGCAGCGGAAGACGGGCCCGGCGATTGCGCAGCGGCAAAGGCCGCGACAGCCAGGAAAGAAATAAGCCGCATCGCTTGCATGGCTCGAAGTATAGATGCGCGCTCCGCCGCAGCGCCACCTGCGCCTCAATAAAGTGTCTTTCAAAAATCGGCATTGTGTCAGGGCACGACTTCAGTCGTGCCGAAAACGCACCAAAATCGACGAGGGCTTTAGCCCCTGCGGAAGACATTCCTTCACCCGCCGAACGCTTGGCAGACTCAACAAACACTGCCTGCAGCGTGTCTCAGGAATGGCCTAGCGGATCATGACAGTAGTCCATCAGGGGCTAAAGCCCATTGTTTTCTGGCCCTCTTTCGGCACGACTGAAGTCGTGCCCTGACACAATATGAGCCTTGGAAACACGCCCTAGTAGTCAATTTTGTTGGGTGACGCAAGCCACGCGGCGAAGCTGGACCAAGCCTCTTCGCCTAGCAGTTGTTTCGCGGGAAGGAGGTTGCGCTCGGCGGGATCTTTGCGCAGTTCTTTATATAGGAATGCATCGTCAAAGCCTGCCCGGGCAGCATCGGCGGCACTGGCGCCGAAATAAATGGCCTCCATCCTCGCCCAATGCGCGGCAGCAAGACACATGGGGCACGGTTCGCAGCTCGTGTAGAGCTGGCAGCCCGAGAGCGTGAATGCGCCGAGCGCTTTGGCGGCCGTGCGGATGGCGTTGATTTCGGCATGAGCCGTGGGATCGTTGGTTACGGTCACGGTGTTCGCGGCCTCGGCTACGATCTGACCGTCGCGCACGATCACTGCGCCAAAGGGTCCGCCTGCGCCTCTGACGACATTCTCAGTGGCCAGCGCAATGGCGCGACGTAGAAACTCTGGATTCGGCGGGACTTGCATAGTTCCATGGTAAGGCAACCGAACAAGGAACCGGGAGCCAAGAAACGCCGCAATGCATAGAACATGCTCCGATTGTCTTCAGGGCGGATCTGTCGCAGCAAGGGCCGGACACGAAAAATGAGCACTCGCTTTGCGCATCATTACCATTAATTGGCGCACAATGAACACATGAAGAATGACCGGAAGCACGGGCTCTTACTGTCCCTTGTTCCCTGTTCCCTGCTCCGAGGTACCCCATCCCCCACCCCACCTATTTATATTTTCAAAATCCCGCTGTTAATTAATTGGTAACCTAGCTCTCCTGGGCCGATCTGCCAAAAAGTCATAGCCTGTGATCGCTTCCCGCTATAATTGACAGGGAAGCCGAACCCGCACTCGCTTGTTCCCTTCCTCGAAAATTCATTCAAGCCTGAATCAGGAAGGGACTCGACTCATGCCCGAGACAAACAAGCCCATCGATGTGGAAGCCCTGAAGGCGCTGGTGCGCACGGTGCCCGATTTCCCCAAGCCGGGGATTCTTTTCTACGACATCACCACGCTGCTCAAAGACAAGACTGGCTTTGCGCGGATGATCGATGCACTGGCGGCGCACTATCTCGATCAGAAGATCGATCTCGTGCTCGGCATCGAGGCGCGGGGATTCATCTTTGGGCCGGCGTTGGCTTATCGCCTGAACGCGGGCTTTGTGCCGGTGCGCAAGCCGCGGAAATTGCCCGCTGCCGTCGCGCGCGTGACCTACGACCTTGAATACGGCTCCGACACGCTGGAGATTCATCTGGACGCAATCCAGCCTGGACAGCGCGTCGTGCTGGTAGACGACCTGCTCGCCACCGGCGGCACCATGGAGGCCACCATCAAGCTGGTCAAGCAGTTGGGCGGAGATATAGCCGGGCTAGCCTTTGCCGTCGAGCTGGACTTTCTGAAAGGCCGCGACCGCTTCAAGGAGTACGACGTCTTCAGCCTGCTGCACTACGACGAATAGCGGACTTTCAGATTGCAAAAGACTCGACGTTACGTCGCCTCTTCGGGCGTTGCTTCAGGCGTTTCTTCCTGGACGCCTTGTTCGGATGCGCCTTCAATCTCATCGACAAACATCTGCGCATCGGCGAAGCGGTAGCCTACGTAAACATCGGTGAGCAAATAGATGGGATTGGCGGGGTCGTCCTCGATCTTCTTGCGCAACTGGCGCACGAAAGTGCGGAGGTACTCGACCTCTTCGCGGCTATCAGCTCCCCAAACCGCAGTTAGCAGCCGGGCATAAGTAATCACGCGACCGGCACGGCTCATGAGGCAGTGGAGTATGTCGAACTCCTTGCGGGTGAGGTGCACTGGCTGGCCGCGCTTGGTGACCGTGCGCTTGACAGGCTCCAGGCGCAACTCGCCGATCTCGATGGGTGCATCTTCGGCGCGGGCCGGAGCCTGTACGCGGCGGATGGCCGTGCGAATGCGGGCGATCAGTTCGCGCGTGCTGAAGGGCTTGGTGACATAGTCATCGGCGCCAATCTCCAGCGCCTCAACCTTGTCCTCTTCCTGATCGCGCACGGTAAGGATCAGTACCGGCAGGCGCGGGGCAAAGGTGCGGATGCGGCGCAGAGTTTCAATGCCGCCGATGCCGGGCATATTTACATCGAGCAGGACAACGTCGAAGCTGCCGGTGCGCAGCATCTGCAGAGCCTCTTCGCCACGCGAGGCCTCGACGACCTGAAAGCCGAGTTCTAGCAGCGGAGGCCGCAGCGCCCGGCGAATAGCGGATTCATCGTCGACAAGAAGAATGCGAATCACAGTCTTGTTCATCAGGAGACCTTCTTCTGCGTTGGGGCAGGAATTGCGGCAAAGAATGTTGTGCCTTCCAACTCATCGCTGGTGACCCAAACATAGCCGCCATGGATGAGTGCGACGCGCTTGGCGACCGAAAGGCCTATTCCTGTGCCGGAGGCGCGGTTGGAGTGGCTGGAGGAACGATAGTAGCGATTGAAGATGCGCTCCCGGTCGGCGATGGGGATCACCGGTCCGAAGCCGTGCACCGAAAAGATGATCTCCGCGTTAGTTCGCGCCGCGCGAATGGTGATGGCCGTGCCGAAGATCGAGTACTTGCATGCATTGTCAATGTATTGCGTGAGCAGCATGACGATCAAATGACGGTCGCAATTGAGAACCAGACCGTCGTCGGGGAGATCGATGACCACCTTCATGCTGGCCAGCCTGTCGCTGAGGCTGGCCACGACCTCCTCAACCAGCGACGCCACGCCAACCGGGGTCACATGAACAACGACCTCGCCGGCATCGAGGCGCGCCGTGGTCAGCAGGCGCGTGGTGAGATTGCCGAGCAGGCCAGCCTGCTCATCGATGAGGGCCACCAATTCAGATTGCGCAGCCGACAGGTGGCCCATCTCGCTCAGGCCCGTCGAGGCGGCGCGGATCGCGGTCAACGGCGTCTTGTAGGCGTGCGCCAGGCTATCGAGAACGGTGGAACGCAACTGCTCAGTGCGGCGCTCCGTCTCGATGCGGCTTTCGTTGGCAAAGGCCCGGTAGCGGTCAAAGGTAATCGCGATCAGAGACGCGATGGCGTTGTTGGTCAGCGGGCTGGTATCGCCGCGCACCACGAGGCTTCCGACAGGCACCGTGCCCAGGCGGACGACACGGCGGCCCAATCCGGTATCGGTATCGTCGTCGCTGGTCTCGAAGTAGTAGACATTTTGCGCTAGTTCGCGCGGGTCGGTGTTCCAGTTGCCGGCGGGATAGACTTCGTGCAGATCGGCGTCGAAGACTGCGACTGCCTCGAGCGCGAAGATCTCGTGGACCAGCTCGGCCAACTGCGGTCCCGGTTCGAGGTGAAGATTCATCTCCAGTGTGCGCCGGGTGAACTCGTAGAGGTCGTGCATCTGCCCGCCCCAGGATTCGGCTTCTTTGGCGTTTCCGTTAACGCGAGCCGAGAGGCGGCTGACAAGCAGCGCCACCAGGATGAAGACCAGCAACGCGACCGAGTTAGCCGGATCGGCCGCCAGATTGGACTGACTAGCCGTCTGGGGCTGATGCGTGGTGAAGAAGGCGTGCATGAAAACCGCCACGAGCGAGACGATGACCGCCTGCCAGAATCCGTAGAGCAGGGCGGTAGGCACCACAATCAGCAGATAGAGCAGCAGGGCAACGGGAAGCAGCCAGCCGGCCCAGTGGGCAAGCGCCGAGACAAGCACGACAGCTATAACGCCCAGAGCGCACTCCAGCATGAACAGGAGCCCGCGCAGGCCTTTGCCGTGCGAGCGCCGGACGCCGAAGACGGAACCGATAGGAGTGTAGCTCAAAGACAAGCGATCAACCACTTTCTCACTTCAACAGGAGGCCACTCTCAGTCGTGATTGGCTCGATCAACGCGCCGCCGTTCAAACCGCCGGGCCAAGAGCCGGCACAATAGAAAATCTTCCTCTCAGGCCAGCTTGAGATGCCGTGGAACTTGAGTGGATTTTAACAGGTTCATCATTTTCTCTGGCGAAGCGAGTCCTGCAAGCGATGCGATGCGCGAGGGGTAAGGCGATTTGAAAGAGCGATTTCCTCCTGAGTCCAGAGAGCGGCTGGCGACATTAGACGCTTCGAATGCCCTCTGGAGTCGCCCCAGTAAGGTCATTTTATTAACGGGTTCTGAAAATTGCACGATAAGGTCAGCAGCGACTTAAGAATTCGTACGGTCCTGTCAACGGGAGAACGGCAAATGCGGGCCCTGCTCGACGAACAATGCGTGATCAACGCCAACTCGCAGTTTTGGGAGCAGATGCTGGCCATGACGCTGGCTCCGCTGGCTGCGCCGGGAGAGTTTTGCGTGGGTGCCGGGCACGTGCTGGGCAGCGTCAATCTGGGCGGCGTGTGGAAGGGACGCATCGAAGTGCGGCTGGCCGAGGGGTTGGCTTACCACGCAACGGCAGCGATGATGATGCAGCCGGTAGAGACAGTGGGCGAGGCCGACGCGCTGGACGCAGCCAAAGAGATTGCCAACATGATCGCCGGAACGATCAAGTCCTCGCTGCCCCGGCCCTGTACGATGAATGTTCCTGAATCCGCGGTCGAGGTCGAGTGCTTTTGCGGTATGCCGCAGACCGAGGACTCGCTGGTGGTGGGATTCCGCCACGCGAGCGGCGACTTGATGGTGCGGGTTTGGGAGCAGGAGTGCATGCCATGCAATGATCATGAATTGGAAAGCAAGCTCTGAC
>CAYVMS010000158.1:0-8524 GCA_964452615.1 uncultured Occallatibacter sp.
CCGCACGTGCGCCGGCTTCGATGCTCATGTTGCAGACCGTCATGCGGCCTTCCATTGAGAGTGCGCGAATGGCCGAGCCTGCGTACTCGATCACGCAGCCGGTTGCGCCATCGGTGCCGATCTGCCCGATAATTGCGAGAATAATGTCCTTGGCCGTGACGCCGCGCGGCAATTCACCCTCGACCGTGATGCGAAAGGTCTTGGGTTTGGACTGCGGCAGCGTCTGCGTGGCCAGCACATGCTCCACTTCGCTGGTGCCAATGCCAAATGCCAGAGCGCCAAAAGCGCCGTGGGTCGCCGTGTGCGAGTCGCCACAGACGATCGTCATGCCCGGCTTGGTGATGCCGAGCTCCGGTCCAATGATGTGCACGACGCCTTGGTCGGGCGAATCCACGCCATACAGCTCAATGCCAAATTCGGCGCAGTTTTTGTTCAGCGTGGCAATTTGCTTGGCGGCGATTTCGTCGACGATATGGAGCCGGCCAGCCTTGGTTGTGGGCACATTGTGGTCGACAGTCGCGATGCTGCGGTCAGGCCGGCGCACCTTGCGGCCAGCGAGGCGCAGCCCTTCGAAGGCCTGCGGCGATGTAACCTCATGCAGCAATTGCAGGTCGATGTAGAGCACGGTCGGTTCGCCCTTGGGCTCGACTACAACGTGCTGCTCCCAGACCTTTTCAAATAATGTTCTTGGTGTGCTATTCATTGGACTCCCCGTCATTAATGGTGGAGTGCTTAATCATCCCACCCTAGCCGCAAAAACAAAGACGCGGCGAGGGTGGGGCACCCGGTTGATTTGCATTCCCCCGGCGGCTAAAGCCGGGGTGTTTTTTGATTCCCTTGCGGCACGGCTAAAGCCGTGCCCTTTCAAAACTGCCGGGTGCCCCATCCTTGCGCGTTTCTTTTGGCGCAAGGGTGGGAAACCACGAACTTACGCGTGGACTAGCAGCGTCTTGACCGTCTCGCGCACTTTCGCGCCCATCTCCTTGGTCGAGAGGACGGTGAATCCCTGCGTGTTGCCGCGTGCCAGATCCGGCGTGCGGAAGCCCTGCTCCAGCACCTTGCGCACGGCCGTTTCAATGACCGCCGCTTCCTCTTCCAGTCCGCCTGAGTGGCGCAGAATCAGTGCTCCAGTCAAAATCGCGCCGAATGGATTCGCAAGTCCTTTGCCGGCGATGTCGGGCGCGGAGCCGTGAATCGGCTCATATAAATTGACCTTGCCGCCAATTGTGGCCGAGGGCAGCATTCCCAGCGAGCCGGTGATGACGCCCGATTCATCGGAGAGAATATCGCCAAAGAGATTCTCAGTGAGCACAACGTCAAAGTCGCGCGGCCGGTTCATCAAATGCATCGCCATGGCATCGACATATTGATGTTCCAGCGCCACATCCGGGAACTCCGCCGCCACCTCGATCACCGTGGCGCGCCAGAGTTGCGAAACTTCGAGCACGTTAGCCTTGTCGACACTCGTGAGCTTCTTGCGGCGCTTTTGCGCAAGCTGGAAGGCGACGCGGGCCACACGCACCACCTCGCCCTTTGTGTAGCGCATGGTGTTCCACGCTTCGCCTGTCTCGCGATTCCACTCGCGGGGCTGGCCAAAGTAGAGTCCGCCCAGCAGTTCGCGAACAAAAAGAATGTCGGCGCCGTCGATGATCTCCGCGCGCAGCGGGCTATTACCTGCAAGCTCCTTCAGAGCAAAGGCGGGGCGCAGATTGGCAAAGCCGCCCAGTGCGGCGCGCAGGCCAAGCAAGCCGGCCTCTGGGCGCTTGTCCGGGGGAAGGGAATTGAATTCGTTGCCGCCTACCGCGCCGAGAAAAACCGCATCGGAGTTGAGGGCCGCAGCGACCGTGTCGGCAGGCAACGGCGTGCCGTCTTGCACAATGGCGACTCCGCCCAGGCGGCGCGCGTCAAATTCAAAGTTATGGCCGCCGAGCGACGCAATCTCCTTCAGGACTGCAACAGCTTCATTGGTTACTTCAGGGCCGATGCCGTCGCCGGCAGTGACTAGGATCTTCAGTTTCATGCAAGCTCTCTTTATAGACAAGGGTTGGATGTCAAGCTGGCATCCGCTTTCTTTCTGGCAATATCAATTTTACCAACTCGCGCTCAATCGAGCTCGGAGACCGGCTCGCGGCGCTTTTCGCGAATCTGATCGGGCAAGAGACCGACCAGGTCCTGGTCGTAGATATTCTTTTTGCGGTCGGCCAGGGCCACGAATCGATAGTAGGTCTGCTGCAGCTCTTCGCGAGTGAGCGAGAAGCCGAGCTGCTCCAGGCGATTGCGCAGCGCGGCGCGGCCAGAGTGCTTGCCCAGTACAAGGTGATTCTTTGCCACGCCCACCAGCGAGGGGGTCATAATCTCGTAGCAGAGCGGGTTGGCCAACATGCCGTGCTGGTGAATGCCGGACTCATGCGCAAAGGCGTTGTCGCCCACGATAGCCTTGTTGGGCGAGGGGCGGAAGGTGATAAGTTGGCCCAGCACCTGGCTGGTGGGGTAGAGATTTTCCAGCTTGATGCCGGTCGAGACGCCGTAGCGGTCGCCGCGAACATAGAGCGCAGCGGCGATCTCTTCCAGAGCTGCATTGCCGGCCCGTTCGCCGATTCCATTGATCGTGCACTCGACCTGCCGCGCGCCGTTTTGGACGGCAGCCAGCGTGTTGGCCACGGCCAGACCCAGATCGTCGTGGCAGTGCGAGGAGAGGATAATGCCCTCGGTGTCGATGGCCGGGACGCGCTCGCGCACCTCGGCGAACATGCGGCCGTATTCCTCAGGGGTGGTGTAGCCAACCGTGTCGGGCATGTTGATCGTGGTTGCGCCAGCCTCAACGGCCACGCGCACCATCTCCACCAGAAAATCGCGATCCGAACGAGTGGCATCTTCGGGCGAAAACTCGACGTCGTCCACCAGCGAGCGGGCCATGCGCACCGATTCGCCGGCCAGTTCCAGGGCCTCGGCGCGGCCGATCTTGAGTTTGTATTCAAGATGCAGGTCACTCGAAGCCAGAAAGACATGGATGCGGGCGCGATCGGCAAACTGCAATGCGCGCGCGGCCATCTCGATGTCCTCGGTCTTTGCGCGAGCCAATGACGCGATGCGCGGCTTGCGAACGGCTTGCGTAATGGTAGCGATGGCTGCAAAGTCGCCCTCCGAGGCCATGGCGAAACCGGCTTCAATGATGTCCACGCCTAAATCCTCAAGAGCGTGAGCCATGGTCAGCTTTTCCTGCGTGGTCATGCTGCAGCCGGGGGATTGCTCGCCGTCGCGCAACGTTGTGTCGAAGAAATATACGTGGTTCGAGTTCATGTCCATGCGATTGAGCCGTTTCCTTCAGTGATTCCTCTTATTGTCAGGCATGAAAATATATAAGGCAAAGTTATAATTGTTTGCTTGTCGATTAGAGATGCTTATAGTACAGTGGTCAGTGAATAGTGTTCAGTTGTCAGTGGTCTGAAAGCCTCCGCGAAGACAGGCCGAATGTCGCCGGAAACGGTTTGATCAGGCTGGCCACTGTTCACTGATCACTGACTGCTGTTATGGAACTTCACCAGCTCGAAACCTTTCTCGCCGTGGCCGAAGAGCGCAGCTTCTCCCGCGCAGCTGTGCGCCTGCATCGCACTCAGCCCGCGGTCAGCCAGGTCATACGCAAGCTGGAGGCAGCTGTGGGCGAGACGCTCTTTGACCGCGCCGCCCGCGACGGTTCGCTGACCGCCTCTGGAGTGCTGTTGCGCGACTACGCACTGAGGCTGCTGGCCTTGCGTCGCGAGGCGGCCAGTGCCTTGGGTGAATTGAAGAGCCTTGAGCGGGGCCATCTGCAACTGGCGGCAAACGAATATACCTGTATGTACCTTTTGCAGGCCATCGACCACTACCGTCGGGAGTTTCCCCACATCACTGTCGCTGTGCACCGGATGCTGGCCTCGCACATCCCCGACGAGTTGAACCTGCGCACCTTCGAGCTGGGAATGATCTCTTTCCGTCCTGATCCGGCGCAATTCCGCTCGATTGCGGTCTACGCTGACAGCCTGGCCTTGATCGTTAGTCCCAGCCACCCGTTGGCCAAGTCCAGGCGCGTCTCCATCAACGACCTGGGCGAGGAGCTTTTCGTGGCCCACAACGTTGCTTCGCCGCTGCGGCGGAAGGTGATCGAGGCCTTTCAAAAATACCGGACGCCCTTGAATATGGAAATTGAACTGCCCACCATTGAGGCCATCAAGCGCTTTGTGGCCATGGGCAACGGGGTGGCGCTGGTGCCGCATCTGACAGTAGCCAGGGAGTTGGAGGCCGGAGACCTGGTGCGGGTGACCGTCGACGAACTGGAGATGAAACGCGTGCTGCGGCTGGTTCACCGGCGGCAGGCCACGCTTTCCTACGCCGCCAGGGCATTTCTGGGTATCGTGAAGGCGCTGGCCCAGGAGAACGGTCCTCCTTTCTACTATCAAGTGGAGCGGGCAGGCTGAACTGGCCGCAGTGGCCGGGGGCGGGAATGGGAGGTCTTTTAAGCGTTTTGGACCGGCCTAGACGCCCCTTTGCCTTCCCCCGCGTCTATTGCCTTAGTCCGTTCCATTGCCAACGCTTCCGCCATGGACCACCCTGGCCATTTACAATGCTGAGAGTGGGGCCCGGCTCGAACCGGCGCACCGGAACAGACAAGCTCGTTGCCAGCCGGACGGTTGAGCAGTCGTGAGGATCAAGACCGAATGAAGAAGATCGCCATCATTGCATTTCTGCTGGCCGTGAGCGCAGCAGCAGGCCGCGCCCAGGAGAGCCGTCAGGATGTCAGCCTGAGCGGATTTGGGCTCATCGAGCCGCATGTCAGCTCGTCAACAGATGTTTATGTAGGCGCAAATGCCGCCTACGGCGCGCTGGCCAGCTACCGTTTCATGCTTACGCCCTCTAACGCCGTCGAGGCCAACTACGGCATCACCTACCAAAACACGATTCACTTCACGACCAACCCACTGACACCGAAGGTCTTGACCCGTACTCAGGAGGTCTCGGCCGCCTTCGTCCACAGCTTCAACTATCGCAAGTTCAATCCCTTTGTTGAAGCCGGAGGGGCAGGGTTGATCTTCTTGCCGATCCGCAACTCCGGGACTACTACCCTGGACGCCAAACAGCAGACCGGAACCGCCGTTCTTTACGGCGGTGGCATCGCTTACGAGATCAGCCCCAGCTTCGACATTCGCGCCGAATACCGCGGTTTGGTCACCAAGGTGCCGACCTTCGGCATTACGTTGTTCAATACAAATAAGTGGTACAACATCTACGACCCGGTGATCGGCGTCGCGTATCACTTCTAGTTCCGAAAGTTATAGCAACTCAAAAAGGGGGATAGGCCTTGGCCATCCCCCTTTTTTTCTGCCGCAAAATGCCTGTTGCCATGCCCCGCTGGGATTCAGAGCATTAAACATCGCGATACGAACGGCTTCCACGCCTATGATCCCTCCGCGCTTCATCCTGACTGAGGTGGCATGAACGACTTGCGCTGATCCAAAGAGCCTCACTTTACAGTTGACAGGCAATTGATGATTCCACTATTGTTCGGCCCGGGCTTAACTGCCCCTTGATGTCCCCTGTCAACAAATCTTTGTCAGCAAGTCTTTCCCTAAATCCCCAAAGGAGTTCAGCTATGAATTTGATTTGCAACCACCGCACGTCTCCGTGTGCGCGGCGTACCTCCGCGCGCCTGGCTGCTGCCCTGTTTTTGAGCGTTGGTGCATTGAGCACCGCAGCCGTTGCAGTGACACCCGACTTCGGACCCAATGTTTACATCTTCAGCCCCAGCACACCGGCTGCGCAGGTGCAGTCGACCCTCCTTTCGCTTTCCAACGAGGCCCAGTTCAGCACCAATCGTTATGCCGTGCTCTTTATGCCAGGCACCTACAGCGTTCAGGCGCCCGTAGGCTACTACGAGTCGATCGCGGGCTTGAGCGAGACGCCCAATGGGGTCGTCATCGACGGCTTTCTGACTCCGAATTATGGAGTCGCCGTGTATGGGACAAGTACATGGCCGGGAGCAAACGTTACCCAAACTTTCTGGCGCTCACTGGAGAACATGACGATCGATGCAGTGACAGACACGGACCAAAACGGGCCTGCCAACACGCTGCAATGGGGCGTTTCGCAGGGTGCTCCGTTGCGCCGAATGCAGATTGTTGGCGGGCTGGAGTTGACGGATTCCTACTGCGGGAACGCCAGTGGTGGATTTATCAGCGATACGGTCGTGACGGGAGACGTCAATCCCTGTTCGCAGCAGCAGTGGTACACGAGAAACAGCGCGCTTGGCAGTTGGTCGGGTGGGGTGTGGAACATGGTCTTTTCCGGCGTCACGGGCGCTCCCGCTCAAACGTATCCAACT
Source organism: uncultured Occallatibacter sp. (assembly GCA_964452615.1). GTDB lineage: Bacteria > Acidobacteriota > Terriglobia > Terriglobales > Acidobacteriaceae > Telmatobacter. Next base: position 6,356 of record CAYVMS010000158.1, read on the forward strand.
CCCCCGTACACTGTGCTCGCTACCACTCCGATGAGCCGCGAAAAACCGTTCCTTTATGTCGACAAGGACGGTGACTTCAATGTGTTTTCTCCCGCAGTCGAGAGAAACTCGGCGGGCACCACTTGGTCTGTCGGCAATACTCCCGGCCGTTCGCTTCCTATCAACCGCTTCTTCATCGCAAAGCCTTCGATGTCCGCTGCGGAGATAAATCTGGCGCTCCTGCTGGGCAAGGACCTGATCTTGACTCCGGGGATTTACCAGCTTGACCAGCCGATCCGAGTGCTCTATCCAGATACGGTCGTACTGGGCCTTGGGTATGCGACTCTGGTGCCTCAGACCGGCCAGGAGGCCCTCATCGTCGCGGATGCGGACGGAATTCAGATTGCTGGCCTCATCATTGATGCGGGCCCGGTCAATTCGCCTGTGCTGTTCAGAATGGGGGCTGGGCTCTTCGGCTCCTGGCTTCCTCCAGGAGGACTGTTTCGGCACTCAAACAATCCTTCGTCGATCAACGATGTCTTCTTCAGGATCGGTGGAGCGACCGCCGGCAGCGCCACGACGAGCCTTGAGATCGACTCCTCGGACGTCATCCTGGACGACATCTGGGCCTGGCGTGCCGATCATGGCAACGGCATAGGGTGGACGGAAAATACCGCCAATCACGGCCTGGTGGTCAATGGAAATCGCGTCACAGCGCTGGGCCTTGCAGTGGAACATTACCAGCAGGAGCAGGTCCTCTGGAATGGTCAAGGCGGCCAGACAATCTTTTACCAGAGCGAGCTGCCGTACGACCCGCCCAGCCAAAGCGCCTGGATGGATGGAACGGCCAATGGCTACCCATCCTATGTTGTTTCCGATCGTGTAACTTCGCACCAGGCATGGGGATTTGGCATCTACTCGTTCTTTGATCTGGGCATCGACATCGTTGAAGATAATGCGATGACAGTGCCCACTACTTCAGAGGTCGAGATCCATGATGCCGGCACCGTGTGGCTCGCTGGAAGCGGCCAGATTACGGCTGTCATCAATGGAGAAGGGGCTCCTGTCGACAGCGGCTTTGCAGATCAGCTAAGCCCCGTCGTCACCTACCCTTAATTACTGCATCGAAGAGAGCAGCGGTCAAGCGGCCGCTGCTCTCTTCGAGGGCACAGTTGCTCTGTCTCCGTGCTCGCCAATCCGGTAACTGCGCTATCTCCGCCCAGCCCGTTTGATGCGACCCATGAATGCATGGCGGCCACGGATGTATCCTTAGCGCATGAATGAGGACGCTTCCCCAACGCCCCCCGCTTCCGGCCATGCCAATCTTCTGGAAGATTCAGCTAGCTCCTACCTGCGCTCTGCGCGCCATCAGCCCGTCCGGTGGCATTCATGGGGCGAGGCGGCCTTTGCCCAGGCCCAAGCTGAAGACAAGCCCGTTCTGCTCGACATTGGCGCAGTCTGGTGCCACTGGTGCCATGTCATGGACAGGGAGTCCTACGAGAACCCTGAGATCGCCCAGATCATCAACGAGCATTTTGTAGCGATCAAGGTGGACCGGGACGAGCGGCCCGATGTGGACTCCCGCTATCAGGCCGCGGTTTCGGCAATTACCGGCCAGGGCGGATGGCCGCTGACAGTCTTTTTAACGCCCGACGGGCGGCCCTACTTCGGCGGCACCTATATTCCTCCCGATGATCGTTACGGGCGGCCAGGATTTCCCAAGGTGCTCGCCGCATTGGCGCAGGTCTGGCAAGAGCGGCGCGATGAGGCGCTGGAGACAGCCGCAAGTGCGATGGCCGCCATCGAGCACAATGAGTCCTTCTCAGGACGCGGCGGGGAACTGACGCTGGCTTTGGTCGATAAGATTGCCGCTTCGATTCTCAAACTCTTTGATCCGCACAATGGCGGTTTCGGCTCACAGCCCAAGTTTCCTCACCCTGGAGCTCTCGATCTGCTTTTGGAAGTCGCAATGAATCGCAGCAACGAGCAGGCCGGGCTGGCCTTCGCTACAACACTGGAAAAGATGGCTCGGGGCGGCGTCTACGATCAACTGGCCGGCGGCTTTCACCGCTACAGCGTCGACGAGCACTGGGGCGTTCCGCACTTCGAGAAGATGCTCTACGACAACACCGAACTGCTGCGCAACTACCTGCATGGCTATCAGAGCTTTGCCCGCGAAGATTTTCAGAT
>CAYVMS010000159.1:0-8474 GCA_964452615.1 uncultured Occallatibacter sp.
ACAGGATGCTGTCACATTCTATTTCTCAGGCATCGCAGCCGGTTGTCCGGCCGCAGCGCTCTTGCTGTGATCCCCGCTAATCTGATCGACCAACGCAGTGTCGGCTGCTTTTGTGATTCTGCTGGCCTTGTCGAACTCGGCCTTAGCTTCGTCTTTCCTACCCATTGACCGGTAGAGGCGCCCGAGCCTCCAGTGGACATTGACGTCCTCCGGGGCAAGCCGCTCGGCCTCCTTCATCTCCTTGAGAGCGTCTTCCTTGCGGCCTGCGTCGGTATAGAGGATGCCCAGATCTAGATGTGCCAGTTCCCTGCTCGCGTCAATGCGCAGAGCCGCTTCAAGCAACGGAAGCGCAGCCTCTGAATTACTCAACTGAATCTGCGCATCGGCCAGATAGATCATTGCTTGCAAGTGATTCGGGTTATTTGCTAACTCCGCTTGAAACTCGCTGACCGCTTCCGGGTACTGTCTTTGGGTCCACAAGAGATAGCCAAGCCCGAAGTGAACATCGGGCTCCTTAGGATTAGCCTTCACAGCGGCGCGAAACTGGTCAATCGCACCGGCGTGGTTCTTCATCTCGTCCATCGCCTCACCGGACAGCATATCGGCCTCGGCCGACTCCGCGTTGAGCGTCAGAATCTCGTGATAGGTGTCTAGCACGCATTGATACTGTTTGGACCACATACAACTATGAGCCAGACTCAGGCGCAATCCCAAGTTCTGCGGATCACCGGCAGCCGCCTGCTTCAGATAAGGAGTTGCCTCGGTGTATTCACCCAAGCCATAGTGGGACATTCCGAGCAGGATCACCAGTCTTTGTCTCTCCGGTGAAGGGTCGGGCTGACTCTTGAGTAGCTGCTTGAATATCTGAATTGCCTCCTTCATCTCGCCCGCCTTGAAAAGAGCAAGGCCAAGGTTCAGCCGCAGGCTGGGAAAGGATGGATCGAGCGCCAAAGCCTTGCTATACAGAGCAACGGCCTCCTTGTAGTGTTCCTGGCGTGCCTCGATCAATCCGAGATGGGCGTAGGGCTCGGGGCTTGAAGGGCGAGCCTTCAGTAACAAACGCCACGCAGCCTCCGCCTCGGAGTTGTTTCCTTGCGCCTCTAGTGCAAGCGCCGACTTCCGCTGTTGCTCCGGCGCACTGGCCGCCTGCCCAATGAAGTGCGCGGGAGCTATCACTAGGGCCATCGTGAATAAGAGGCAGATCCTCAGTCGCATTGTGCGTCTCTCTTGCTTCTAGTTTATTGGATGCCAGGCATTCTCACGTTCAAAAGAAAAGGGGCGCGGCAGGGTGTGCCTGCCGCGCCCCGGTTGAGGGTTAACTTAGAATACGAACTTTCCGCCGAGCTCGAAGACTCTCGGGTCCTGGGCGCTATTCACGAAACCAAAATCGTTGTTCTGCGGGTTCGTGTCAGACAGTCCGTTGAACTGGGTGTGGTTGAACGTGTTGAAGCTGTCAACGCGAAGATCGAGATGAGCTGCTTCGGTAATGGCAAACGACTTGTAGAGCGCTGTGCTGAAGTTGGTGCGGCCTGCGCCGACCACGGCATCCTTGCCCATGTTGCCAAAGCCCAGGTTCGGGCCGCCGAGAAAGCCAGCGGTTGGAGCGCTAAAACCCGTCGAGTTCACATATTGATAGCCTGAGACGTTGCCGACCGTTGAGTTCGCCTTGGTGTAATGCGGTTTGCCGGCCAGGTTTGCACGGATCGAGTAGTCGCCGCCCAAACCGACCGTGTCACCATAGTTGCCTGAGGGAGCGACATTGCCGAACCATGGCAAGCCGGTCTCGGATACGATCGTACCGGAGATTTCCCACCCGCCAGCGATGGTCTTTGTCAGACCAGAGGCATGATTGAAGAACGGGAGCTTGTACTCATAGTTGCCGCTGAAGACCTGACGGCGATCCAGAATGCCAGATCCCTTGTCGTACTTCAGGTTCCACGGATTGCGTGTGGGGTTGTTGTTGTCCACGTCTACGCTACCGGGTGTGGAATCGATCTGGTGCGCGTAGGTGTAATCCAGTTCAAAGCTGAGGCCGTGTCTATTCTGCTGGCGAAGGCCTGCCTGGAAGCTGTTGTAGGTGCCAGTTTGCGTATCCGATTGCAGTCTGATGTTGCCAAAGCCTGGATAGGTTTTGTCAATCAAACTGGGAATCGTTCCGAGCGAACCGTTCGCAGCCGATTGACGCGTTGCAAACGGAGTGCTGAGCGGGAAGTTGTTGATCGGAAGCCAGACGTTCTGGTGCCAGTCGAGGTTACCCACATACTGCGTGATCAGGATCAACGCTGGAACGATCTCATGCTGCACGCCGAGGCTGAACTGCGCGACTGCGGGGTCAGGATAGTAGGTGTTCAGTGAGTTGAAGCCTTGCGTGAAGGTCGGCGTGCTGGCCGCCGCGCCTGCCTGCCAGTTGTAACTGGTGTTGGTGAACTCGACGTTGTTAGCAGCCGGTGTGCTGATGAAAGGAGGTGAACCGGCTGCGTCATAGATATCGTTGCCCTGGATGCGCTCGTAGAACGTTCCGAAGCCGCCACGGACCACGGTCTTGCCGTTTCCGCTCACATCATAAGAGAAGCCAACCCTCGGCATCCACGTTTTGTAATCGTTCTTGACCAATGCGGTTGGCGTGCCTCCTTGACCGGCAATGTCGATGCCATTCAGATAGAAGGTGCCGATCGAGTTGGTTTGCAGCCCAGCGGCGCCGGAGACAAGTGAACCGTCAGAGTTGAAGCTGGCGGCCGTTGTAAGGCCCGGCTGGTAGTGCGCTGGATTGAAGTTGGAGACCTGGTTGTTGCGCTCCCAAGTGTGCGGCATCATATCGTAGCGGAAGCCGTATTGAATGCTGAACCGGCTGTTCACGTGCCAGTTGTCCTGCGCATAAACGGAGGTCGTCTGGTTCACGTAATGGTTGATAGGATTCGCATTCGACTGGCTGAATTTGGTGGACAAACCGAGCAGGAAGTCCAGATAGGAGTCACCGGTCAGGTTGCCTGTGGGGCGTGAGGGTAGAGCAGGTGCCCCGGTTACGGCGTTAGCGGCCTGTGCCTTGTTCCATCCGTCACCGAAGGTGTAGTCTCCCTCAGAATCCTTGCCGATAACTTGGTTCTTGGTATAGCGGTTGTAGCCGCCGCCGAACTTCATCTGATGCTTGCCCATGGTCCACGACAGCCCGAATACTTCGGCATAGTCCTCAGCGCCGTTGGTCCATGGATCGTTTCCAGGACCCCACGTCGTGCCGACCGTGCTCCAATTGATATCGGGCAGGCGATTGCCTACATCGTTCACTGTCGGGAAATAAGTTCCGGTGCTCCAGCCACTTGGCTTGACGAAGCTTGCTCCGCCCGCCGCAACCGGAAGGATGGCGATCTTGTTGCCATCGTAGTTGAATGCAGCCTCAACCAGCACGTTGGGCGTGAGTGTGCCGGTCAGCTTGATGGTTGCGCTATACGCCGGATTGCTGAAGTTGGAGCCGATGGTCGGATAGTTGTCGCCCTGCCACTCTGGAGTGGCCTCGACCGTGTCCATAGCGTCATGGATGTAGTGACCAAAGAGCTGCCACTTATCGTTGATGTTGTGATCGATGCGGAAGAGATCTTCACGCACCGTGACGGGCAGATGACCGCCGGTCGGGGTATAGGTTCCGTCCGGGTTTGTAGAAGCCGGAAGGTTCTTGGTGGTGTTGAAGAGAAGCGCATTGGAATCCAACAAAGTGCCTGCAATCTGGTTGTTCGGGAAATAGGTATAGTTTTCATACGTATTTCCATCTCCGCCAACGAATGTAGTCGGCAGGGTCAAGCCGGCTGCAACCAACTTAGCGTTGAAAACGGGGTCTTTAGTGAGGGGCACTACGAGTTGGTGGTTTTTATCCTTAGCCAACTGATCAGCATTGTTGTAGGTAGGGAGCACATAGTTGAATGTCGCCGCAGATGTAACTTCATCACTTGCGGGAAGAGTTTTGATCGAATTGGTCGAAACTCCGGTGACCTCTCTGCGCCACTCTTCGTTATAGAAGAAGAAGGTCTTCTTCTTGCCTTCGTTGTAGACGTGAGGAATGAAAACCGGACCGCCGGCATTGGCGCCGAAGACGTTGTAACGCAACTCCGATTTCTTGGCCAACTGTCCCTGGTTGTCGTCGAAGTAGTTGTGCGCATCCAATGCGTCATTGCGGTTGAACTCCCAGGCCTCACCATGGAAGCTCTTTGTGCCGCTCTTGATGGACATGGTGATCGTGCCGCCGGAGGCGATGCCATAATCGGGAGGATAGTTGCTGGCCAGCACCTGGAACTCGCCCAGTGCATCCTGTGAAGGCATGACGGACATCTTGCCGCCAGAACCGCGGTCATAGGCCTCAGCGCCGTCAACGATCCAAATATTGTGCGCCTGGTTGAGACCGTTAAAGCTGATCGAGTAATTGGCTGTTACCGAGAACGGGCTTTCCATATCGGGCAGGTTGCCGCTGACGCCCAAGCCGAGTGCCGCCAAACCGATCACGTTGCGGCCGTTGGTGGGCAGATCGGTAATCTGCTCCTCGTTGATCAGCGTGCTTACGACGTTGGAGTCTGCTTGCACCGCGAGGGCATCGGCCTCAACGGTAACCGTCTGCGTTTCGGCGCCGATGGTGAGCTTGACGTCCACGCGGAAGGTCGCGGAGATGTTAACCACGACGTTATTCTGCACGTACGATTCGAAACCCTTGGCTGTGACCTTCATGTTGTAGTTGGCGGCGTTCAAACCGGTGATATCATACAATCCCGTGCCGCTGCTGATGGTTGAGTGCGCTGCGCCGGTAGCTGGATCGGTAAGCACAATCTTCGCCCCCGCTACCACTGCTCCCGTTTGGTCCGTAACGATGCCGGTGAGTTCAGAGTTGGCCTGTGCGAATGCTCCTACGCATGCCAAAACGAAAAACAACGGCAACAGGAAAAACCTGTATCTCGCTTGTCTCATGTGACCATCCTTTTCAAATTTGGTTCTGTTTGTGTTTCGTTCTTCGATCGCTTCCCTGTAGTCAGGAATGAAGCCAGTTGAAGTGCACCGAAAAGATGTCAAGAAAATGAAACAATCTGCTCCAGAATCCTTCAATCCACCTCTGCCGCTCTGCTAGCGCCCACAAATCCTTCGTCGCGGAACGCCGCCGGCTTAAAACGCACCGGAATGCGGTCTTCTTCTCCTGCTTCTGCGCTGTGCCGGAAGGACCAACTTCTATTCCGGCTATCGCTCGGCTCCATCCAGTTTGCCTTGACTAAAGGGTCCTTAACCAAGGCTCCGAATAGCTCCGATTTCTCCATGGTTTGGAAGAAAAAAATACGCTTCTCCGCATTTTGGAATTCTTGTACTCAAACGCTTTAGCTGTTGGGGTTAGGCGTCCTAACACACTGCTTGAGAACCCCCTATCAGAGAGCCGGGCACATTACACGCCCGTGAATCATGAGTTGTCAAGGGGTTTTTGCCGCGATTGTGGATATTGCCAATAACGATCATATAACTATATTGTTATCAACAACGTATTCATACATTGCAGGAACACGAGACAGCATAAAATCAACTCAATATAGGATCACCGCTCTGAACCGACTCTTCAACCCAGCGACTGGAGGACGGAGCACGATCGGTGACCGGACCGGATTTCCACAGCGTGCAGAATTTACACGATTTGGTGGCAATATCCCTCAAATTTCGGCATAAAGATGATGGCAATACCGGCCCCATGGATTGCCATCGCTGGCACCGGCCTTTGTCAGGCGACGATTTGGATCTGGCTATCATCTCCGCTGACATCAATGACCTTCCCTGCCAAGAGGCTGAGGCTGCGGTCGCATCAGCGTGTCCTCACGCTCAATTCGACGAATAAGCAAAAAAACAAATGCCCCGCTCTCAGGCGCGATATCACTACGCTGAAGGTGGGGCATCCGCTTTGAACTAGAAGCTGACGACTGGCTCTACGCCGCCTTTACTTCGCTCGCTGACCTTACCCGAAAGCGCTTCATCTGGATCGACAGCACGCGTTCGATCTTCTTCAGATCGCCGCGCTCTGACGGTCCGGCGAAGGTTGAGGCAACGCCATGCGCCGAGGCGCGGCCAGTGCGGCCTACGCGATGAACAAAATCCTCAGCCATCTTGGGCATGTCGAAGTTGATCACGTGCGCCACGTTGGCCACGTCGATGCCGCGAGCGGCTACGTCGGTTGCAACCAGCACGCGGTGACGTCCCTCTGAGAAGCTGCGCAACGCCTGGTTGCGCTGGGCCTGCGAGCGATCGCCGTGAATTTGCGTCGCCGAGTGTCCGCTGCGAACGAGCCTGCGCGCCACGCGGTCTGCGCCGTGCTTGGTACGCACAAAGACCAGGAAGCTGCCAGTTTCTGCTCCGAGCAGGTGTTCGAGTAGCTCCTGCTTTTTGTCCGGCTCAACTTCAAAGGTGCGCAGCTCGACGTTTTCGGCAGGCTTGAGCACCGAGCCGATCTCAACGCGGGCGGGGTTGTTGAGATATTTGCGCGCGACGTCCTTGACCGCACCTTCCAGCGTGGCGGAGTAGCAGAGCGTCTGCCGCACTTCCGGCAGCGTAGCCGCAATGCGCTGGATTGGCTGCTGGAAGCCCATATCGAGCATCCGGTCCACTTCGTCGAGCACGAGGATCTTCACGCCTTCCAGCCGCACGAGCTTGCGCTTGAGATAGTCCTCAAGGCGTCCCGGCGTGGCAACGATCAGCCGCGCGCCACGGCGAATCGCATCAAGTTGCGAGCGCTCGGCCATTCCGCCAACCACCAGAGCCACACTCTGCGAAGAGCTCGTGCGAATGGTGAGAAAGGCCTGCTCAACCTGCATGGCCAGTTCGCGCGTGGGCAGGCAGATCAAGGCCTGAGCGCCTTTGCCTTCGGCCTTCTGCATCATTTCGATAATCGGGATGAGGTAGCCGAGCGTCTTGCCGGTTCCGGTCTGCGCTGTCGCCAGCACATCGCGGCCTTCAAGTGCCGGAGGGATGCAGCCGGACTGCACCGGAGTGGGAGTTACAAAGTTCTTGGCATCAAGCCGCGCCATGAGAGCGGGCGAAAGAGAAAACTCGGAAAACAGTGTCGTCAAAATTGAGTCATTTCCTGTGGCTTCCGGAGCCGCAAAAGCGGCCTGCAAGCGGAAGCGGACAAAAGAGGCACGCGGACTCATCAAAGAGCGCGGGCCTACGTATCAAATTTTGCGTAAGGGAGAACCGAAGAGTCGAGCTAAGACTGGCCCACTAAGTATAAGGGCCCGGAGCTGCCACACGCTACATCATCGCCAGACGGCACAATGCCGAACGGCACCACGCTCCTGCTTGCTCCCGGTTCATGCGCCTGATCTCATTCAAGGATACAAAGGCGTTTGGCTCTCAGACGAAACTTATGTCCAGAGCAGAGTCACCGGGCCGGAGACTCAAATGGTTACGCTGTAGGGGCTTGGGGAAAAATCTGTGCTGGGCAAACTTGCCTTGATGGGGCTCGCTGCCGCTCACGGCCAAATCACTGAGCGCAAATACAGTGTAGCACGGAAGGCGATAAGAGCCGTCGTTATGGCTTGCCGATGGTGATGCTTTCTCCCGTTATCCGGTGAATCAGGAACAGCTCTTTCTGCGACTGTCACTTCGGATTCACATCCGCGTGTTCAGAGTGGGCACGCGCAAGGATCGACCGGTTCGTGAGAATCTGCGTCAATGCCAGGATGCCTGATAGAACTAACAGAGCATCCACAATGGGCGGCACACTCTTTGGTGCCCCACTGGCGACAAGCCACCAAGGGGATAAATGATGTCGAAGATGGAGCGCCGCTGTTAAGAGAACGAGAAGAAAAGAAACGAACGCGATGTGCCGCTTGGCTAGCCGTGGCAGTTGCGCTCGAACGATGGGACAACTAAACATGTAACGCGGAAGGCCGCGATTTGCACTGAATGTGTAAAGCAGAACTGCGGATGTATAACCAACCAGCGCCGCCAACTCGATTCTGAACGGACTGTCATCCGCCAAGAGAAATAACGGGAGTGCGCTACCAGCTATCATCGTTAGGAAGACTGCAAGGAAGATCATGAATCGTTCGCCAGAAAACGATGGCTGAACAAGGCACAGATCAACCGGCTTCGAGAAATTTTCGGTGGAAGGCATGTCTTGGTTTTCCCAATGAAATCCTCTCATGCTCGCCCACGATCTCGCTATCTTTAGGTTTATCGCCGATTTGGAAACTGTAACACTGCTGCTCTAGAGTCCAAGTAGATACTTAAAGAACTCGCCAAATGCAGTCCACCTGCGCCACGTAAAATAGACCTTAGGGAGAACGAATGTCGCAGTTGCCACCCACGATCGACCACGCCGCCAAACCGAGCACTGCCGCTGAAGCGGAAAGCAACCAGACTCTGGACCCAAAGGACTGGAGCGATTTCCGCGCCCAGGCTCATCGCATGTTGGACGACATGCTTGGCTACATCGAAGACATTCGCGAGCGTCCCGTCTGGCAACC
>CAYVMS010000160.1:0-8473 GCA_964452615.1 uncultured Occallatibacter sp.
ATGCGTATCGCTGCACTCAGTGCGGCCACCGTTTTGAGAAGATCCAGAATTTCAGCTCCAAACCGGAGCTTGTCTGCCCCATCTGCCAGGGTATACTCGAACGCCCTCTTACCGCGCCGCGCCTGCACTTCAAGGGAGCTGGCTGGTATGTGAACGATTACGCGGCAAAGACCAGCCCGTCCACTGCCGAGTCTGCTCCCGCAGCTTCCCCAGCCGAGACCAAAACGCCCGAAACCCCGAAGGAGGGCGCTCCAAGCACTCCCCCCGCACCCGCTGCGCCGCCTCCCGCCACGACAAGCTAGGTTGCGTGACGTAAGGTTGCTACTTCCAAGATCAAGGAATAATGCGCCGGTGTCTTCCGAATTAGCAGATCCTAAATTGAATTCCCCTTCTGCCGATAAACTTGATATTGTTCCGGAAGGCAAATCCGCAGGAAAATGAAGAGCCCCTCCGACATGAATCAGCACCAGGAGCGCACCCGGCGCCCCAAACAGGTTGTCCATCTCGACAAATTGACCGGCCTGGCCAACCGTGCCTTGCTCGGCGACCGCTTACACAATGCGATCGCTCAGTCCAAGCGGTGGGGCCAGTTGATCGCGGTGGTGCGTCTCAATTTGGACGGGCTGGAAGCGATCAATGATCACCACAGTCATAATGCCAGCGAGCAGGTGCTGGTATCCCTCGCTCGGGGAATGAAGAGGACATTGCACAAAGGCGAAACATTGGCCCGTTTGGAAGGCCATAGATTCGCGGCAGTCCTGCCCGTGCTCGAGAAAGAGCAGGACTGTATACCTGGACTCATTCGTTTGCTTGAGGCTGCCGCCGAACCTGTACGAGTCGGTGAGTCAACCTTTCAGCTTTCGGCTAGCATCGGCGTCGCCTTCTTCCCGCAAGAGCGAGATGCGGATGAAGATCAACTGTTGCGCCAGGCTGGTCAGGCCATGCACCGGGCCAGGGCAGCCGGCAAGAACCACTATCACTTCTACGATCCCGCCGAGGACACTGGCGGAGATGGCCACCCTGAAAGCCTTGAGCGAATCCGCCAGGCCCTCGCGGCTCACGAATTCGTGATGTACTACCAGCCGAAAGTCAATCTCTCCACGGGCCAGATTGTGGGTGCCGAGGCGCTGATCCGCTGGCAACACCCTGAGAGGGGTCTGGTGCCGCCTGCGGAGTTTCTGCCTGTCATCGAAGATCATCCGTTTGCGGTTGTCTTGGGCGAGTGGGTTATTAGCGCCGCACTGGCCCAACTGGAAGAGTGGCAAGATGCGGGGCTAGGTATTTCTGTAAGTGTGAATGTTGGAGCCCGTCAATTGAGGCAGCCGGGCTTCAGTGATCGTCTGGGCTCACTGCTCGCCGAGCACCCGCGCATCAATCCGTCCAGCCTGGAACTCGAGATTCTGGAAACCGACCCCATGGAAGACATAGCCCACCTGTCAGGTGTACTAACGAAATGCCGTGGGATTGGGGTATCGCTTGCCCTCGACGACTTCGGCTCCAGCCATTTCGCGCTCGTCGATCTCAAAAAGTTGCCCTTCGATATTCTCAAGATCGACCCGAGCTTCGTGCGCGACATTCTCGAAAGTCCAGATGACCTGACGATTCTGGAGGGAGTTCTTGGGCTTGCCACGGCCTTCCGGCGACAGCCAGTCGCTGAAGGCGTGGAGACCGCGGAACAGGGTGTGATTCTTCTCCGGTTGGGCTGTAAATTGGCGCAGGGCTATGGCATTGCAAGGCCGATGCCGGCCGACAAGCTTCCCGGCTGGGTAACTGCCTTTCGCCCCGATCCTCGCTGGATCGAGGCTCTCTCGGTGAGCGTGGACGAGCGGCCCCTGCTTCACGCCGGCGTGGAACACCGTGCATGGGCCGCGTCTCTCGAAGCATTCCTCAAGGGCGAATGCGAAGTCGAGCCCCGCCTAAGCCGGTACCAGTGCCGATTTGGAGCGTGGCTCTATGCAGAGGGTCCAGACGGGCGGAGCTCCCAGCCGGCCTTTCAACCGATCGTCGCGCTGCATTGGAAGATTCATGCTTTGGCGACGGGCATTATGAAGTACAGAACCTACGGTCGCAATGACGAGGCTCTGGCCCATCTACGCGACCTAAAAGATCATGTGGACAAGCTGGCCGATCTGCTGAATGCCTTCGGCAAGAAGAACTAAAGCAACTTCCACATTGCGCAAAGGCATGATCGATCCGCAGGCCTTCCCCAGCTTCGATCAAGAATGAAGAGAGATTAAAAGACCTTCATCCGGATGACCAGGTATTTTTTCGGGTCTTCGCGAATGCTCTTCACCAATTGCTGGGTCTGGTCCATCGTCTGGTCGGCGTGGTCATAGAGCGAACGGTTCTGCACAAACTGTCCTAGCGTGCCTTTGCCCTCGTCCACGCCCTTGAGGATCGAGTCCAGCCGCGTGACGGTGTCATCGAGCTTCTGCGCAAATTCAGGATCTTTGGCGATCTTGCCCAGCGTGCCCTTGCCGGCATTGATCTCGGCCACCAACTGATTCGTGTTGGCCACGGTGGCGTTCAAGTTGTTATAGAGCGTGTCGTCCTTGAGCAGCTTGCCCGCTGTACCCTTACCCTCGTCCAAAGCGATGGTGATCTTGTCGAGCCTGTCGATCGCCGAGTTGGCGCGGGAGTAAAGCGTATCGTCGTTGACCAGCTTGCCTAGCGAGCCTTTGCCATTGGCAACCGCGCTGGTAATCGTCTCAAGATCGGTGGCTATGAGCGAAATCTTCCTAGCTAGTTCCGGGTCGTTGATCAGCTCGCCTACCGCGCCATGGCGTGAATTGAGCGAATCGACCAGGGTCTCGATCTTTCGCGTCAGCGTTTGCACCTCCACGATGGAGTCGCTGCTAGTGCGGATCACATCCTGAATGCTGGGTGAGCCGGAAGCCTTCAATTCGGCATTGTTGGCCGGGGGGGGGCCGTTGGCGTGGGCTGAGCTGATATCGACGTAGCTGTCGCCGAGCACACCCGCCTGGGCAATCGCGGCAGTTGAATCAGTATGCAGGTGGCTCAGATCTTCATAGCCCACTTGCATAGTCACTTCGACCGGCGTCGGGTTGCGGTCAGGAACCACGCGAACACGGATCACGTTGCCGATTGTCACGCCCTCGAGCGTAACCGGCGCACCCGGCTTCACACCGGCCGCATTCTCAAAGTAAGAACGCAGCGCCAGTTTGCGTGCAAACAGCCCGCCCGTCGAGCCGGACATGAGAAGAATCAGCCCGACCAGAACGGCCATGGCCACCAGAACCAAAGCTCCCACTCTCAGTTGCGACCACTGAATCTCTTTGCGGCTTGGCACGGCACTCCCCTGGTTGAAAAGGAACCAGTTAACGCCTTGAGAATAGCAGAAATGGCGGAATCACCGCCCGTCCTCAAGCACTACGCTGGCCAAGGCGAACGCTGCGGTGTGGGTAATGGAAAGCGCGGCGCGGACAGCGCCCAGGCGGCCTGCAAACTCGGCGGCGCGCCCATGAAACTGGAGGGTGGGCCTTCCGCTAGGCTCGCGCACAACCTCAATCTCCAGCCAGTTCACTCCATGGCTGATACCTGTTCCTAAAGCCTTAGCTCCGGCCTCCTTAGCGGCAAACCGGGCGGCAAGACTCTCCGCGGCCATGCGCTTGCGCAGGCAATAGGCCTGCTCCGAGGCGGTGTAGATGCGGTCGAGAAACCGCTTCCCGTAGCGATCCACGGACAGCTGGATTCGCTCGATCTCAACCATGTCGATTCCGGAGCCAACGATCATTCTGTCTATGAAGCTACATCATTTCCCCTTTTACGCGTCTGCAAATTTGCCAGGTTTGCTTCCACCAGGGCGCGTCTCGGCTTTGGCTATTGGGGGAGCGGATAAGCGTCCAATTACCAGCGCAGGATGCTTTCACCCGGCTGTCGGCAAGGTTGTCTCAAACCCGGTCATGCGCCGTTCGACTCCAGCACAATTGTTACGTTATGCTCGGTGGCACCGATAAGAGCGAATGTGAGGCTTCCCGTGCCAACCCGATACACAGAGCGGACGATGAGCATTCCGTGGGCCATGCAAATGAAGGCGATCTCCACTGAGGAGCCGTCGCGTCTGGTGCAAACCCTCACCGGAGCTATCCTGGGTTGCGGGGGCTGGGTCCTCAGCCGCGGCGCAAACGATACCGGCACCGTCAGCATGTTGTTTGAATTCGAGCGCCGGATTTGTGTGGATATTTATAGCGTGATGATCGCCGCCGGCTTGGAGTTGAACCAGAACGGGCACGTCCGTTTTACCGAACTCTGCCAATGCACCCGGAACCGCCAACAGGATTGCGGCACGGAGATTGCAAGCATCGACCTGGAGATCCAGACCTTTCACCCTTAGATGATGCAGGTGACACGCGCCAGTGCGATGGCTAGTTGTCTCAGTCCTTTGTGACCTTTGCCAGGGCGTCAACAACCTTCTGGTATCGATCGGATGCCGTTGGATCCTTCATGCTTTTTAACAGGGATGGGTCGTCCAGTCCGTTCTGGCGCAGGGTCTCCTCGATGCGGGAGGCTGGTATTTGGTTGACCAAATCTAGACTGACCCTCGCTAGAACCAGGGGCTTCAAAGCGCTGGCAGATCCTGCCTGTCCTTCCATCGTTCCAGAGTAGTTTGGATCGGCGCCTGCATTGAGAAGAAGCAGGACAAGTTCCACATTGCCATCTCTCGCCGCGTAATGCAGTGCGCTCCAGCCCGTCGGCGATGTGCGGCTATTGGCGTCGGCGCCTTTCTCTATTAGATGTTTAGCTTCTTCGGTATTGTCGGCTTTGACCGCTGTCATCAACGAAGCTGGAGTGGGCTTGCAGCCTAATACTGGAAAAAGAAGAAGTATGAGAGCAAAAAAAAGGAAAAATCTAAATTTCATTTCAGCAATTTATCCTTTCAGAGCGTCTACCGGCCCTGCGATGTTTCTATCGGTCTCCGACAATCAATGCAATCACAATATCGTATGGATTGGCCCGTCTTCGATAGAGTAGTCCATAGCGAGCGTATCAAGTGCATCGTGGCATGGTCAACCAGCGTCTGCTGGTCCGTTAATGCGCTTAGCGCACCTGCGCCCCTGTTGATTTTTTGTGCGTTTGGGTACTCAAAATCCTTGTCGCATCGACAAAAAATCCCACCCCGCGAGGGAGCCTATCGCCGGGGTGGGATGCCTGGTGCAAAGTCGGAGAGATGATCCATTAGGATTCTTTTGTGAAGCTTGACAGAACGTCGACCACCTTTTGGTATCGGTCGGTGGCATTTGGATCTTTCATGCTCTTTACGAGCGCTGGGTCGTCCAATCCACTCTGGCGCAATGTGTCCTCGATGTTGGAGGGCGGAACCTGACTCACCAAATCCAGCGCTGCCTGAGCAAGAACCAAGGGCCTCAAGGATACGACTGAATCCTTCTGTCCATCAATGGTTCCCAGGCAGTTGGGATCAGCGCCGGCCTTGAGGAGAAGCTGAACGATCTCCGCATTGCCGTTTCTCACTGCGTAATGAAGTGCGCTCCAGCCGTTGGCCGACGTGCGGCTATTCACATCGGCGCCCATCCTTATAAGCTTTTTTGCCAATTCGGTGTTGTCGGCCCTAACTGCCTTGATCAGCGATGCACGCAAGACCTCCGATTCGGGATTGGCGATCTTGATTGGCGTCTGTGATGCCTGCGCGTCGTCTGAGACAGAAGCAACCTTTTGAGGCATTGTTGCCGCTTCAGCACGGCTGCCGCTGATTGCTGTCATCAGAGAGGCTCTCAACTGTTGCGAATCCTGTCTGAATCCAAAAACGTATACGAGTGAGAGTGAGAGAGCGAGAGTGGAGATGAAAAAGATCTTGAATTTCATGTCAGAATTCATCCTTTCGTTTGCGCCAGGAGGAGCTGGGAGGGGGTCTGTCGCATATTTCCCTACGGCGAGTATTACATAAGTATCCTCTGGATAACGTTATTTTTGCTTACTTAGGTAACCAGGTAACCATTTGGTCATATGCTCAAGATAAATAGACTAGTTATATCCAAATTAGACTTAGCTGGATCAGCCGGCTTCAACCAATCCGTAACGTCGCTGCCACGCATCTTTGAGCCTTGCCCACACCAGCTTTTTTTCGACCTCAGTGGCTTCCAATTCGGCGGCAGGAGAGTTGGCAAAGCGCGCGGCTTCCATCTTTGCCAGTTCAAGCAACTGCCTGTCGCGCAATAGATTGGCCACGCGAAAGTCGGGTAAGCCGGCCTGTCGAGTCCCGAAGAACTCGCCCGGTCCGCGCAACGTCAGGTCGAGTTCGGCCAGCTCAAATCCGTCTTGAGTGCGAACCATCGCGTTGAGCCGTTCCTCGCCGGTCGGTGACACTCGTTCGCCGGTAATGAGAATGCAGAAGCTCTTAGCCGCTCCCCGGCCCACTCGTCCGCGCAATTGGTGCAACTGCGCCAGCCCAAACCGCTCCGCGTGCTCGATCACCATCACGGTTGCGTTCGTCACATCGACGCCTACCTCGATGACCGTGGTTGCGACCAGCACGTCGATCTCGCCGCGCTGGAAGCGGCGCATGATGATCTCTTTCTCATCAGCGTCCAACCGTCCATGCAGCAGGCCCACTCGCAAACCGGCTAGCGGACCCACACGCAGCTTTTCGTACATCTCAACAGCCGACTTCAGCCCCGACTTCGCTCCCGGATTCGCCTCTTGCGCAGCCTTCGGAAATAGTTCCGCAGTCTTGCCCTTGCGTAGAGCCTTGCGTGCAGCCGGAACGGGTACCTCAATCCCGGCTTCATGCTCGTCGTGCGAGAAGTCCAGCTCCGGCTGGTCGTCTTTGCTGCCTTCGATCACCGGATAAACGATGTAGGCCTGACGCCCTTTTGCCGCTTGCTTGCGAACGAAATCCCACACCTCCTCGGCCATCTCGCCCGGAACGCGCCGGGTGACGATGGGCGTGCGTCCCGGCGGAAGCTCGTCGAGAACACTTACTTCGAGATCGCCGTACAAACTCAGCGCAAGAGTCCTCGGAATCGGCGTGGCCGTCATCACCAGGACATCCGGTTCGGCCTGATTAGGCTTTTTCATCAGCTTAAAGCGCTGCAAGACGCCAAAGCGGTGTTGCTCGTCGACCACCACCAGGCCCAGCCGGTCAAACTCGACTTTTTCCTCGATCAGCGCATGGGTTCCGATTACCAGTTGTGCCTCGCCCCGGTTGATCTGTCCGCGAGTCGAGCGCTTGCGATCCTCGGCCAGCGAACCGGTCAGCAGAGCGATCCGGTATCGGCGCGAAGAACGCTCGAGCAACTTGCGCATGGCCAGAAAATGCTGCGTAGCGAGAATCTCTGTGGGCGCCATCAGAGCCGCCTGGTAGCCGTTCTCGATAGCCACCAGCATAGCCTGCAACGCCACAATGGTCTTGCCGGAGCCCACATCTCCTTGCAGCAGCCGCCGCATCGGACTAGGACTTCGCATGTCGGCCACAATCTCGCCCAGTGCACGCTTCTGCGCCGTCGTCGGATGAAAGGGCAGCACTTCACGTATCGCCTCGCGCACCTTGTCGGTCGTGGCAAAGGCGATTCCGACGCGCTCCCGCATCCGTCGGCGCTTGAGTTCCAAGCCAAGTTCGAGGAAAAACAGCTCCTCAAAGATCAGCCGGCGATGGGCCGGGGTCGCCCAGCTTTGCAGATGAACAAAGGACGTTCCCTCGGGTGGAAAATGGGCCTCACGCAGTGCCGCCTCTCGATCGGGCAGCGCGAGCCGCTGCAACATCGCATGTGGCAGGCACTCCGGCACCGTGCCGCGTAGCCCTTCGAGCAGATTGAAGATCGTTTTCCGCTGCCAGCGCGAGGCCAACCGCGCCCCACCCAGCGACTCGTAGACCGGCGTGATGCGCCCCACCTCGAGCAGACGCGTCTCTGCATCGTCGCTCTCGTCGGGCAGCAGCTCAAACTGCGGCTGGATCATTTTGAAATTCTGGCTTGAGCGCGACGGCTCGACCTTGCCGTAGACAGCCACTGTCTGCCCGGCGCGAAACTTGCCCTCGAGGTAGCTGCCGTTGAACCAGATGCACTTCAGCGCCAGCCGACCCTGCCCGACGGTCAACTCGAAGATGGGCGCCTTGCGGGTGCGCAGCAGGGCGGAACCACGAACCTCGGCGATCACGCTGGCAGTCTCGCCCGCCTTCAGCTCATCCAGGCTGCGCGGATTCTGGCGGTCTTCGTAACGGAAGGGCAGGTGGTAGAGCAAATCCTCGGCCACCTGGATGCCTTTAGCCGCGAGCAGATCCGCCACGCGCGGGCCTACGCCCTTCACATACATCACCGGAGTGTCGAGCTCAGCCACACTCCGGATGCTACATGGCTTATCTCAGAGGCACAAAACTGCCCATAAGCAACGGGAGATAATGATCAGCCGAATTGGCAACGGTACAGACCGGTCATTTCCCCAACAGTTTGAGGATTAGAAGCAACAAGAGCAGATACGCCCCTGTGAGAGAATCAGAGTT
>CAYVMS010000161.1:0-8452 GCA_964452615.1 uncultured Occallatibacter sp.
GACGGCTTCCGCACCTCGCATGAAGTGGGCAAGATCCTGCCCATCAGCGACGAGACGATTCGCGCATTGCTGGACGACAAGTACATCATTCAGTACCGGCAGAACGCATTGAGCCCGGATCGCCCGATCATTCGCGGCACGGCGCAGAATCCAGATGTCTTCTTCCAGGCCCGCGAGGCTTGTACTCCGTATCATGCTGCCGTTCCGGGGATCGTACAGAACGTGATGGATCGCTTTGCCGCGCAGACTGGCCGTGCTTATCACTTGTTCGACTATTACGGCGCGCCGGATGCGGAGCGCGTGATTATTCTGATGGGCTCTGGTGCAGAAGCTGCCGAAGAGGCCGTGGACGCACTGGTCAAGCAGGGCGAGAAGATCGGTATGGTCAAGGTTCGCCTGTATAGGCCGTTCGATTCAAAGGCCTTCCTGAAGGCTCTGCCGTCGACAGTGAAGTCGATTGCGGTTCTGGACCGCTGCAAGGAGCCCGGAGCCACGGGCGAGCCGCTTTATATGGACATCGTGACTGTGCTGGCCGAAAATGAAACCGCGCTGCCTTGCGGCAAGCCGAAGGTGATTGGCGGGCGCTACGGTCTGTCTTCGAAGGAGTTCACGCCAGCGATGGTCAAGGGCATCTTCGACGAGTTGACCAAGGCTGCTCCGAAAAACCACTTCACGATTGGCATTGACGACGATATTTCGCACTCGAGCCTGAGCTACGATCCTTCATTTTCGACCGAGGATCCGAAGACCGTCCGCGCACTCTTTTACGGACTGGGCTCCGACGGCACGGTGGGCGCGAACAAGAACTCGATCAAGATCATCGGCAGCGAGACGGAGAACTACGCGCAGGGCTACTTCGTGTATGACTCGAAGAAGTCGGGCTCGATGACCACCTCGCACCTGCGCTTCGGACCTACGCCGATCCGGTCGACTTATCTGATTACCCGCGCGAGCTTTGTGGCCTGCCACAACTTCAGCTTTCTAGAAAAAATGAATGTTCTGGAGGCAGCAATGCCAGGCGCGGTCTTCCTGCTCAATTCGCCGTATTCGGCGGAAGAGGTCTGGGACAAGCTGCCCAAGAGCACGCAGGAAGAGATGCTCAAGAAGAAGATCGAGTTTTATGTGATCGATGGCTACACGGTGGCGCGCGAGGCCGGTATGGGCACGCGCATCAACACCATCATGCAGACCTGCTTCTTCGCCATCAGCGGCGTTCTGCAGCGGGACGAGGCGATTGCGCAGATCAAGAAGGCCATTTACAAGACCTATGGCAAGCGCGGAGAGTCTGTGGTGGCCAAGAACTATGCCGCTGTCGATGCCGCATTGGCGCACATGCATAAGGTTGAGCTGCCAGCCGCCGCTTCGTCGGGCTTCGATTTGATTCCGTCGATTTCGCCCAAGGCGCCGGAGTTTGTGCGCAACGTACTGGGCGAGATTGCAGCGGGTCACGGCGACTTGCTTCCGGTCAGCGCCATTCCAGCAGGCGGCGCATTCCCCACGGCCACGGCTCAGTGGGAGAAGCGCAATATCGCGCAGTTCATCCCTGTATGGGATAAGGACCTGTGCATTCAGTGCGGCAAATGCGTGATGGTATGCCCGCACGCTGTGATTCGCGCCAAAATCTACAGCTCAGAGCTTGGGGACAAGGCTCCGGCGACTCTCCAGTGGGCCAAGCCCAAGTGGAAGGGTATGGAGCAGGATCGCTATACGCTGCAAGTTGCTCCTGAAGACTGCACCGGCTGTGCGGTCTGCGTGGATGTTTGCCCGGTGAAGAACAAGAGCGACGCCAGCAAGAAGGCGATCAACATGGCGCCCCAGGAGCCGCTGCGCGAGGCAGAGCGCGATAACTGGGATTTCTTCCTCAACCTTCCTGAGGTTGACCGCTCGAAGCTCTCGCACGGCCAGGTGAAGGATCTGCAACTGCTGCAGCCGCTCTTTGAGTTCTCGGGCGCATGCGCAGGGTGCGGCGAGACAGCGTATGTAAAGCTGCTCACGCAGCTCTTCGGTGACCGGCTTTATGTGGCTAATGCGACTGGCTGCTCATCTATCTATGGCGGCAACCTGCCCACCACTCCTTACAGCAGCAATGCGCAAGGCCGAGGACCAACCTGGGCCAACTCGCTTTTTGAAGACAACGCCGAGTTTGGCTTCGGTATGAGAATCGCTCTCGACCAGCAGAAGGAGTTTGCCGAGACTCTGGTGACCCGTCTGGCGCCGGAGATTGGCGTCGAGCTTGTGGCGGATTTGCTCAATGCTCCACAGAAAACCGAAGAGGAGATGGAACTGCAGCGCGGGCGCGTAAAGGTCCTGCGCGAGAAGCTTGCTGGGAAACAAAGCTCCGATGCGAAGAACCTGCTCGCCATCGCCGAATCGCTGGTTCGCAAGAGCGTGTGGATTCTGGGTGGCGACGGCTGGGCCTTCGATATCGGCTTCGGCGGCCTGGATCACGTGCTCGGCTCAGGCAAGAATGTGAACGTGCTGGTGTTGGATACTGAGGTCTACTCGAATACTGGCGGTCAGATGTCCAAGGCTACGCCGCGCGGCGCGGTCGCGAAGTTTGCCGCAGCCGGAAAGCCCAATAGCCGCAAGGACTTGGCCATGGAAGCCGTCAGCTATGGTTCGGTCTATGTGGCACAGGTGGCCTTGGGTAGTAACGATAGCCATGTGGTCAAGGCCTTCCGCGAGGCCGAGGCGCACGACGGTCCTTCGCTCATCATCGCTTACTCTAGTTGCATCGCTCACGGCTACGACCTGGTGCATGGATTGGAGCAACAAAAGCTGGCAGTCCAATCGGGGTATTGGCCTCTGATGCGGTACAATCCAATTCTGCGCGAAGAGGGAAAGAACCCCTTCCAGCTTGACTCGAAGGCTCCCTCGATTCGTCTCAAAGAGTACAGCTACCGCGAGGCGCGATACACTATGCTGGCACGCAGCAATCCGGAACTGGCCGCAAGGCTGCTTGCGGATGCGCAGGACGACGTTGAGCGTCAGTGGCGCGTTTACTCCGCGCGGGCCGCAATGCCTGGCCGCGGTGAAACGCCGAATATCGCCCCGGCGGAAAAGGTCGAGGATACAACCGAACAAAAGCTGGCGGGAAAGACTGCCGGAGGTACCGAATGATCGATTTTTCGACGCAGTATCTTGGTTTGAAGCTGAATGGGCCAATCGTCGTCTCCTCGACGCCGATCTCCGAGTCAATCGACAATGTTCGCCGCATGGAAGACTCCGGCGCTTCGGCGATTGTGCTTCACTCGCTCTTTGAGGAGCAGTTGGCGCTGGAATCCAAGGCGCTCGACGACGACCTGTCGCGCGGAACGGATTCCTTTGCCGAGTCGCTTGGCTACCTGCCCGACCTGAAGGACTATCGCATGACGCAGGATAGCTACCTGGAGCATGTGCGGCGCTGCAAAGAGACGGTCAAGATTCCGATTCTGGCCAGTCTCAATGGAGCTACCACAGGCGGCTGGGTGCGCTTTGCCAAGGATATGGAGCAGGCTGGAGCCGACGCTATAGAGTTGAATACCTATGCGCTGGCCACGGATAAGAGCCACACTTCCGCGCTTCTGGAAGGTCAGCTTATAGAACTTGTCACCGCCGTAACTTCAGCGGTCAAGGTGCCGGTTTCGGTAAAGTTGTCGCGCTCGTTTACGAGCATTCCGCACATCGCTTCGCAACTGGAGGGAGTTGGCGCGAAGGGCGTGGTGCTCTTTAACCGCTTTTATCAGCCGGACTTCGACATCGAGACCCTTGAGGTTCGTCCGACTCTCCACTTCTCAACGCCGGCGGAGCTGCTGCCGCGGCTGCACTGGGCAGCTATTCTCTACGGCCACCTGAATCTCGACATCGCCATCTCCGGCGGCGTTCACTCTGCCGAAGACGTGCTCAAAGGCATCATGGCCGGAGCCGGAGTGACGATGATGGCCTCAGCGCTGCACATTCACGGCATCGAACACATCAAGCGGGTTTTGGCTGACATTCACTATTGGCTGGAGAAGCGCGAGTACACATCGCTGTGGGAGACGCGCGGCTGCCTGAGCCGCCGCTCGGTCCCCGACACCTCTCCGTTTGACCGCGGCAACTACATCAAGACGCTTAGCTCCTATAGCCTGCGCCAGACGGTGGGCGCTTTCTAGGACTGTAACAACTCAATTGAAAATCAACGGCGGCTGCGGAACAATGCAGCCGCCGTTGCGGTTTTAAACGCGCAAAAGACAGTCATTGCGAGCGATCCGAAGCGCAGCGATTGGTCTTTGGCAAATAACGATGGAGGCAAGTGCAACCGCAGGTCCTTCGACTACGTCTGTCGCAAAAGGAGCGCCAAACTTCGCTCAGAATGACTGGTCAGTAGGTTATGAAGTCGCATCTTGGCCGAGCGAATGTTGGATGGTCTCTTCGATCAGGCGGCAGGCTTCGGGGAGGGAAGCGGTTACGGCAATGCTGAACTTTTCGCCGAGATCCGTTGAACCCGCGCCGATGGTCAACTGATGCGCGCTGCGGGGCAGGGAAGCGTAGAAATCGCGGGCCAAGGCGAGCAACTGGGATGCATCGAGGTGATGGGTTCCTTTTCCGTGCCCTTCGCCGGCGGGCTCGATTGCGGTTAGATTGATGGCTCCAGGCGGGGAGGCGAGGGAGCAATCGATAAACAAGACGGAGTGCGCGTGGGCGACATCTTCGGCGAGTTCCGGGGTCCATTGATGGTCGGCGATGATGCGGACGCCAAGCTGGTCTGAGAAGCGCCGTTCGGCCCACTCGGCAAGCCAAAGCCCGACGCCGTCATCCCCACGCAGCGTGTTGCCGCATGCGAGGATCAGGCATCGGGCTTGGCTCATCGATAGCTCCAATTTGATAGGGTACGGTTTACAGGTTACAGAGAAACGCGATCGAAGCCATTGAAGTGTCAGGGCACGACTTTAGTCGTGCCGAAAGATGGCCCGAAAGATTTTGGGCTTTAGCCCCTGCGGAATTGTATCTTCAACCTCATACATTCCGTCAGGGGCTAAAGCCCGCTTCTATCTTGCTGCATTAGCGGCACGACTGAAGTCGTGCTCTGATACAAGGCGCTTTTGAAACACGTTCCACAAAAGCAACCGCATATCCTTTGACTCCGCTACGCTTCGCTCAGGATGACATATCTTTTAGAGATTTCATCCTTTAAGACTGAGCGTTAGCTGATGAGTTGGTCCACAACCTCGCCGTCGGCGTTGACCAGCGAGACAGCCAGGGGCATCTGGCCGAAAGCGTGTGTTGAGCAACTGAGGCAGGGATCAAAGGTGCGGATCACGGCCTCGATACGGTTGAGAGCGCCCTCGGTGAACTTACCGTCCTTGACGTAAGCCTTAGCCGACTGTAGAACGCCCTTGTTCATGGCGTTGTTGTTGTGGCCGGTGGCTACGACGAGATTAGCCCAGGTGATCTTGCCATCCTCGTCCACCTTGTAATGGTGATTCAGGACGCCGCGGGGAGCCTCGATCTGGCCTGCTCCATCTAGCCGATTTACGCCGGCTGTGGCGCGCACATGCGTGTCGAGGATGAGCGGATCGGCGAGGATCTGCTCGATCTTCTCGATGCCGTAGAGGGCCTCGACAAGCCGCGCGTGATGGTAGTGGAAGGAACTCTCGATCGGGCCGGTGGACAAGAGCTTGAAGTAGGCAAGTTCCTTGTCGGCCTGCGGCGTTCCCATGGAGCGGACAATGTTCAAGCGCGGCAGCGGGCCGACGCGATAGCTGCCCTCGGGGTAGCCGAGCGGCTTGTAATAGACGAATTTGGTGTAGCTGTAGGGCTCGACGGCCTCGCCGATCTGCTCGGTGAAGCGCATGGCAGTCATGCCGTCCTCAATGATCGCGCCTTGGGGACTGATCAGACGCAGCGTGCCATCGGTGATCTCGAACGACTCGTCCTCGTTAATCAGGCCTAGATAGTTGGACGGGAAGTTGGCGAAGACCGAGATCTCCTGGCTGAACGAGTCGGCGATCTGCTTGTAAGCGGTGAGCGCGAGGTTCAGGTTGGCATAGGCCTCGGGAATCATGGCCAGAATCTCGTCGCGGTGAGCGGCGGAGAGTGGCTCGGTGACGCCGCCGGGGACGACCCAGCCCGTGTGGATGCGCTTGGTGCCGAGCAGTTCGATGATGTGCTGGCCGAAACGGCGCAAGCCGATGCCTGCACGGCCCAGGTCGGGGCGAGCGGCGGCCACGCCAAAGATGTGACGCTTGGTGGGGTCGGACTCCATGCCCAGCAATAGATCTGGAGACGAGAGATGGAAGAAGCTCAGGGCGTGCGATTGCACCATCTGTGCCAGATTCAACATGCGGCGCAACTGTGCGGCGGTATGCGGAATGCGGACCGCCATGATGGCTTCGCAGGCCTTGGCCGATGCAATCAAGTGCGAGACCGGGCAGATGCCGCAGATGCGCGCCATCAGGCTAGGCATCTCATAGAATGGCCGGCCCTGGGAGAATCTCTCAAAGCCACGCACCTGGGTGACGTGGAAGTGCGCATCGGCGACCTGACCTTGATCGTCGAGCTGGATGGTGATTTTTCCGTGCCCTTCGAGGCGCGTTACGGGATCGATGGTGATCGTCTGGCTCATAGAAAGCTCCGATTTCCTACAACAAGTGCGGGCGCGGACGCCCTGACGACAGCCGGTCTGGAGACCGGCTGTCGTCAGGCTCCAAAGCGGGTGAGGGCCGAAATATCCAGCGGCGCACCGGTGACCAGCGCAGTCAGCGCTGTGTGAAATGTGTCGGCAGAGGGCGGGCAGCCGGGCAGAAACACATCGACGGCTACAAACTCGTGGATGGGCCGCACAGTGTTGAGCAGCTTTGGCACGACGACGCAAGGGATCTGCTGTTGCAGGTTTGCGTTTTCGATGTACGCCCGATCGAGAATCGCCTCAGAGCCGATGGGATTGCGCATTGACGGCACATTGCCCGTTACGGCGCAATCGCCCATGGCGATCAGAAGCTTAGAATGAGCGCGCACCTTTTTGATCTTTTTCTCGTCGTCCACCGAAGCTACGGCGCCCTCGACCAGAGCGATGTCTACTTCATCGGGGAAGTCTTTGGCGTCGACGATGGGGCTGTAGACCACATCGATCAACTCGGCCAGTTCGAGGAGCCGCTCGTCCATGTCGAGGAACGACATGTGACAGCCGGAGCATCCATCGAGCCACACTGTTGCAACTTTCAGTTTGCTCATTGCGCTTCCCTCATGAGATTCAGGTAAGGCAGAAAATCGGGGTACTTGGGGTGATCGGAACCGACCTTGCTCTTGTCGAAGAGGGCTCCGGTGGGGCAGACCTGGACGCACTTGCCGCAGCGGGTGCAACTGGATTTTCCCCAGTCGTCGTGCAGATCGGTGATGACGATGGAGTCGATGCCGCGACCCATCACATCCCAGACGTGCGCGCCTTCAATCTCCGCGCAAACCCTGACGCAGCGCGTGCAGAGGATACAGCGGTTGTGATCGGCGGTGAAGCGCTCGTGCGAGGCGTCGAAGGTCAGAGCCGGATTGCGATAAGGGAGTGTAATGTGGGTCAGTCCTTGCTCCTGTGCCATGGCTTGCAGTTCGCAGTGACCGTTGGAGACGCAAACAGCGCAGACGTGGTTGCGCTCGGCGAAGAGCAACTCCAGAATGACCCGGCGATGCTTGCGCAGGCGCTCGGTGTCGGTCGAGACTTCCATGCCCTCGTGCACTGCGGCGACGCAGGCAGGCAAGAGCTTGTTGCTGCCCTTGATCTCCACCAGGCAGAGCCGGCAAGCGCCGACGTTGCTCAGGCCTTCGAGATGGCACAGGGTAGGAATGTTGATGTCGTTCTCGCGGGCCACTTCGAGAATCGTCTGGCCGGCACGGGCGCTCAGTTCATGGCCGTCGATCTTTAGCGTTCTCACATCCATGTTTTCGCTCATGCCAACACCTCCACTGGAGCTTCAGGCACGAGCGCTTCCATGTTGCATACGCCAGCCGGACAGCGTTTATTCACAATGTGCTCGATGTACTCGTTTCTGAAGTACTTGAGCGTGCTCAGCACCGGATTGGGCGCCGTCATGCCCAGTCCGCAGAGGCTGGTCTCCTTGATCGTTTCGCAGAGGCTGACCAGCAGATCCAGATCCTCCATGGTTCCCTTGCCGTCGCAGATGCGGGTCAGCAGAGTATGCATCTGCGCCGTGCCCGCGCGGCAGGGAATGCACTTGCCGCAGGATTCGGATTTGCAGAACTCGACAAAGAACTTGGCGACGTTGACCATGCAGGAGGTGTCGTCCATGACGATCATGCCGCCGGAGCCCATGATGGAGCCGACCGCCATGAGAGCGTCATAGCTGACGCCTAGATCGAGCATTTCAGCCGGAATGCAGCCGCCGGAAGGGCCGCCGGTCTGCACAGCCTTGAAGGTGTGCCCCCCGGGTACGCCGCCGCCGATGACCTCGATGATCTCGCGCAGCTTGATGCCCATGGG
>CAYVMS010000162.1:0-8410 GCA_964452615.1 uncultured Occallatibacter sp.
GCGCCTTGGCCAGATAGGCGAACCACAGCTTGCGCATGAAAAAGTAATGGAACTCAAAGTTGAGCGCGGGCGTGATGTAGGGGTTTGGGTGCTGTTCGAAGGGCAGACGGATGTTCATGCCGATGGTCTTGCCGCCGGCCTCGTGAGCGCCGCGATTAGCCGCCTCCATGATGCCGGGTCCACCGCCGGAGGTGACTACAAACCGGCTGCGCTTCGAGGAAATCTGCTTGGTCCAGTCGGTCAGTAGATAGGCGAGCCGCCGCGCGTCCTCGTAGTAGCGGGCCATCTCGACGGCCGCCACGGCGCGTTTGCGCTGCAGTTCGGTTGCCTTGCCCTCGGCGATTTCCAGCGGCTTCGCTGGCTGTTCGTGGCTGGGAGCGGGCTGCTTTGATCCTGTATTGTCAAGCAGTTCGAGGGCGTGGTCGGCCTCTTCGCGCCCGTGAAAACGTGCCGAACCAAAGAAGACCACCGTGTCCTGAATCTGCTCGTGGCGAAAGCGCGCTAGTGGCTCCATATACTCGGAGACGATGCGGATCAGCCGTCCGTCGGCGCTGTTCAAAAAGCCGGAGTTTTCATAAGCCAGCGGAGCCTCGGGGAGCGGCGACGGAATCCCATTACCGGGTATTGTGGCGGCTGGAATCGAGGTAAGTTCTTTATTCACTATTCCCTGTTCGCTCATTCTTATCTTTCTCGATAGTGGATCGCGTCGTGAAACGCAATCCAAAGATTTAATAGGCCCAACCCGGAGACCATGCCGCGCACCGCTCCATTGGCCGCGTAGAATCCGAGCGTGGGAAACCAGACAAAGAGCTGGTTCTGCTCCCACAAAAAGCGCGATCCAGGAAGGAAGGTGAGCAACTGGCCCGACCACGGCGCGTAGCAGATGAGCAAACCGATGTACATCCTGAGTATGACGCGCAAGAAGAGCTCGGAGGTTACAAGCCAGGGTGGAATCCGTTGCAGCGAATGCGTGGAGGGATGCTCCAATTCAGTCGCGAGCACGGCACCGGATTCGGACCCAGGCGTGCGCGCCGGGTTCGTGGCAAGTGAGTCAGACGTCAGTTCCGGTTGCTGGGACATTCTGAGGTTTCGCACGCCGCCCCTGATTTCTGCCTAATTTCTGGCTTTTGGCACAGACCCTTCCACCGGCCTGGCACAGGGACGCCGTAATGCAACGGTAACACAGTCGCCACTGCCCGGTTTGGTGCGGGCTCTATCGACGATGGCTAGCTGCGGAGCGTCGTCTTGCGACTCCTCCATCATGCTTTCGAAGGGCAACCCCAATGTACTGATTCTAGAGATTGCACACCGTGCTTTGTTACAGTGCGCCCGCTTCACCGTCCAAGATCCGGACACTGTCTGTAGATGCTCGAAAGGAGACTTATTATGAAGCATTCTGCTGCGGTTTTGTTCGCCATCCTGCTTGGTTCAATCGCTCTGACCGCTCAAAGCCCGGACGAGAAACAGACAAAAGCCCTCATTCAAATGCCGACTGGGAACACCGGTTGTCCGGTTACGATGCATGCTCGGCAGGGCGTGAACGCAGACCTCCTTCCTGTCAAGGACTCACGCCCCAAGGGGCCCGCGCAATCGCTTCACTTGATTTTGACCAATGGGGATTCCAGGCAAATAACAGGGGGCGAGGTCACTGTGCGTGGTCTGACTGGCAAGGGGCGCGTCACAAAGACGAAGTCCGCTGGGGATGATTCTTCTGATGCGGTGCTGAAACTGCCGGTCAAGTTTTCTGCCGGGGACAACAAAGATGTCGTCGCGGATCTCTTGGTACCAGCCATGACAGCAGTCCACGCAATCGAACTGAACTCTGTCACTTATGCGGACGGTTCTACGTGGAAACTCCCAACAGGCACGACTTGCCGCACCATCCCTGATCCAACCATGCTGGTCAACGGGCATTGAGAAATGACGAAGCGCCCTCGCGGGGATCCGAATCAGGACGCATTCGCATTGATCTGATAGGTCCCGTAGTCGATGGTGAAGACTGCAGTTCCGCCTATGCGCACCTTGGTTTCGCTGCGGTTTTGCTCCGGCAGCCAGAGATCGCCCATCTTGGCGAAGGACTGATGAATCAGCGTTCGCGAAATCCAGAAGGAAGGACTTTTGGCCGGCTCTGCTTCAAACTTCACCAACGCGAACTCCGCCGCATCCACCCAGATTTTGCCCCGACAGAGGAACTTGCTTGCCACTAGCGGTTGTACATCCAGGATGTAAGCCGGTCGCCCCGCCAGGTTCTCGCTCCCCACAAGGTTGAACTTGTAATTTGCCGTCGTGAGGGCCGTCGAGCCTCTGTCCAGCGAGGCTTCCTTTTCGCTATCGACTGCCCGCTTCAGCACCTTCTCGCAGAGAAGTTTTGACCCGCTCTGGCTCATGATCCTGAACGTCTTGCCAGACGCGGCGTCGTAAGTGTACTCGACCTCCATCTGGGCTGCGATGTCTTTGGAGAAGCCCTTGTACTCCACCTTGTAATGGCGGATCGATTTCAGATGCTTCAGTTTCTCGGCGCGCGTCTGGTTTTGGCTCTGCATCTCAACGACGATCTGGGCGGTAGTGAGCACTGCTGCAGTGTGCGCCTTCACGTCCTCTGGCCAGATTGTGCTTGCCGTGAAGACGAATAGAGCCGCCATGATCAGCTTTCTGCCTCGATGGGAAGACATGAGTGCATCGTACTCCGCACTTCAAAACTCCGAAAGGCCCGCAGATGCGAGGTGAATTGGCCGCGCCCCGAGCCTGTTGAGGCTCGCACAGAAATTAACAGGATTATTGTTCCTTATTGAACATCTATACTTCCCGATGCCGTTGATACTCCCAGCATGTACGGTCCCCGATGATTTCTGAAAGACAAAAAAGACAGAGATGAAGGCTTAAGCCTCCGTTCCATCCCATGGGCACCCAGCCCTGGATTCACATCACCGGAGCCTTCGCGACCGTCGCGCTAGATTCTCCGGGAGAGTTTGTCGTTGCCTTCCCGATCTCGATTTTGGGGTCGAGTCAGCGCCCAACCGCAAGAGACGAAAATCAGGAGATCCCCATGGTTGCCGCCATCAAGCCCGGGTGGAGCAAACCCGCTGCCATCCTCTTCGCCTCCGAGATTCCCGTCAATGAAAAGGCTTTCGGCTTTGCTGTGGCCGAGGCCGCCGAGTTTGGCGCGGATCTTATTCTCTTTCATGTTTATTACGCTCCGGAAGCTGATTCTTCCCCCAGATCTGGGCCCCGCTACTATAACTACACCGAAGCCCGCGCCGAGAAACTTCATCTTGAACCGTTCGCGCAACGCGCCAGGAATCTCGGCATCCGCTGCAGGATTGTGGTTCGGCCCGGATCGGCCGCCGATGAAATTCTCACCTTCCTGAGTGGGCGTAAAATTGATCGCGTCGTGATTGGCGCTCACTCACCCGGCCCCATCGGCAAACTGCTTGTAGGTTCGGTGGCCGAGGCCGTTCTCCGCAATGCTAACGTGCCGGTTACCATCGTCAGTCCCTACGTGGTCGAAGGCGCTTATCGCAAATCTGCCACGCGCACCATCCTGTGCTCTGCCGGAACGCGAGAGTCCCGTCGTGTGGTCGCGAGCTTTGCCGCCGAACTAGCGGCCAGGCACGAGGCCAGCCTGATCCTGCAGCATGTTATCCCGCCCCAGGAGAGCGCCGAGGTTCTCGCCGGCCGCACCCTTGACCAAATAGAAAACGAACTTCTCTCCCTGATTCCAGTCCGGTTTCAAGACAAAGTCGATGTGCGAACAAGAGCAGTGCTGGGAGACCCTACCGAAGAGTTGCTCTACCAGGGCCGATCGCAGAGCGCCAATCTCATCGTCATGGGCGCGCAGCGAGCATCGCAGTTTGCTGCCGCCACCCGCGCTGGCATCATTTACAAAGTGCTCGCCTACGCGCAGTGCCCGGTGATCACTCTTTCCCCCATCGTTCTGGCCGAGTGTGGCGCAACGAAGCATCAACCTCGTCTCTCCGTATCAAGCATGGCGGGCGTTTTTTAGAGCGGTTCTCCACTGGCTGAGGTTAAGTTGGTTGCGTCGGTAGAACAGCGTCATCCTTTATCCTGATGCATGGAGCTTCCCGCACAACCGGACCGCACATCGCCCAGCACATTGGCTGCCGCGGCTGTAACCCTGTGCGGCGTCTGCGCCTTTCTGGAACTCTATTGCACACAGCCGTTGCTGCCGATGCTGACGCGGCTCTTCAATGCCTCAAAGACCGGCGTAGGCATGACGGTTTCCGCAGCCACGCTAGGAGTAGCCGTTTCGGCGCCGATCTTTGGCGCTCTGGCTGAGCGGCTGCCTCGCAAGCGGGTGATCGTGGGTTCGTTGGTGGGCATCGCACTGCCCACGCTGCTGGCGGCCACGTCCACCTCGCTCGCCCAACTCATCTTCTGGCGCTTTCTACAAGGCATCACGGTGCCCGGAATTATTGCGCTTGTGATAACGTACATCGGCGAGGAGTGGCCGCCGCAGAGGGTCGCGCTGATCATGAGCTTCTATGTCAGCGGAACTGCTCTGGGCGGCTTCATGGGCCGGCTATCGTCGGGTTATCTTGCTGCCTGGTTCAGTTGGCGGGTGAGCTTTCTCGTTCTCGGAACGGCCGCTCTGGTTGGGGCCGGGGCTGTGGCTGCGTGGCTGCCTCGCGGACGACGACGGCTTTCGCCGCAGACAAACTCAGGCGTGCGGTTTGCTTTCCCCGACGCTGCGATGCTGAGCAAGTTCCGGGCATTATTTTGGCGACGCCGGCTGGTGGCCACATTTGCCGTGGGCTTCAACGTGCTCTTCTCGCTGGTGGGCGTCTTCACATGGATTACTTTCCACCTCGCTGCCGCGCCATTCAACCTTTCGACCGCAGCGCTCAGTTCGCTGTTTTTCGTCTATCTGATCGGCCTGGTGGTCACACCAGCCGCCGGATTTCTTATTACTCGCGTCGGCCTGCGCGCCGGCATTAGCGGAGCGATTCTCTGCTCGATGACCGGCGTTCTGCTCACCCTCGCTCCCTCGCTGCCCGTCATTATTGTGGGACTAACCTTGCTCTCCTCGGGTGTCTTCATCTCGCAAACCGCCTCACAAAGCCATCTGCGCGTGGCTGCACCGCCGGAGGCGCGCGTCACTGCCGCCGGCCTTTACCTGACTTGCTACTACATTGGAGGCACCGCCGCCGGCGTGGTTCCCGGAGCCTTCTGGGCGCTGGGCAAATGGCCGGCCTGCGTGGCCTTTATCGTCACGATGCAAGCTGTGGCGTTGACGATCGCGCTCTTGGGCTGGCGTGAACCCAAGTCCGTCTTGTAGCCGCCGCGAGGCAGATGAACCCCAGCGGACGCGGAACGAATCTAACCGGAGAGTAGGCGGGATGCGTCCTGAGTACGTGTTTCAAAAATGGTTTAGCGAAGCCAATCGGCGCATTTTCTCCCGGAGGGAGAACCGATAATAGCCCAGGATCGGGGTACCCACGGACAGGTCTTCGTCCGTGGGGTAGAGGACAAGCGCAGTGCAGTGCAGTCCTGGGTCAGAGTTCAACAGAAGACCCCGTCCCGTAGGGACGGTGCGAAGTCCGCTTAAGAGCGCCGTACTTCCAGTTCGTCGCACGAGAGAACAACCGAGCAGTCATAGCAGAACAGTCAAGGAGTACATCTTTGCCCGAAGTCGAAACCGCATCGTCCAGGCCCGCACAAATTCAGGTCGCGCAGTGGAAGCCAAGGG
The DNA here is from genome assembly GCA_964452615.1 of uncultured Occallatibacter sp. Classification (GTDB taxonomy): domain Bacteria; phylum Acidobacteriota; class Terriglobia; order Terriglobales; family Acidobacteriaceae; genus Telmatobacter. The sequence goes on from CAYVMS010000162.1 coordinate 5,708, forward strand.
TCAACCCCTGGATCATCGCCGCGACCGTGGCACTGGCCGCTTTCATGGAGGTGCTCGACACTTCGATCGCCAACGTGGCCCTGCCCCATATCGCCGGCTCGCTGGGTGCCTCGACCGATCAGGGCACTTGGGTGCTCACCAGCTATCTCGTGTCAAACGCGATTGTCCTGCCCATCGGCGCATGGGCGTCGAGCGTCTTGGGCCGCCGCAATTTCTTTCTTCTCTGCATTGTCATTTTTACTGTTTCGAGCTTCCTCTGCGGCTCGGCGCTTTCGCTGCCGATGCTGCTGCTGTTTCGAATCATTCAAGGGATTGGCGGCGGTGGAATGCAGCCCATGGCCCAGGCCATCATGGCCGATAGCTTTGAGCCGCAGAAACGCGGACAGGCCTTCGCGCTCTACGGGCTGGTCGCTGTCCTTGCTCCTTCCATCGGTCCCACGCTGGGCGGTTGGATCACCGACAACTTCTCCTGGCGCTGGATCTTCTTCATCAACATTCCGGTGGGCATTCTGGCGTTCTTTTTGGTCAACCGGCTCGTTGAAGATCCGCCGTGGATCAAGGCCGACCGCTCGCGCTTGCGCAATATCGACTACCTCGGCCTGAGCTTTCTCACCATCGCCATGGGCGGCTTGCAGATCATGCTCGATAAGGGCGAGGAGAACGACTGGTTCTCCTCCGGCTTCATCCGCTTCTTTGCATTCCTCTTTGTGGGCGGCATCGTCGCGCTGATCTGGTGGGAGTGGAACCACAAGAATCCGATCATCAATATCAAACTTTTCCGTTTCAAAAACTTCGCCATCTGCTGCTTCCTCATGGCGCTGGTGGGCGGCGTGCTCAATGCAAACACCGTATTGCAGCCGCAGTTCATGCAGCAACTGCTGGGATGGAACGCCACCACCGCCGGTATGGCGCTGACTGCGGGCGGCGTGATGCTGCTCTTCATGATGCCCCTGGCCGGCTTTGCCACCGGCAAGGTGGCTGCGCGCTATCTGGCGATGGCCGGCTTCACGATGTTTGTGATTACCTTCCGCTATGCGGCCGACGTGACCACGCTGGGAATGACTTTTTCGGCAGCGTCGTGGTTGCGCGTCGTTCAGATGATGCCTTTGCCGTTCTGCTTCATCTCAATCACAACGGCAGCCTATGTGGGCATGCCCAAGGAGCAGAGCAATCAGGTGGCGGGCTTGATTAACTTTGTGCGCAATATCGGCGGCAGCATCCTGATCGCAGTGACCAACGCGCAGGTGACCAACCGCACCCTGTGGCACCAGCAACATCTGCAATCCGCCATGAGCTCGGCAAGCAACGCCTTCCAGCAGCACCAGCAGGCGCTCTCAGGATTTTTCAGCGGTAGCTTTGGCGGGCCCAACGGTAACGGAATGGCTCTCGCCTCTATCTATAACCAGCTCAACCAGCAGGCGCAGATGCAGGGCTACCAGGATGTCTACATGGAGCTGTCGTGGATGTCGGTGGGCCTGATCGTGCTGGCCCTGCTGCTGAGCAAGAACAAACCTGGCGCGGGAGCCGCGGCTGCGGAGACGGCGCACTGATGGCAGGGGTCGTCAGAGATCAGTGGGCAGGGATCAGGGGTCGGAGATCAGCACGCATCGTTGAGATGGAACCCCCGCACGGTCTAAACTTGAAGCAAGGAGCCTCTTGCAAGATCCGATTGAAACTGCAAATGTGTCAGGGCATGACTTTAGTCGTGCCGAAAGAGTAGCAAAATCATATCGGGCTTTAGCCCCTGCGGTTCTTGTTTTCAGTTATCTGCAACTCCGCAGCGGCTAAAGCCGGAGTCTAAATTGGCCATTTGCGGCACGACTGAAGTCGTGCCCTGACACAATCTATGGCATGATGGGTAATTTTGCTAGAGGCTCTAGAGATCGATGTTTCGAGCATTCATCCTGGTGAGCTAATTGCCGGGAGATGCGAAAGGGAGACAACGAAAATGGCACTGATGAAGACATCCAATCCGGTACTGGGTAGTGGAACATTCGAGAACCTCCCCGGCGCGCGGTACGGCGGCATCGTCGACGAATCGACACGGATGACGCTCAATGGCACGGTGAACAAAACCGGCATCCTGCTGATCTGCGCTATCGCGACCGCAGCATGGACGTGGCACAGCTTCCTTCAGTCGCGCGACTTCGGCGATGTGTCGCTGCCGATGATGGTTGGAGCCTTCGGCGGATTCATCGTCGCCATTGTGACCACATTCAAGAAAGAGTGGGCACCGGTGACGGCACCCATCTATGCGTTGCTTGAGGGGCTCGTTCTCGGCGGCCTGTCGGCCTTATTGGATCTGCGCTATCCGGGCATTGCGATGCAGGCTGTGGGCCTGACCTTTGGCACGCTCTTCGTCATGCTGTTGGCCTATCGTTCGGGCTTGATTCCAGTTACGGCGAAGCTGCGCATGGGAATCGTCGCGGCTACCGGCGGCATCGCACTGCTCTACCTGCTGGAGATGGTGCTCGGGATTTTCGGCATACAGTTTGTCTCAATCAATGGCAGCGGATTCATCGGGATCGCTTTCAGCCTCTTCGTCGTGGCCATCGCAGCGCTGAATCTTGTGCTGGACTTCGACTTTATCGAGCGGGGCGTGCAATACGGCGCTCCCAAATATATGGAGTGGTACGGCGCTTTCGGGATCATTGTTACGCTGGTGTGGCTCTATCTTGAAATACTGCGGCTGCTCTCCAAGCT